>JBCCGK010000009.1:0-174809 GCA_039029315.1 Bacteroidota bacterium | reverse complement strand
TAATACGGATGTTAGGATAACCCTCCCGTTCCTTTACTCGTAACATACTGGAATTGAAACTAGGTTAATACGGATGTTAGGATAACCCTCCCGTTCCTTTAATCGTACCATACTGGAATTGAAACTCTGAAATAAAAGAAATACTTCACCTACATTCCCTCCCTTTAATCGTACCATACTGGAATTGAAACTAGTGTTAATTCAGTGATTCAATTGTTGGAATAACCCTTTAATCGTACCATACTGGAATTGAAACACAGGTGAGAGGCAGTTTATATTCGTAGACAACAACCCTTTAATCGTACCATACTGGAATTGAAACGTGTCTATTGACCACGTCTATGGTAGAGATTGCGCGCCTTTAATCGTACCATACTGGAATTGAAACTTGAGAATAAAGCAACGAGGGAGAGATTACTAAAGGCCTTTAATCGTACCATACTGGAATTGAAACACAATCATCAATCGCCTTTGGATCTGAATGACCTGCCTTTAATCGTACCATGCTGGAATTGAAACAACACTATCCCCCAAATCATCTTGCTGGCCTCTCACCTTTAATCGTACCATGCTGGAATTGAAACTGAAATTTCGCATGGTTAGGGAAATAAAGAAAAAACCCTTTAATCGTACCATGCTGGAATTGAAACATCGCTTCAAAGGATAATCCCGGACTAACAAATCAGACCTTTAATCGTACCATGCTGGAATTGAAACTATTTCCTAAAACTGTCAATTGGATCTCCGTCGCCGCCCTTTAATCGTACCATGCTGGAATTGAAACTCAACGGTAATCCATCTGCATCAAATAACGGTAGCCCTTTAATCGTACCATGCTGGAATTGAAACACAACAAAACATCCCAATCATGCTGATCAAATTCTCCCTTTAATCGTACCATGCTGGAATTGAAACGGATGACAACCGAGAGCATTTTGTGCTGTGAAGGCGCCTTTAATCGTACCATGCTGGAATTGAAACTTGTATTTTGCTTTCAGATGCCATCTAAAAAGGTTCCTTTAATCGTACCATGCTGGAATTGAAACTAATCCACTTACAAGAACTTCCTTCAAAGTCAATTCCCTTTAATCGTACCACCTTGAATTGAAACAAGAATCCCCCTAGCCTTCTTCAATCCCTGCTTCTTTCATTAAGTCAATCCCATAATTGCGAATCGTATCTATGATCGGAATGCACCTCAAGCCTTTGTCCGTGATCGAGTACTCTACCTTGGGAGGAACCACCGGATATACTTCTCGATGCAGAAACCCCTCTGCTTCTAACTGGCGCAATTGTGTAGTGAGCATCTTATCTGTAATGTGAGGAATGTCTCTTTTGAGTTCACTGTAGCGCATGATCTGATCCTTGAGTCTCCAAAGGATTGGCATTTTCCACATCCCGCCGATTCTGTCCATAGCGAACTCCACCGGATTGTAGTACAGCTTGTTGTTGTAAAGAAATTCAGGCATATTTTATTGATTATCAGCATACTTTCCCAAAAGTATGTACCTCTACTTTGGGTAAGTATATTGACAAATATACCATACCTTCCCACATTTGCCATACCGTTAATCAATAAAACAAATCACAATGAAATCAATAGCTGTTCTCATCATTTTCTGTGGTCTTCTGGGCTATGAAGTAAAATCTCAATCCGCCATTCAGCAAAATTCCTCAATCATTGAAGATCAACAGTATGTGCATGCACACGGCATGCCCTTCAAAGGCAAGATCCTCATGGTTGCTAGCAGTCCTGCCATTTCCAAACAGACAGGTTGGCCTATTGGCTTCTGGGCTGCAGAACTGACCCATCCCCTTCATGTATTTCAGGAAGCAGGATATGAAGTCGAATTGGTCTCGACTGAGGGAGGAGAAATCAAAATGGATGCCTACTCTGATCCAACTGATGCCAGTGGATATTCTGCTCATGATGTGATATCTCTGGGCTATATGCAACAGGAGTGGTTCAAAAACATGCTGACCCATACCCGCAAGTTTACAGAGGTGAATACCGAGGATTATGATGCCATATTTCTAGTAGGTGGTCAGGGTCCCATGTATACATATCGCGGGAATAAAGATCTGGAAAACCTCTTTGTATCCTTCTATGAGTCTAACAAACCGAGTGCATCTGTCTGCCATTCCACCGCTCTCTTGCTAGAAGCCAGAACTTCTAATGGCAAATTGCTCGTGGATGGAAAAACCTGGACAGGCTTTTGTGATGAGGAGGAGGAATATGCTGACAAAGCCGTGGGGATGAAGATTCAGCCCTATCGCATCGAGGAAGAAGCAAAGAAGCTGCCCAATACAACCTATAGGAAGGCAGCCCCATTTTCTTCCTACGCTATCACTGACGGAAACCTCATTACCGGTCAACAACAAAACTCTGGTGCCGCTGCTGCTCATATGCTCGTCGACTTACTGGAGAAATAGCATCTTCCTTTATCTCGCAGAGCCCGGAGGGGGCCTTTAGGCCAACGATCCCTCCGGACTCTGCCAACTTGCTGAATAAAAATGAAATCATTCCTACCATCTTTGTTCCTGCTGATCCTGCTTGGAAGTCAATGTCCCGGCCTAAGCCAAAGCATCGAACTCATGCCTGGAACGCAGCGGGTGTTTGTGGATGTACAGTGGCTCAAGCCATTGAAGCAAAACCAATATGACTGGACCCTTTTTAACCGAACCCGCCTCACTGTTAATTATAACAATCAAAGTGATATTTTTTCTGCCTTTTACCTCAACTACACCACCAAGTATCAATTTGGGCCATCCTTGCTAGGAGCAATCTCAAACACCAATGGCACGACAGCAGCCGGGGGTGTTCATTTCATTCACAATACATCATCCTGGATGCTGTTTGCCCTGCTTTCTACAGAAATCAAGGAGTCTCCCGCTCAGAGTCTCTTTGTGATCAGTCGATATCGCCCATCTCTCAATGAACAATGGAAAGGCTATTTCTCCCTGGAAATTTTGAGTGCCATCCATCAAGGCCATCATCGATTTAGCCTTCAGCGCATACGAGCTGGAGTAGAGCGCACCAAGTGGCAGTTTGGCGCAGCCCTCAACCTGAGTCAAGCAGGGAAAGATTTTGTGGTTTTTGCCAATCCAGGGGTATTTGTCAGGAAAGAGTTCTGAATCTTCAACCACCCATCGCCTCAACCATCCGATGCGCCATGGCTTCCAGGTCAAAGCCCAGCTTCTGGTTGGCTTCCAACACCTGCTTCACTTGATCCTGCGGCAGGGCTTTGGCCCCATGATACGCGCCAAGGATAGCTCCGGTGACTGCTCCAACCGTATCATTGTCCCGGCCATAATTGATCACAAATTCCAGGGATCGCTCAAAGTCGAAGGCACAGATCATCATAGCGGTGAGGTTGATCAAATGAATCTCTGCCGGATGGAAAGGAAACCGCATGAGATATTGATCCAGTTTCTGATAAGCAGTCGACCACTGGGCGTAACGGACAGAATCTTCAGCCGTTTTGAGCGGAAGAGCCAATTGAACAGGAGGATTCTTCAGGACTTCGGTGGGATTGATGGATTTAGCCTCATTGACCAGATAGCGAGCATCCTGAAAAAGTTTATAGGCACTCCTCCCAACGAGCCGACTTTTGAAATAGCCTTTGGGATCGACATGGCGCATCACTGCAAGCACAGAATCCTGGGAGGCACCCGGTCGCATGGCCTCTGCTACCATCGAAGCAGTCAGTCCACTGATGTCTTTGGCGTAGCCAAGGTCATAGATGTCGATAGCATAGGTCTGCTCATAGGCCCACAAGGGATCTCCTGGATACAGTACTCCTACCATTGGAGAGAACAGCATGCCTGCACAGACCATTTCTCCCCCATAAAATCGATTGAGAGCATCCGAAAAAGCAGCCAAATCATTGTCTACAAAAGGCTTGGCCACCATTGCCCATTCTTTTAGCCATAACATCTTTCGCATCTGATTTTCAAATGGCTCGCTATCGTAAGCCTCTGTTTGTTTGAGTTGGTGGATGCCGCTTTCATATCTGTTCATGACAAGTCTGGCAAAATCATTGGCATCCAATTCTGCTTGTCTGGCTTGAACAGATTTTCCTGTTCCGGTAAAAAAATCCACCATCAAGGCCTTCCAACGGGTGTCATCCGTGGTGCTCCCTGCCTCCAGATTATAGTCCCAAATTCCCTCCGCAGATGGTTCGCGCACCATGGAATCCAGGCCAACGATATGCCCGAATTCTACTTGCATTTGATGACGGGACCACATTTCTGTTGGTGCGCCCATCGCATCACCAATGGCTGACCCCAGCAGGGCGCCAAAGACTTTGTCATACAATTGGTCATCGGGAAGTTGGAGTACTTGCATCTCAGTCGATGAGGGAGTTGAAGGAGTGGGGGATGGAGCAGAAGGGGTAGATGGCGTACAGCTATAAAGGACCAGTAAGACCCAGACATGATTCAGAAAACGGAAACAAAACATATTATAACTTATTGATAATCAGGAACAAAAATCATTTCCCCTACCGCAAATGATCAAATATTCTTCGCATGAATATCACAATAGTTTCGTATCTTAGCAATCGAAAACGACCCTTTATGTTTTGGATCCTGACTGTAAGTCTATTGCTTTCGGTAGGTATCTCGGCTGTTCTTTTGTTAAAAAACATCCGATTATCTACGCAAATATCATCTCCTCTTTCTCCTCCCGAGCAAGTGTCCAAAAGTATTGAATCTCACTTCGCAGAACAAAGTAAGGACGCTTTATTGTTTGTAGATGTCAGCTATCGGATACAATGGGCGAATCCTGTTTTCAGACAATGGTTTAATCTGGCCCCACATTCCCCATTGGATATTCCGCTGGAGAGTATCATTGGAACACAATTGTTTCAGCATTCTCTCCCAGCCTTTGAGCAGGTATTCCAAGGCAAAGAACAAGTCATCAACATTACCTTGAGCCTTCCTAAACTAGGAGAGCGACATTTGCAAAGAATCTATAGACCTGTGTATGATTCTCATCAACGCATCATCGGGTTCACAGGTGTGATCCAAGATCAGACTACTGCTCATCAAATCAGGAACTCTTTGCTTCATGCCAAACAAGAGTTTGAACACATGGCGCAAGCAACGGCACATGACATGAGAGAATCCCTTCGGCTGATCCGAAGTTTTTCTACCCTGCTCTCCCAACAGTTGTCAGCCGAACTGAGTCATGATCAACTTGAATATCTCAGCTTTATTCAATTTGAATCCAGCAGGATGGATCAATTTGTGAGGGATCTCCATCAATATGCACAATTGGGCTTGTACAGATCAACACCTGAACCTATTTCCATGAGCTATGTCGTAGAAGAGGTCCGTCATCTACTTCGGGATCAGATTATAAAGACAAAAGCAGAAATCAGTTGGGCCAGTTTGCCAACCATTGAAGGAATGACCAAGGATGTCACAGAGTTGATGTGTCAACTTCTTTCGAATGCCCTCACCTTTCAATCACCCTCCCATCCTCCATTGATACACATCGATTGGCAGGCAGTTGGTCCATATGCCGAGATCTCTGTTCGGGACAATGGCATTGGGATTGCCAAGGAACATCAGGAACAGATTTTTTCCATTTTCCGCCGACTTCACTCCCGATCTGCCTATCCGGGTTCAGGCATTGGTCTGGCTAGTTGCAAAAAGATCATTGAATTGCACCGCGGGAAAATATGGGTAGAATCAGAACAAAATGAAGGATCAACCTTTCGTTTTACCTTGCCGCTATATGTGGAAGCCAAGGAAGAAATGCAGGAAAAAATTCCGGTGTAACCAATTAGACTTTTGGAGTTAGGAGAGAAATGTCGAATGACAATTTCTGAACAACTAATTCCCCAAACAATGAAAACTCACGTATCTCCCCTCCTTCTTGCAGGATTGTTTTTCTGTTGTTTTGCTGCGACGCCTAATTTCTCTTCCAAAAAATCTCCTCTGGATAAATACATGCTTCCTATCTCCGAAGGTGTGTTCATGGCCCCTGAAGAGGTCAGCAACATCGACTTCAAGGAGTTTTTGGCCTCTTTTCCGGCGGATTCAAAAGATCAACAGCGACTGAGTCCGGTCGAAAGTGCATGGCAGAACCTTCCCAATGCCTATGTTGATCCCATGGAAAAGAACTATTTCAGTCATCCGGCCTTTAGTATGTACCCGGTTGTGAATATTAGTCACGAACAAGCACAGGCCTATTGTGATTGGTTGACGCAGGTTTACAACAATCAGGAAACACGTACCTATGAGCAAGTCCGTTTTCGTCTCCCAACGCTTGAAGAATGGGAACTGGCTGCACGAGGAGGAAATGCAGATGCAAATTTCCCATGGGAATCCAATCCAAAAGCAGCCAAAGGATTTTTCAAACAATACAAAGATGTAAAAGGCAAGTATCTGGCAAACTTCAAGACCATTCGACAGGATGCCTTTTATGAAACAGAGGAAGGGGAGTTAACACTTGTAGATCCCACCAAATCACCTTTCAACTATAGTGGAGACAGCTTCGAGTTCACATCTCCTGCTCATGTCTATCCCTCCAATGGATTCGGCATGCTGAATATGGCAGGAAATGTAGCAGAAATGATTGAGACAAAAGGCATCAGCAAGGGAGGAAGTTGGTACCACACAGCCTATTTCCTCAATATCAATCATCAGAAATCTTACAAAGGACCACAACCCTGGCTCGGATTCCGCTATGTGATGGAAGTAATCAAAGCATAGGACACTCACCTATGAGATGGCAAAACCAGTATGGTGTCGCAACCGTTCGGGATGGAAGGCCAGGACAATGTCCTCTTTGGGGATGCCTCTTTTCACAAGAATATTGGCAACCTCTATATCTGTCCCGTCATGTTGCAGCCATACTTTGCCATCTGGTTTGATGTCTATGTGAAGGAAACAGCCGTAAACTCTGACTCGATTCATCCAGCCAATATTCACCAATTGAAAGTGATTCTGTTGCTCGTCTTTATTAAACTGGGTTTCAATATTCTCTCTTGATGACCGAATAGCTGCTTGTTCTTCAAATAATTGAACCACAATTTTTTTATACTTTTTTAGTTTTTCCATTTTACAATATTCTCTTCCGTCGGGTCAAATACAATTAAACTTAAGTCTAATTCTTCAAGAACCTCTTGCATATGTAAGTTGAAGAAATATGATTTGTAAATATCTTCTGGCACGGCCATATATAATGTCCTATCCTTATCATAGGCTCGAAGGGCAATAAAATAATTTAAAAATTGCCCCAAAGCCGCATGAAATTCATTTGCAAATGATGTACCTAAAAAGGATTTGATTTCAACAGCAATTTTTTCTCCATTCCTTTCTGCGGCCAACATCATCTCTGCTCCTATATCAATGTGATAGTTCGTGAATCCCCTGGCAGGGATGGTCAATGGGTCATGCGTAATTGTCCATCCTTCTTTCTCTAATGCTGTTCTGACAATGTCATGATATTCGTCTCTTGCTGACATAGTGGTAATGGTTGTAATTCAAAAATAACACCTTTTTATCAAAGATGCTCTGTGTTTCTGTGCCTCTGTGTTCATTCCCACATACTTCTTAGCTAGCAGCTTCTCTTATTTCCACTTTTGCCAAATATTCTGTTTATTCGAAACAGACTAACTACTATGCATAAGATCAGCATGCTGGGAACAGGACTGATTGGGATGTTCTACACCCAAACCCTTCATCGACATATCAGTCGGCATCAGGTCCATCACGTATACTCCAGACGGGAAGAACGAGCAAAAACCTTTGCAAAAGAGTGGGACATTCCCAAATGGTCAACGGATATGAATGCCGTCATCAATGATCCTGACACCAGTATTGTCGTCATTGGCTTGCCCAATGTGCTGCATAAAGAAGCGATCCTTGCTGCCATAGAAGCAGGCAAAGGCATCCTTTGTACCAAACCCCTGGCCATGAATGCTGCGGAGGCCAAAGAATTGCTGGAAGCTGTAGAGCGCGCAGGAGTCTTTCACGGCTATCTGGAGGATCTCTGCTATACCCCAAAAACGCTCAAAGCATTGGCGACTGTACAGAGTGGTGCATTGGGACAGATCACCTGGACGCGTTCCCGAGAAGCTCATCCCGGCCCACATAGCGACTGGTTTTGGGATGCCAGCCAAAGCGGGGGCGGTGCCATCATCGATATGGGCTGCCATTGTATAGAGATTGGACGAAATTTCATCGGCAAGGATGTCAGACCACTTGAGGTCATGTGTTGGGCTGACACTTTGGTCAAACCGATTGAAGCAGAAGACAATGCCATCGGTCTGATCCGATATGAAACAGGTGCGATCAGTCAGTTTGAAGTCAGTTGGAGTTATCGCGGAGGCATGGACCTGCGGGATGAAGTTGCAGGAACCGAAGGCACAATCAGTCTCAATCATTGGCTGAGAACGGGAATAGAAATCTTCACCAGTGGTGGGACGAGTGGGTATGTAGCTGAAAAGTCTGAAAGTCAAAGCGGCTGGCTTTTTCCTGTTGGAGATGAAGTAGCAGCCCTGGGCTATGCAGATATGTTCCAAAACATGTTCGATGCGATTGAGGGCAAACAGGCGGCTCCCATGGAAAGCTTTTATGATGGCTATGTCGTCAATGCGATCATGGATGCCTGCTACACATCTGCCCAAAGCAAGCGGTGGGAGCCTGTTCAGCTGGATATCTGGCGAGGCAATACTGGTGAAGCCCAAAGAATCGGAGCCATAAATTATGATGAGCAGCATTGGCTGATCAAGGAAGAACTCATGCCTGATGGCCGGAAAAAAGTCATTCTCAAAGACAAAACAAGCGGTCAAGTATCCGAAAAAATACTGTAAGCATTGAGCTGAGGGAGTAGGAACTCTCATTCCATCATACCCAATGCAGCACCCAACACACGAATTTCTCAATTCCCATCTATGAAATCCCAAACCTGGACTCAACTAGCGGTCATGATGTTCCTCAACTATTTTGTATGGGGAGCCTGGTATGTGACCATCGGAACCTATATGACTGTCGGACTAGAATTTTCCGGCCTTCAAATCGGTGCTGTATATGCCACCAATGCGATTGCAGCGATTATTTCGCCTTTCTTTATCGGAATGATTGCAGATCGGTTTTTTGCCTCAGAGAAAATTCTGGGGATTCTCCACATCCTGGGCGGGATTCTGATGTATCTATCGACGACCGTTACAGATTATGGCATCTTCTACATTCTCATATTGCTGTACAATCTGACTTTTATGCCCACCATTGCCTTGACCAATTCCCTGGCATTCAATCAGATGACAGATACAAAAAAACAATTCCCGGCCATCCGCATGCTGGGAACAATTGGCTGGATCGTGGTAGGGTTGATCATCGGCTTCATGCAAGTCGAGCCAACGACTACGCCTTTGGTGATTGCTGCCGGGACTGCCATCGTTATGGGGCTCTATAGCTTTACCTTGCCACATACCCCCCCCAAAGCAGTCGGCCAGAAGGTCACGATTCGCGAAATTCTTGGCCTGGATGCCTTGGGCCTGATGAAAGAACGAAGCTTTGCAACTGTTGTGATCGCCTCTGTTCTGATATGTATTCCTTTGGCATTTTACTATTCATTCGCCAATCCTTTCCTGAATGAGATTGGCTTTGAAAATGCTGCGGGCAGAATGACAGCTGGGCAGGTATCAGAAGCCTTGTTTCTTCTGATCATGCCACTCTTTTTCGCTCGGCTGGGAGTTCGCTGGATGCTCACCATTGGGATGGCTGCCTGGGCACTCCGATACCTGTTATTTGCTTACGGTGGCGTCGAAGCTGGTAGCTGGATGTTATGGGCGGGCATCATTCTGCACGGGATTTGTTATGATTTCTTCTTTGTTACAGGTCAAATATTCGTAGATGAAGAAGCGCCCGAACACCTCAAAAGTTCTGCACAAGGGCTGATTACCCTGGCAACCTATGGAATCGGCATGTTCATTGGTTCTAACATCTCCGGCATTATCGTGGATAGATATGTTGTGGAAGGAGGTGGACATGATTGGACAGGCGTCTGGTTGGTGCCAGCAGTTTTTGCTGTGGTGGTGCTGATAGGATTCTTTGCAGCATTCCGCAACAAAACACCAGAGCCAGAAGCCGTCGCTTAATTGAATCTTGACCAACTTTTATTCCCGTACTCGTTTGCAAGGAGTACGGGACCCGTCTCCTTTTGCTTCTACTCCCTCCTCTGCTTGTACCAGAATCCCAGGAAGAATGGATGTGTTTTCCTCATCCATTTGCTTGGCAAAATCGAGTGGAGTAGCAGAAGGATCAAAGCAGACAGCGTGGACAGAACCAAAACCGGAAAGCTCCAAATGTCTCCTTTCCTGGCAGAGGTGAATACAGGATGCTTGTGAAAAATAGTAAATGACTTCCCTTGTTTGCGACCGTATTTTTTCAATCGCCTCACAAACTCTATTTCCTCATAAGCATATAAGCTATCGCTGAACCCCCCCAATTGCGAAAATGCTTCTGCTTCGCATCCCAGGAATGCCCCTCCTGTCCACTTGAACAATCGCATGGAAGGATTCAGCCGTTCCAGACGGAGTCGTGCCCATAAGGGTCCATCAATGGCTTTGACTGTCGATCCGAAGCCAATCATGTTGTCCTGACCGATTCCTTCAATCACAGCTCGCATCAGTTCCGATTCTGGGTACGTATCAGCATCAATGAACAAAAACCACTTTCCCTTTGCGATACTGGCACCTGTATTCCTGGCTCTGGAAATTTGATTGATAGGTTCATGAATGACTTTGGCTCCTGCTTTTAAGGCAATATCTGCCGTCTGATCTGTTGAATTGTTGTCACACACAATGAGTTCAATTCCGGGAATACCCTCAACAGATTCTGACACCTTCTCCAGGGTTTGCCGAATGATTCCTGCTTCATTATAAGCCGGAAGGATGATGGATAGTTCTATGTCAGATTGCATAGAGGAGAAGTCAAACGAAATAGGGGAAAGCTTATCCGAAAGTTCCCGCAGGATAGGCTCCAATGATCAACTGGATGACACCTTCAATTTCCTCATCAGTAATTTGCCATAGATTGGTTTCCAGGCCAATCATTTGAAGCGCCTCATCTATTTTGCTAAGATCTACTGAAGGCGCTGCTTTACTAGAAATTCCTTCATGATAGGTGAGGGACATCAGACAGGCAATAGCTCCAGACAACGCATGATGTTTTTCATAGGGCTTGACATTCTTGGTCGACTTTGACTGCTCTAGCAAATCAGCGGCAGTACCACCAATAACGAGATTCCATTGATCAGCAATATTGATGATTTCTTCATCGCGAATGCTGTACATCTGCTGAGAGATAGCAGCCCGTCCACGCAGAAAGGATGTCATCATATCTGTGGAGAGGGAAGAAAAGGCAAATCTTCCAGAATTGGAACCAACACTTAATTCGTCCATCATTCTTCCCCAAAATCTGGTGAATTCTGATCCAAGGGGATAATCCAGAGGCACGCCGAAATACCCAAATGCTGCGTCAAACTCATGTTCCATTTGTGTATAAAAGAAGGTTTCGACTCGCTCATCATTTCCTGTAGTCCCCATGTTCCCCTTTGTCAAATGGTTTTCCATTGCCTGATGAAAGAACACAGCCCCCATCAGGCCAATTTCAATGATTTGTTGGTACACGACCCCATTTTCATTGACCAAATATCCCAAATGCTCTGAATTGGCGATTGCACCAGTCCCATATGTTTCGCTCAAAAATCCTGATTGGCCTTCTTTTGCTTCCCGTTGCCAGACACTTGCCTCTCCCATCTCTTCCATCCAGAGTTGAAGCATATCACTGGCATCCGGATGTGTTTTGCTCAGGAGGCTTTTGTTGTAGGTTTCCTGAAAATCTGCTCCAATTCCATTCCTGAACATTGCTGTTAATCGATCTCCCTCAATGTCTCCATTGAGTCGCTCTGTCTCAGCCATATATGCACTCATCTCTTCCAGCATATTCAGCTGCTCCAGGACGTCTCCGAATCTCACGGTCAACCCCCCATCTCTGGTGAAAACATAACTGCTAGGCACCTCAAGTTCTGGAGCAGGTGGTTCCGGCTTACAGCCACTGAGGCCCAAAACTGCAATCAGGCTCACCAAGATTATGGGGGAATATATTTTTCGGGGGAAAATGCTAAAAGTATTCATGTAGTTCTCCTTGCCTCTGGTTTGAATGTTTTTACAAAGATAAAAGCTTCAGGAATATTAACGAGGATTCTTTAAAAAGGTCTACTTTAGAGACTGTTTGAACATCTAGCACTTATTTTTTGTATGCGTCTTTTTTCCTCATCCGGCGGCTTTTTTTGTTCCTATAGCACCACTATGAGAACAAAAAGGAGCCTTGTCTGAGAAAAAAATACGCCCTAAACATTCTCAGCACAGATTCCAAAACAGTCTCTTATCAGAATTCAGTATCTTTTCCCCTGTGAAAGTGCGTTTTCTATATAGGTATCTGGTAATCCTTCTGCTGATCAGTTGGATTACAGGCAATAGTCAGCCAACATCTGAAACCGTCCGCCAGGAAATTGCCCAACAACTTCAGCAATTTCGTCTATGCCCGACCAATTTTTTCATCAGTAGTTGTCACACAAATTGGGAACAATTACTCCCAACCGCCCACACTCATATTGCAGCAGATGATTCGATCTGGGCAGATCTCTACCTCCAAACTGGAAAATGGATCGGGGGTATGGACAAAAACCGTTGGAGTGAGGCCATGGAGTACTTTGACAAAGGAATCAAAATTGCACGCCAGGGTCCCAATCAAGCCATGCAGTTTGAGCTAGAGTGGCAGCAGTGCAATACATATCTGCGCATGAACGATGCTGGTCGATCCTTGACATGCTATGATCAGATGAGTCAGGACAGTAGACTCAGCCTCCTACAGCAACAGGCTGTCCTGATTGGCAAGATCAATGCGCTTCCGATCAGAGACCGCAAAGCCTTGATCGAAGAATGGATGCAGTTGACAAGCTCTCTTCCAGACAGTGTTCGGATTTCTGGCAAACAATTGGGAAACATGACAGGCACCATTGGCATAAAGCGCTTGCGTCTCCGGCTGGAAAGTACAGCATTGAGTCAACCCAAAAAGCGACTCCAGATAGCAGATGAACTCTATCAGCAAGCAGAAGCTTTTTATGGACCAGCTCATCCGGAGATGGCTATATATCTGCTTCAAAAAGCTCAGGCATTGCGTATGAACAATGACTTGCTTCGAGCCATAGAGGTTGGCCAACAGGCGTTTGATCTCTTGAATTCGACAGTCCCTACCCAACCCTTGGGATATTATGCAAAAATTGCCAGACTACTCGGCAATTGTTATGATCAGCTCGGAGATCTCCATTCCGCACGCCAACAGTTCCAGGAAGCTGCTGAGCGTTCTTTGGCCTATGAGGGACTTCACCACATCGAAACCGCAGCAAATCTGTTTAATGTTGGCCATGTCTTGTTCAGGCTGGGCGATTTTGAATCTTCTCATGCCTATTTTCTCCAGGCAAAACATGCTTTTGAAGGAAAACTAGGGCCTAAGCATCCTTTTGTTGGAAGATGTTATCAAAATCTGGCTGCAGTCAGTGAAAAAATGGCGCAGGATTCTCTTCATCTGGCCTATCTCAAACAATCTCTGGACATACACAGGCTTCACGCTCCTGCCAGCCCAGCCTATGCCATGACACTGTCTAACATTGGCATGGCTTTGCAAAACCAAAATCGTCGTAAAGAGGCTCAAAAGGCCCTCATAGAAGCACAAAAATTGATGCAAGAACATCTCAATGCTCCTTATGCCCATTTCATTGTCCTAAAAAATCTGGGGCAGTTTTACGAGAAAGAGGAAGCCCATCAGGATGCAATCCAATTGTATCAACAAGCATTGGAGTTCTCATCAGGTCAAGCTGCTCCCTCACCAGCTGAGCGTTCAGCATTATGGATGCAAATGGCCGGAGTATATCAACAGATGAAACAATGGAATCAGGCAGTCAACGCTAGCGAGCAGGCATTGTTGTCCTTGAAGATTCACAACTCTGTTCAGACATGCTTGGCTTCGGATATTCAGGAAAAAGTCTTTCCAGTCGAACTTCCTCTGAGTCTGGGGCAATTGGGAAAGTCGCTTCTTCATCGTTACCATCAGAGGCACAGGGCCGAAGATCTTAGCCTTGCCCGACAAGTTTTTCTACGAAGTTTTATCTGTCTGGACATTCTCCAACAAAATTGGGAATCAGCTGACTCTTATCGAATTCTACATGCGCAATTTCATCAGTTATTTGAGTCCGCAATTGAAGCAGAATATCTGGCTTATCAGGAGACAAAAGACTCTTCTGCTTGTTGGCAAGCCTTGATCTACTCCGAACAAAGTAGGGCGTCCAGACTTAGACAGGCCTGGAAAAAACAGCATGCACAATCTGTTGTGGGTGAACGGATCAATCAGCAATTACAATTCCTAATGGCCAAAATTGCTTACCTGACTGCACAATTAAAGACTGAAAAAACAGAACTCTCTACCCCTGTCACGCAGTCATGGCAAGAGCAAATCTTTCTGTCCAATAGAACAAAGGATTCATTGCTTAGGGAGGTCGCCAAAGCCAATCCTGCCTATCATGAACTGATGTTCCAGCGCTTCCCTACAAATGCTGTAGATTTGCTTCCTGATCAATCTTCTTCTGAAGCATATATCGAGTTTTTTTGGGGGAAACAATCAACCTATCGCTTCTTTGTACATCAAGGGAACATCTCTTTTTCCTCTTTGGGACAGCGGGACTCCCTTGAACAAATACTTGCTCGCCTCGAAGACTGGTGGACTGATGACCGATTGATTGAAACGCAGGCCCGAAATTCAAAAGTTTTGAGATCCTTTGCGACCAACTCTCATTCTGCATATGTTTTATTGATGGATTCACTCAGGTTTCCACATCGTGTCTGCATTGTTCCTGATGGCCCCTTACACCAATTCCCGATGGGATTGTTGTTACCTTCCTTGCAGGAAGATTCTGTTGGTTCTTATAGCGAGCTTTCTTACTTCCTCAAACATCACCTGATCAGTTTTCGTTATTCATTGAATGGGAGGCCCCAGCACCTTTCCTCTTCTGCCAGGATTGTTGGATTTGCGCCAGAGGAAAAATCAGAGCAAGAAATCTGGACCTTGCGAAATGGAGCGAGGCAGCCCCTCCCCTACTCTATTGAAGAAGTCCAGACACTCAAGCAATTGTTTGGAGCTGATATTTTTTTAGGTTCTGCGGCAACTGAGGCCGCTTTTATTCAGAATTCATCAAGCTCTGACATTTTGCATCTGGCGATGCATGCCGAAAATAATCCCGAAGATCCAATGAATTCCAATCTCTGGTTCCATCCTACTGAAGAACATGTGCCTCTGGAAGGAGCCCTTCATATTCATGAGATCACACAAACCTCACTCTCCAGGCAAATGGTCGTTTTGTCTGGTTGTGGAACGGGATCAGGACAATGGGAAAAAGGAGAGGGTGTAATCAGCTTGTCCTGGGCGTTCCAGCATGCAGGAGCAGCTTCTGTGTTGGCCTCTTTCTGGCCTGTCAATGATCGATCTACTGCGAAGATCATGACAATATTTTATCAACAGCTCAAAGAGGGAGTATCCAAGGATGCCGCTCTTCAGCAGGCTCAATTGGAGTTGATCCATTCAGGCGAATTCAATCATCCTTTTTACTGGGCCGCCTGGCATATCTCTGGCGATTCAGCCCCCTTGACCTTCAGGAGAGATTTTTCGAATCTGATTTGGATTGGCTTACTTCTGATGCTTGCAAGTGGGTTAATCATCTGGAGCATGCGCCCAAGAAAAGCTAAACTTAGAAGTAAGTAAGTGGGCGGACAAAATTAAACATAAAAAAATCTGATAACTCGCTGTCTGACAGCACATTCAGCATTCATAATTCTTCATTCAAAATTGTCTCCCTACTTACGGGGACACAATTAAATTGTAGGATCTTGTTCCACCCCCAATCCCCTCTGAAGGGGGAAATCGTTGATTTCTGGCCTTGTGGGCTGATGTCTCCCGCTGGCGGGAGAGCGAGAGGGTGGAGCATGATTGTCAAATGTAAATTTGTCCAAATACTTATCCGAAATTTTTATTAATTTTTCAGCCTCCGTTTTTCAGCATTAAGGAAGACATTGGAAAAACGGATTAAGTCCGATTGTGGAAAAACTCCGCATACCTTAATCAACAAAGCGTTGGAAGGGTATGCGGAGTTTTTTTGATGCAAGATGTCGAATGCGCTCAAAAAGTTGGGGGAACCGAACAGCTTAACCCAAACCAAAAGGCTTAATGTATACGGAAATGAACTGTTCGAGAGAAGCATTTCTTGATTTACCCCAAGAAGTTGAGCGCATTCCAAGATGTCCCCCAAGAGGGTTTATTCGAAATAATCATCTCCATTTATAGACAACAACATTTAATGCAATATGGCAACGATTATCAACAAGCATGAGATTCAGGCCATCGTCAAGCAGCTCGATGTGCTGGCGGCCATGGAAAAAGGATTCATTGATTATAGCAATGGGAAGACTGTTGTCCCTTCCGTTGGTGAATTGCTTTTTGAAAAGGAAAACGGCGATGCCCATATCAAATATGGATACATCAAGGACGACGACTATTTTGTGATCAAGATTGCTACGGGTTTTTATGACAATCCCAAATTAGGGCTGTCTTCCAGCCAGGGATTGATGCTGGTGTTTAGTCAAAAAACTGGTGAACCTGTTGCCGTTTTACTGGATGAAGGCATGCTTACTGATATAAGAACGGCTGCGGCAGGTGCCCTAGCAGCAAAGTATTTCGCACCCAAACAGGTAAAGGCCATTGGAATTATAGGAACAGGTATTCAAGCCCGATTACAACTGAAATATTTAGAACCTATCGTGGCTTGCAATACTGTTTGGGTTTGGGGAAGGAATACCAAAAATGCTGAAACATTTAAACATGACATGGGCGCCGATTTTCAGGTGACTATTGCCGCAACACCAGCCGAGCTTGCTCAGCATTGCAATGTAATTGTTACGACGACGCCTGCTGAATCACCGCTTCTTTTTTCAGAAGATATTCTGCCCGGCACTCACCTTACTGCCGTAGGCTCGGATACCCATAAAAAACAAGAACTGGAGAGTGCCATTTTGAAAAGAGCCGACTTAGTTATTTCAGATAGTATTCCACAAAGTAAAAGCAGAGGGGAAATATTTCGTGCAATGCAGGATGGAGTGAATGTGGACAACAAAATAGTCGAATTGGGAACTGCTATTCAGGATGCTGCCTTGCAGAGAAAAAATGAAGGGCAGATTTCTGTAGTTGATTTAACCGGGGTCGCCGTGCAGGACATCATGATCGCGGTTGCAGTCTATTTAACTCATAAAAACAGCATGTAAAATGAAAAAAAATATCCCTCTATTTTCCTACGTAATCGTATTGGGGAGTTTGCTTTCCTGCAATCCATCTAATAATATTCATGCTTTGGACAATGAATCTGACCTAACAATTCTTGACTCCAATTCAGATGGAATGATCAATCCCTTTGAAGCTTTTGATGCCTTGATGGTGTTGCAAAAAGAACATGGAAATGAATTGTCGATACATGACATATCAACAATGGCAGCTGAAATGAAAGAAGAAGAGGAAGCTGAATTGAAGGAAATGTTTGAGGAATTCGATGTAAATCAAGACGGGAAAGTGGAGATACAAGAACTCAGTGATGACATGAGCGATTTTGCTGAAATGATGGATACCGATACGGATGGTCTTGTTTCACTAGATGAAATGACCTCTTTTGATGTTGAGGATGCGCTTCTTGCAAGTGAAGAGGAAATTCATGAACGGATTGCAAACTTGTTTTTGGAGCATAAAGCCACAAATGAGATTGAATTGAAAAACATCGCCGAAGAAAAGCGAGGAAGGTATGAAGAATGGGATGCTGACAGAAATGGGAAAGTGAGCAAAGAAGAAGCGTATGAATTTATGATGGCAGACAATACCCCTATACAATTTTCAGTAAGTGGCAAGACAGCTTTTATGAAGGGCGTCATTACTGCCGCCTTACCCACAAAGGTTCTGCAACTTTTTTTTGATCATCCCGAAGTGGATACCATCGAAATGATCACCGTACCTGGTTCGATTGACGATGAGGCAAATTTAAGGGCAGCATTATATGTAAACAAAATGGGACTGACGACGAAACTGAATGCGCGCAGTGTCGTTGCTTCAGGCGGCACTGATTTCTTTCTATGCGGCAAAAAACGCATTGTGGAAGTGGGGGCCAAATTGGGTGTCCATTCCTGGGGCGGAGGTGCTGTACCGGCAATTGAAGTGCCCAAAGATGATCCTGTGCATGAAAAATATCTGGATTTTTATAAAAAGGTCGGTGTGCCAATTGAATTTTATTGGTACACCCTGGAAGCCGCTCCTGCTGAAGAAATCCATATGATGACTCCCGCAGAAATGGAAATATATAAGGTGAGAAAATAACAGTTCAACAGCAAAAAAAGGTGATGCTCAGATACATCAGCAATACAGGAGGGGGAAGCCCTGTAGATTTTGAAACTGCCATTTTGGATGGGTTCGCAGTAGATGGTGGCTTATATGTGCCAGAACGATTGCCTGACATTTCAATCCAGCAATTGAATGCCTGGAAAGATCTGGACTATCTGGACCTGGCTTTTGAGATCTTATCACTATTTATTGACCGGTCCATTATCTCCGAAAAGGAATTAAAACACATCTTGCGAGAGGCTTATGCCCCTTTTGAAAAAGAGGAAATCATTCCATTGTATCCATTGCAATCAAAAAAGGATACCTACATCATGGAATTGTTTTATGGCCCAACAATTTCTTTCAAAGATATAGGATTGGCATTTCTGGTCAACCTGGTCAATTTTTTCCTGGAAAGAAAAAAGCAACACCTGACAATCGTAGTTGCTACAACTGGAGATACCGGCCCGGCTACTGCCTATTTTGCAGCAGGGAAATCCAATTTGGATGCCTGGGTCTTGTATCCCAAAAATATGATTACAGAGGAACAGGAACGGCAAATGACCACACTGCCTCATGCCAATATTCATCCGGTTGGTGTAGCGAATTGTCCCGATGGTGGCGATGATTTGGATTTGGTCATCGCTAGTTTATATGCCAATAAACCGTTCAAAGAAAAACTGAATTTGTCCAGTGTAAACTCTATTAACTGGGGCCGGATCATGATGCAAATGGTGCATTATTTTTATGGTTACTTTCAAATCGTTGAGACCATCGGTGAACGGATACACATGGCTGTTCCATCAGGAGGATTTGGAAATGTATGTGCAGGAGCATTAGCACGAAAAATGGGCTTACCTATTACGACTTTGATTGCAGCAAATAATGAAAATGCCTGTCTACACCGGATTTTTTCTGAGGGAGTTTTTTTGAAAAAAGAAATAGTTGAAACCGAATCCTCTGCGATTGACATTCTCATTCCATATAACTTTTGGAGGTATTTATATTTTTGTGCGGATGGAGATAGTTCAAAAATAAAGCATTGGAAGGAGGAATTTAAGCAGTCAGGTATCGTCACCTTTGACGCAGAAACTCTTAGGCTCTACAGCAACAATTTTCTATCCTACAGCGCTTCTGACAAAGAAACACTTGAGATGATCAAAACCATCTATGAAGCAGAAACATATGTACTCGATCCACATGGGGCCGTAGCTCTGGTCGCATTGGAGAATGTACAAGACAAATTGGGGGAAGGGAAAATGATTTGCCTCGCTACAGCTCATCCTGCAAAGTTTCCAAAGAGTATCAAGCAGGCCCTGGGATCAGCGCAACTACCTGAAGCTGCCTTGCATCCTTCCATTGAAGAGGCAAAGCACATGTGTGAAAAAGTGTATCTATGTGACCATTCTCATTTAGAAGAAGCCTTAATACAGGCCATGGAAATGAATTGGGAGTTGACCCAGGAAGCAAAGACATAAATGATGCCTTATACTGAACTAGATAAAGACATGATAGTAGGGTTGGCAAAACAATTCAACATCGAAGACGTCCTCTCTTTTAGCCTATTGAGTGGTGGCTCTGAGAATACAAATTACCTGATTGCTTCAGAATCAGGAACATATGTATTGACGATATGCGAGCAAAAATCCCGGACGGAAACCCTGAACCTATGTCTGCTGCTTGAACATCTGAATAACAATGGTTTTTTAACATCACAAATTATTCGCAACAAAGACAAGGAGGCTGTTATCTTGTATAAAGGCAAACCTGTCATCCTCAAATCATATTTGGAAGGAACGATTGTCCAGGACTTATCGCATGATTTATTAGAACAGATTGGCGTGCAAATGGGTCAGCTTCATCACATTGATGCCCCGGAATACCTGCCGCAAAAACTAGGCTATGGGATAGAGTGCTTTGATCAAATTATACACTACGCTGCAAATTCCACTTTTCACAAATGGCTGTCAAGGATAAAAGATCAAATAAGGCCATATCTGACTGGCACGATTCCCAAAAGTTTGATTCATAGTGATATTTTCTATAGCAATGTGATTGTGCAAAAGGAGGCATGCAAGGTTCATATCATGGATTTTGAAGAAGCAGCATATTATTATCGAATGTTTGATGTCGGGATGGCAATTATTGGTCTGTGCAAAGAAGAACAACACATCAACCTTGAAAAGGTGTCTCATTTGTTGAGTGGATATGTGCAGGAAATTTGCCTGACACAAGAAGAACAACAGGCTCTGCAGCCCTTTACAGTGTATGCAGCAGCAGCCATGAGTTTTTGGCGACACAGAAATTTTACTTATACCTATCCGACTCCGGGAATGGAGAATCATTATCTGGAATTGAAAAACATAGCCGATTTCATCAATGCTTTGCCTCAAGATTCTTTTATGCAAATCCTAAGAGAAATAGCGTAAACAAAGCAATAGCCCAAGCTACGGTTGTATTCTGGTCTAATCCTTTTGAGGATCGCTTGTTGTTGTCTTAACAGGTGTTGTAGGTGGATCGGATCTGGCCTGTATGAGGTAAAGCCGGCGTCTTCAGTTTTGTCTGAAGGTGTGTATGTGGTGGTAAGTCAATCTGGATCGAGGCATCGGTTTTTTCGGATCGTGAAGGGCTGAGTTTCTTATCGTTTATGAGGAAAATGTCGAAAAAATAAGGGCAGGGATCGTATGTTCATACAGAGACTGAATACGTTCAGGTTCGAATTTCTTACTCGGGCAATTCTTCTAACAAAGCTACTGCTTCTTTTTGTTTGGGATGACCAGAATCTTCCCTGATTTGCTCCAACACCTTCCTCGCTGAAGGTAGGTCCTGAAGTCGAAGATACACCAGAGCCTGATACCAATGAGCTTTTGGGTAGAAAAGGTGAACCTCCGGGATCTGTTGGAAGTAACTCAAGGCAGAGAGATCATTATCGAGAAGCATCTCACAAATACCCATATACAGATAGGCTCGCTGGCGATAAACCAAGCTACTATCCTCTGTTAAAGCAATCAATACGGTTCTGGCTTCCTGGATATCCTGCCTCGTATAGGCTTCCATTGCTTCATTCCAGGTCGTATGTCCATCATTCCGAAGACTGCCTGGTGGTTCCATCTCAAAATATTTTGAATACAATTCATCTGGAGTGGGTGGAAAGATCCGATCCCACATTCCAGCCAACATAACTAACATCAATACCGCTGCAACTGCTGCAACAAGAACAACAGGACGCTTCCAAATAGGTGCAGAGACAGAATTTGCCTGAGTCTGTTCGATGAGCTGTCGTTTCATTTCTTGTCGCCCAATCATCTTTGCAGCATGTTCCATCAAGCCGATTTCCTGCACATAAGCGCGGATCTCTTCATCATGTTTCAATCGATCCATGAAATCAGTTCGTTCTGCTTCAGTGCCTTCTCCGTTCAAAAAGGATTCGATCTCTTGTTTCAAGTCTTCGTCCATATTCTGCTCAGTTATTCAGCCCTAATAATTTCCGCAGTCGTCCCATGCACTGGTGCAAGCGACTGGAAGCACTTTTCCCATTTGCCAATCCAAGTGCCTCTGCCAGTTCAGCAGGACTATATTCCAGGTATTTTCCCAGGTAAATCAATTGCCTACAGGACTCTCCCAGGGATTCGAGTTGGCGCATCACTAGTTGAAAGCGTTCCAAATCAATGATCTGCTCAAGGAGGTCTTTTTCTTCTGTTCTCATGCCTGAAAACATCGATTCCCAATCCTCTTTCACTTCATGAATCGATTTTTTCCGACGTTGATCAATACATTTATTCCAAAAAATCCGATAGAGGAATGTGCTCAATTTTCCACTCAACTGAAACCCACCTCCTTGAATTCTCTCCGCTACCACAAGGACAGCATCTGTGTACACATCCAGGGCATCCTCCCGTTTTATTCCCAAGACCTTTTGAGATTTTGTAATAAAGCCCAGATTTGCCTGATGTAACTGAACAATAGCAGCTTCCCGATTCCGACCTCCCGCAAGAATCTGTTCAATCAGTTGTTGGTCTGACAACTGTTTTTCACGCTTTCCAGATCCCCAAATCAGCTTCATAGGTGGAAAAATTAGGACATTCTCTTTTTTTTTCAAAAAAATCCTGCCTCAAGGCTTGATCAGACCTGCCCTTTTCCGATTCATCAGGAAATAAGTATTCATCAAGCAAAAAACAGCATGAACTTCAGACGATTTACATTCACAGTATGGGCACTCTCTTTGGCCCTCGCTACCTCTCTTCATTCTCAGGATTTTCAGCATCACAACCTCAACAATAGCGATAAGCTTTCCTGGTTAGCGATCCCACATGATGTGGACAGGGATGGTAATATGGATATTGTGTCCAATAATGACGATGAAATTATGTGGTACCAAAATATGGGGACCTTTTGGCTTCCTATGGTACCTTCTCTGCCGGGAGACTGGCCAATTATCCGAAATCCCAGAGACATTGATATTGCCGATTTTGATAACAATGGGATCGATGACATCCTAATTTGTACAGTAGATCCTGGTCAATCAGGAAAATTGATCTGGACAACTGGAGATAGCTTTATGCAGGGTCCAGCGAATGTCATTGATGACAACAAGGGTTTTCTTCAGGCAGTTACGGGAGATTTTAACAAAGATGGATTGACCGATGTGATCGCTGTTGCTCTGCTTGGGGATACCCTGCTGATGTATCTCAACCATGCCAGTGGGTCTTTCTCCAAACATGCCCTTGCTACCAATGTTCCCAATGCTTCGGTGATTGAAGCAGATGACCTGGACATGGATGGAGACCTGGATTTGGTAACAGGTGGGTCCAACAGTCCCAATGGTGGCTCTGCTGTTTTTTGGAATGATGGACAGGCTAATTTTTCATTGGGGAATGATTTATATGGCATATATGCTGCCCGGGAAGATATTATGATACACGACATTGACAAAGATGGGGTCAAGGATATTTTGTTTTTTGAAGCGACTGGTCCTTCTCCTGATCTGTACAGAAAAACTGTCGATAGTCTACATGAAGATGCACACTTATTTGCAGAAGGTGTTCACGGAGGGGGCTTCCTCACGGACCTGAATCAGGATGGCTGGGAAGATCTTCTTGCATTTAACAAGAATACAATGACCTTATATAGTTACCTCAATGATTGGCCCGATATCGCCCAGTTCAATGACACCATGATGTATATGGATGTTCAAAAATTGTCCATGGTCAAAGGACATGGGTATCCTGGCGGAAATCTTCTATTTTCAGGTAGACGAAATAATTTCACAGATGCCATCCTGGGTTGGTCCTGGGCCGGGACTGGAACTATCATCGGGCAAGCCAATGAAATACGATTCAATGGCATCGCGCATCGCCCAACCAAGCTTCAATCTGTACTCAATGTGGACATTGATAAGGATGGAGACATCGATATTCTTGCTCTGGCATCTGGCAGTATCATTCAGAAAAAACGGGATGATGAACACATTCTTGGATTTCGAAATGATGGAACAGGCAACTTCTTGCCCATCACCATTCCCATCGAAGCAGATCGGCCGCTAAAAGGATTATGGGATCTCGTGGCGATAGATATTGATGGTGATACGGACATCGACCTTGCTGGAACAGCCAAATATTCAGAAACCGTCTTCTGGTTGGAAAATGAAGATCCATGGTCGAAATGGGTATTTCATTTGGTGAAGGACTCTGTAGGTCAGGTAGAGAATCTGGCTGTGGATGATGTAAACAATGATGGCAATATGGATATGGTCTTTTGCCTGCCAGATGAGGGAAAGCTATTTTATCGGCCGAATATCACGAATCCAAGCGTCTTCAGTCAACTCATCCCCAATGGTCTAAGCAACCCTTTTAAAACCCTTTTTGTTGATTTTGACAAAGATGGAGATTTGGATATTGCTTCCATCGGGAGTTCCGGATTAGATGGGGTATGCATTGATTGGTTTACGGGTGTCAAGTTTGAGAATCCGATGCTACTCGGTCCTTATACGATCCCTTCAGATATTGAAGTAGTCGAATTGAATGGAGACAGCTGGCCTGATCTCCTAGTCAGTTATTTTTTAGATGATCCGGCCCCAACGGAGCCCGTGGACATTGTTGCGTTTATCAACAATCAACAAGGGGGGTTTTCGCAGCGAGTCGTCCTAAGAGAGAATGCCAAAGTAACAAACATCAGCATCGACCAAAACCCAGATGGCTCTCATCTTGTTTATTTTTCTACTCAAAAAAATGGACAAGCATCTGTGCGAAAAGGACTCCTTCCGAATCCCTTGAATGGAAATTTAATGGAAATCTCTGATGTATCGGATCATGAACTCCACATCATTACTGACCTTGAATCATCTGATCTGGACGGGGATGGGCTGCCAGATGTCGTCTATTCAGATCAGTCTATTGAGGGGGTTATGGCTAGTTTTCCTGATTCTCTTCCTACGCTTACTTCTATCAATTCTGGCTTGCCTATTCGAAGCTTGACCGTCTATCCCAATCCTGTGCAAGATGTTTTGGGAATTGATCTGGAAGGAGAAATGATAGAAAGAATTCAGGTAATCAATCTGAAGGGGCAGGTGGTACTAGAGCAGACAATGGCTATGTCGAGCAGTCTTTCTGTGAAAGAACTCAATCAAGGGAGCTATTTCCTCAAGGTATTTACCCCCATGCATCTTTATGTAGCCAGGTTTGTTCGAGTGGAGTGATTCATCCCTGAAGGCTTGCCGGAAGTATCGGGATCTTTTCCAAATCCTCCGAGCTCATCTTTGGACATTAGTCCACCCATTCCCCATCTGGCATGGGGTGTCCTCCCAACTTCCCAGGATCAAGCACGACATGCTTGATCCGTTCTCTTTTCCAGGTGTAGGTGACATGAATTTTGCCATCAGAAGCTTGTATGACTGCCGGATACGAATATTCACCAGGTGCTGTTTCCAGTTTGGCTACAGCCTTCCACAAGATCCCATCATCAGAGATTGCGAGATTTAGGGGAGATCGCGGCCCACCCCATTTTCCCTTGGGGGTTTTGGTATGGTTGTAGACAAGAAGATGGCGTCCGTCTGCAAGCGTAACCCCATCCAGACCGGAATTGGGGTTGGGAAGAGAGGTCTGGCTGAATGGACGCCAACTGTTGCCTCCATCTTCGGACCAGGATTGCATAATTTTGGAGCTTTTTTTGGTACGACAAAGAATTTGATATCGATTCTCACCATGAATCAGGATGGTCGGCTGGATCACTTTGTCACTGTTCTCTCCTTCCAATGGTCCGATCAGCTTCCAGTTCTTCCCCAGATCCGATGTGATCTCCATCTGTACTTTCCAGCCATCATGTTCTGTGCTGGACCCACACAACAATCGTCCATCTGCTAATAAAACAGGTTTGTTTTTCACAGGACCTTGTATGTCCTCCGGTAGCCGATGTGCTTCTGTCCAGCTTGCGCCATCGTCTGTCGATACTGTCAACATGCCCCACCAGGAACTGGGTGTTGGACCGGCTTTGAAAAATAGCAACAATTGCTGACTGGCTTTGTCATAAAACAAAACAGGATTCCAGGTCGGATATCGCTTGTCTTCATGTTGGATACCATTGGCAACCTCTACCGGTACTGACCAACTCTCTCCCTCCTGTCTACTCACCCAAATGCCCACATCGGGATTTTTCTCCCGAGTTCCTCCAAACCAGGCAGCCACCAGCCCAGAGGGAGTTTCTTCAATGGTAGAGGCATGGCATTCGGGAAAGGGAGCTGATTCATAAATAAACCCAGCAGAAAGAATGGCTTCCTGGCCGACAAGCATTTGCGTCAAGAAGATCAATGATACTGTAAGGATGATAGACAGTTTCATAAGCAGGAATCAGAAGGTTAAGGAGTATTCCACGATGAGGGTTGCAAAATCAACATGTATGACATCAAATGCAAAAGGAGAAGGTTTGCCACCTTCTCCTACACATTCGAATAAAGCCTATGAATGTCGATAAATCGTGAAAATCTAGTCGCGTCAAAGGGATGAGGATATAGGAATTTTGTGTGGCGAATCTGCCGCTGTTTACTCCCCTTCTCTTCGATGATTTGCATCATTTATAAATTTCGTCCAAGCTCACGCCAGGTTCCATTGCCGAGGGAGACCAGGGAGAGTGAACTATTTTCTGTTGATTGAAAACTACCGACCATCTGGATATATACGGTGTTCAGGATTGTGATGCCTTCATTTTCAAACAACAAGGTGATGACGGTTCCTTTGGGAAAGCGGTCTGGCCCGTGATGGTTGATTCTTGCGATGTAGTCAATTCCTGATAATTGAAAGAGATTACCCTTTTTTGGCAAGACCAAAAAATGATTAGCAGGGGTTACCACCTCTTCCATGCCTTGTGTAATCACTCCATTGAAGACGCCACCGGCACTGGTGATTGGCTTTGCCTCAAGTATGGGCAGATTGTTGCCAAATGAGAATGTCGGACAACTCACATATACAACCGCAGAATCTGTTCCTGCGCTATTGTCAAAGAAGAATCGAGGGGTAATCGCTCCAGCAGGAGATTTCCCTCTCAGGCCAACAAATTGCCACTCATTATCTGCTCGATGCGGGATGGAAGTAATCATTCCCTGATCTGCATTCAAGGTTACAAAAGCAAAATGAGAGTGATCAGTTTTCACATATCCACCAAAGTTGGCATAGGAGTCTCTTGACAGCCCCATCGCTTGAGGAAGACTGTTATTTTCTGGCCCAAAGAAGACCCTTTTTCCTGGTGGAATACTCAGTTTCAAAACATGAAAATTGGGAAGAAGCTCTGGGTCCTGAACCTGTACTGCTATACCTGGATCGGTAAAAAACCAGGAAGGAATATCATTGCCACTTACACCCAGAAAAAATGGATTCTCAATCAAATTGTAACCAGGATCTGATTCAACCAGGGAATTGCTGGAAGAGAATTTGATGGTGTTGCTGCCACGATTGATGATCAATCCGCCTGCATAGGCTCCCTCGACTGTAGAACCAGATGTTTCTTCAGCAAATTCAATCAATGGGCGATCCTTGGGCTGTTGGCTTCCTTCAATCCATATGCCCCGTCCAACAATATGTCCTCCTTCAACTTTCAAGTGGCTCTTATTGGTGCTATAGGGTTCCATCACTGTTCCAATGAACTCGTTTCTGGTCCCACCTTTGACAAGCAGGCAGTAGTCAAATCCACCGCCTGAAATCACGCCATGATAAAAGGAATTGGCATTGGCAAATCCACTGGCCTCTGGATTGATCTCAATCCCGATTTTGGCATTTCGAACCCGAATATCATAAAAAGAGGCATAAGCAACCCCTTTCTGATTTTTCCCTCCCAGAAAGATCCCGGTTCCATTGACAAACCCATATACCTGAATTCGAGAAAACTGTAGACTCTCGACCAGATGTGTTTCGGCCATGATATATAACCCTCCCTTTGCTTGCCCGGAAGCATCTCTGATCGCCAAATCCCGTAGTCCTGCATTGCTCTGGCTCATCTTGATTGCCCAATCTGAGCCCGCATACTCCAACACAGATCCTTTGTAGGGGGCAATCAGAGGATCATGTCCGGGATTTGTTCCCTCCATGATGACTCCTGCCGGAATGCTCAAAGTAGATGACAGTTGGAAAATTCCTGGAGGCACGCATACTTTCGCACCGATAGCTGCAGCACTGTCCAAAGCAGTAATGAAAGCCTGCGTATCATCTTCTCCATCTTCCGAAATCGCTCCATAATCTGTGACACAAATCATATACTTGTCCCAGGCTGATGATAAAGGGGACCAACTCGCTGCTCCAGCACTATCAGAAATGAGTACCAATCCACTTCCGGCACCTTCCCGAATTCGGATGCTGCCGTTCACATCCAGTGTTTCAGTGGGTTCTTCGGTTGCGATCCCAACCTTTTGTGAATATCCATGGCTGAAAAAGAGAGTAAACTGAACAAAAATGATAACGAATAAAGTTCGATTCTTCATTTATTGGAAATTACGGAGAGAATTCCCCCAAACATAATTTCAATATTTCGGAATAAAAAAGGCATTCTTCTTCGCGCCTTACATCCACTTATCCATTGTGCCAAATTTTACAATTCGCATATCATTCAAATACTCGTATATTACTTATCGGAATGTTCTTGATTCCATTTACATTATCTTTCATATGCGTTTAGTTGCCTTTGTCATCGCATACATCTTCTGTTGGCTGAATTCTTCCTTCTGCCAGGATCAATCCGTATTTTTCATTGATAAGGACGCTTTGGTTTTTGTTGATGAACAAGCTGATATTTCTCTGAAGGAACTCTCCCTGCTCAATGATGGAGATTTTATCATGGAAAGCGGAACAGTGCTCTTCAGCCAGGATTCAGCTAACCATCCGATTCGCATTCGAGGAAAGAGATCGACAAATTTTGACAATTTGACGGTAAATCTTTCGCAGACAGCCCTGGTATTGGAGAAGAATATTCAGGTCGAGGGCTCCCTGTGGATGAAGCATGGCACACTTGATCTAGGTGACAATCGACTCACCCTGGGACAGGCGACCGGCCAGATCGTTGGGGAAAGTGATAGCAGCTATATCACAGGTTCTGGAGAAATATGGAAGGCTCATGATATCCAGACAGGTACCAATACGCATGGCAACATTGGGCTGACCATCCAGAGTGACCATCCCCATGTTGTCATCAACATCATCCGCAAACATATTGTCCACCAAACGCCTGCCGGACCAAGCATCAATCGCATTTTTAAAATTCAGGGTGGGAATACCAGCTTAAAGTCTTCTACCTTCCAATTTCATTTTCTTCCACATGAATCAAACGGACTTCAAGCCACTGATTTAAGGATATGGCAGAAAAAAGGAGAAGAGTGGCTGTCGCGAACTCCCAGTCTGGCAGACAATCAGGCCTCTTATCTGGAATTTACCCTTGCAGGCACAGGAAGCATGAAATTGATTACCCTTGCTCCGCCTTTACAGGCAAGAAATGCAAGGGCTATCCCTCATCCTCCTACAACAATCAAGCTCTATCCCAATCCAACAGAGGGATCATTTTTGATAGAGTTTGAGGAAGCGCTATCGAAACAATCTGCATTTTTGATTCGAAATGTCACTGGTCAGCTGATTCAATACGGATCCATCCCCATGGGGGTCATGCAACATAAATTAAGTCTGGAACAACAGCCCGCCGGATGGTATATGGTGACCATCATTGGTAGTCAGGAAAGGCTTATACAGCTTCCTGTGTTAAAAAAATCCTGACCACTATCATTTCACAACGGGATATTCCCAATCTCCGCGATAATCGCGTTTCAACAGGCCATTGGCTTCGGGATCTCCGATGATGCGATAGGCCTCTCCATCCCAGTCTACCGACCGTCCTAATTTGTAGGACAACATGCCAAGGAGGCTCATATTGGTCGCCAAAAACCCATGCTCTATATCACAGACAGGCCGGGAATTATTCTCAATGGATTGCATAAAATCTTTCCACAACCCCTTGATGTTTTGATCATCTGGCTTGTTGAGTTGTGGATCTACATGGATGGGGGAGCGATTGTTATTGCTTGGATAAAAGGTCCACCCATCTCTCCAGCCCAGGTGTAGGGTCCCCTCGGTCCCATAAAAATAACAGCCAACATTGTGAGCCTCATTGGCATTCTTGGCACAACGCTTGTTTTCCCACTGTAAGGTAAAGGATTCAAACTCAAATATGGCCATTTGGGTATCTGGTGAGGTGGTATTGTCTTGCTTGACAAATCGTCCTCCTGTAGAGTAGACTGAACGGGGATATCGCTCTTCGGTCCACCAAAGCACCTGGTCAAACCAATGGATGCCCCAGTCTGCGATATGCCCATTGGCATACTCCAGAAATTGTCGCCAGCCTTTAGGGTGAATTTTGCTGTTGAATGGAAGCTTGGGAGCCGGTCCACACCACATATCCCAATCCAGGCCTTCTGGCACCTCACTGTCTGGTGTTGGTTGGTCAGCCTTCCCCCCATAATTGACAAAGCACTTGACCATACTGATGTCACCGACCTTGCCTTCTCGCAGGAATTCCATTGCAGAGATGTTGTGTGGAGACACACGCCTGTGGGTCCCAACCTGAACTATTCGTTCGTACTCGCGCGCGGTTTTGAAAATGGCCAATCCTTCATTCAAGGTATGGCTGATGGGCTTTTCCAAATACACATGTGCCCCGGATTGAATAGCTTCGATGGCATTCAGGGCATGCCAGTGATCCGGAGTTCCTACGATCACGATTTCCGCTTTGACCGCTTGCAGCATGTCTCGATAGTCTGCATACAACTTGGGCTTGTCCCCATTGAGTGATTCGACTTCCTTTGCCGCAGCTTCCAGGGTTCGGCGATCTACATCAGCCATCCCTACTACTTTGATGTCCCCAAAGGCAATGGCTTCTCGAAGAATGTTCATGCCCCACCATCCCGAACCGATAATCGCCAATCGATATTTTCGGGTTCGTCCCAATGCAGGCAAGATTGGGAGGGCAGAATAAGCTGCACTTGCAGTAAGAGAGTGTTGCAGAAAAGTTCTACGTTTCATCACAAAAGGAGTTAGACTGGTATTGAAGGAGAAGAGTTGATTCAGCTATATAGATGAAAAATATTTGGATTGTCAGAATTGGCCATGGGCATGTTTGTGCATATAAAGAACGAATACATGACTCTCTCCCCATGAGATTGCCCGCTCCCAACCGCTCAATTCTCCAGGGGTTGGAACAAATCATTCCGGAGCAGATAGGCCTCCTCAGAATCATTCCAGCTTAACCAACGCTTATGCTGAAAATTTCGAAAATAAAATGGATAAGCAGTTGCCTCAAAATCAATTTCTGGCCTATCCTGAATATGGATGTGAAGATGCGGCCAGGAAGTATTCCCGGAATTGCCTGCGAGGCCGATCAAGTCCCCCGCCTCAACGGTATCTCCCAGACTCACAGCCAAACTTCCCGGATGAAGGTGAGCAAGAAAAACATAGCGTTCCGGTTCAAACTCGATGACTACATGATTTCCCGCTGGAGTTAAGGTATCATTCGGTGCAAGAGAGATGGGCTTGTTCGGCAGATTGTCTACAAGTCGTACAATTGTCCCCCCTACAGGAGAGAAGATATTGGCCTTGAAAGTAAAGACCTCTTCTATTTCTGTTCCTGTTCCTTCAAAAAAACAGGCATTTTCGTCCACCTTCACCATGTCAATTGCATATTTTTGAGAAACATACGCGCTGTGATAGTTCACTTTGGTGCTTTCCCCTGCATGTCCGGCGGCCCAGGTACCATCTATCGGCAGTTCCAATCCATATCCCTCTTCCAAAGTAGGATTGGTCATGAATTCAGGCACAGATAAACTCAGTGGGAAAAAAATTGCCCCCAAAATCGCCAACATCAGAAATCCCAGAACTTTTTTCCACCCAAATCGCATCAATCGCTCTGATATGGACAGGCTCAACCCCAGTTCAAAGATTCCCACAATCAGAATGGAGAACAACAACACAACTGTCGTAAATGAGGTTACAAAGCGACCGGAAGGTGACAAGACCAATAGGACAGCGGGGGCGCTTAAGACCATGCTACTCATGGTGATGGCAGTCAGCATTTTGAGACCTTTGGGGAGATACATCTTTCGGACCTTCCACAGCCAAAATCGCTTGCGTTTTTTGTAAAAAATCCCATACGATCGATAGCCCAACCAACAAACCAGCAAAAAAACTGTAAACCAACACAGAAATTCGAAGGATTCAGTCAATTGAGCTAGAGTCGTCATAGAAAAATTTTTGGAGCCAAAACCTACGGAATCCCCTAGAGAATTCCCAAATCCTCATTAAAATCTTTTCGGGAAGCTCGCTGAATCCTGATCCAATTCTGATGATTGCGCAAACGGAGCAATCGATCTTCTACCATCTGAAGATGGGCTCTATCATGTTTGAAACGAATTTGGGATGTAGCAGATAGGGCGGGAGATGGCTCCACGATCACTGAGTCAGTTTGTGGCCACATTCCCAGAATAGCTGCTCGAATCAATTCAGAACTCTTTGTGGCAAACTCCAGCGTCAACTTGCACCAATCCTGGCTTTCAAGATTCAGATTTGAGGAAAATGAATAGGATTGTCCTTGCTTCCTCAGCCTTCCCAACAACTGAATATTGTACCGCATCCCTGCCAGATCGTTGTCCATGGCCAGTATCAGTTGTTGAGGGTGTAACTTGTTGATGAGTTGCTGGATAAGGTGCATTTGGCCTTCGGTCACCATTCCCCCACTACTGATATATATCCTGGACCCTTGCGGAGGAAATAGTTGATGAAAGGATAAGGCATCTATGGCTCCTTCTGTCAGCACACAGTCTGAAATGGGAAGCTCCAACTGCTCATATCTGGACATCCAGCAGGCTTCAGATTTGCGGGAATTCAGGGCGTGTCCGGTATAGTTCGCATTTTTGACTTCCAGGCCGAGGATGTCCCCATCCAGATTAAAGCAAGGGAAGGCAGTGTTGACGAATTGTTGTCCCCGCTTCCCGATATGAAGGGTATTGAATATCCGTTGGTCAAATAACGGGTCCCTCAATGTTTTCTCACTCAGCCCCCGTTGCAATAGATAGGTCAAATCTGTGTAGGGCTTCAGATCAAAGGAGGGAATTTCCTCACCTTTTTTCTGAGGAGGTAGCATAGAAGGTTCGAGAGCGGTCTTTGGCTGGGATAGGTAGGCATCAAGAACTGTTCTCACTTGTTGCCAATCAGATTGAACCCGTTGGTATACGAAGTCAATTATAGATCCCTTGTCGTGGGCATCATGTGGATTGAAATACCAATAATATCCTGTTTCCTGGTTTCGGCTGACAATGATGCGTTCAAACTCATCCTGACCGACGAGTACCACATGGCGCTTGGTGGATTTTCGGGGATTGATCCGAAATCCATACTCTCTTTGCGCAAAGTCAATCAGATCTATCTTTTGTTTGTATTCATCGAATGACATGCGGCAAGAAAAATTCAGCGAATAAGGATAAGAATCAGGATTTCCTGACAAATATAGCCACAATCGCGGTGGTGAGCACCCCTGCGATGAATCCGAACAAGGTAGCCGCCATTATATAGGACCCCAAATTGAAGGTTGCTTCTGCCTGCTCCTGTGTGGATTGCCCACTTTCCACTGCATAGTTGATGGCATTGGTGAAATAGTCGGGCGTAATCATGGTGCTCGTAATCCATTGGGATAAGGGGGTCAGAAGCGCGATGATGACACTGATGATCAAGCCAGACATAAATCCTTGCTTGTAGGTCATTTTTCCTCCATAGAAGTTGTTGCGCTTATCTATCAAAGCGAATACAAAAACGGCAATGGCTACAATGGAGAAGAAATTGGTATAGGTGGCGTGTTTGGCAATCAGTTCATCATGCCACCCCATCATTCGCTCGAATACCATCCAAAGGAGTGCTACGACTGTAAAAATGACCGCCCATTTGATTTCAATTCGATACTGTTTCATTGTTGGTTAGTTAGTTAATAAGTGAGTAGGGAAGGATGGTTGGTTGATTTGTGAGAATGGGAATAATGAACCAAGGGTTCGGCATTGTTGAATTGGGTATTTTGAACCGTTTGGAGATATATGTTTATCCTAAAATCCTCATACATTCAAGGCTTATCAGCACACCCTTATCTCCATTCCTCCCTTCACAATATGCTAATTTCTTTTGCAATTACAATAACTATTCTGGATCATTGCTCTTTCTTTTATCAATTAAGCAATAATTCCGGTATTCATGCATGAAGTGGAAGCATTTATCTATGAATTGGAAGATAATCAACGGGAGTTGATGCTGTACTTCCATGAATTGCTGTGCAGTCAACCCCATGTGACTGCCAAAATTCGATACAGGGTTCCTTTTTACTATCGCAAAAGCTGGATTTGTTATTTAAGTCCTAAAAAGGGTGATCGAATTGAAGTCTGCTTCATTCGTGCCAATGAATTGTCGAATGAACAAGGTGTGCTTGATTTCAAGGATCGGACGCAGGTAGCAGGGATCGAACTGGGAAGTGTCTCCGAGATCCCGGAGGAAGCTGTGTATGAAGTGATACAAGAAGCTTTGTTGTTGGACGATGTCACGCCATATCGCGGACCCAAATGGAAAAAGTAACCATTCGCCCAATTATCCCAACTATCCCCTCATTTCCCCTCATGGATCATTTCAGGTGGATCATTGAACGGTGATCTTATAACATTGTATCGAGATTCTTCATGTCCATACACTAAACAATGATTACTATCTCGAATTGTCAAACAGATTGACCATGAGAATGAAACGAAAGTAGAGTTGTTCACCCACCATCTACATTTGATTTTCATTGATTCCAATCGATCAGGTCTTACCTGGCTGATATTGCCTGAATCTCCCTTCATGGCATGACAGGAGACATTTATCTCTTTTTTCCCTGATATTTCATCCACCTTTTCATACTAACACAATGAAATCTATTCTTTCTTGTACAATCGGATTCATTTGTTACCTCAGTATTCAGGCCCAGAGTAGTCAGGTCCTTTTTACACCTTCTGACACCTTGACCTGTATAGGTGACACAGTAGATTTTACAAACCTTTGTCCCAATTTGTATGGATATACATATGATTGGCAATTTGGGGATGGACAATTTGACACCAGTCCCACACATACTCAACATGCCTATGCCTCAGCAGATACTTTTACAGCTACTTTAAGCATGAATGGCGATTCATTTGTCTATGTGCTGAAGTCATTCACCTATCACTATCTTAGGCAGTCTACCTGGTATGATTTTCCCTGGGATACTAAGGTCGATCCTTTCATTTCGGTCAATGGGCAATCTTCCAATCAGCATAACTTCAATTCAAGTCAAGGCAGTACCAATATTTCCTCTTTGCCATATACACAGCATCTCAATCGTCGTCTTGGATTACAAAGCTATACTGTGAAAGTATATGACTATGATCTGGTTGGGGCGAATGACTTTATCAGCTCTTTTGTATTGACGATTCCTGGGGGCAGTGGCTCATATAGCAATAACAATATGACAGTCAGTTGGGTAATTGACAGCATTTTGCTCAGTCCATATTCAAGGAATATCATTGCTCTGAATGGGCCAAATCTTCCTGTGATTGCAGGACCAGATACAGTGTGTTTCGGAGAGTCGTTTACGCTCGTAGCACAATCGGATACTGGTCTTAGCTATCAGTGGTATCAAAATGGAAATCCAATTAACAATGCTGTGGACGATAGTTTGACGGCTTCTATGTCTTTCGGCAGTAATTTTTATTCCTCCAATATGTATTCGGTCGTAGCGATTGATCCAAATGGTGGTTGCCAACCAACATCAGGCCCCTTTTCTGTGGTTTCGATGGGCGTGCCTCCGACTATAAATATCAGTAGTGGAGCCGGAAATCCATCGGACTTTTGCGAAGGGGATACAGTGAATCTGACGATCAGTCAAAGCTATGGAAATGCTCCCTTCTATACCCAATGGTACAAAGACAGTGTTATGCTGATCGGAGAGACTTCACATATCTTAAGCATAACAGAGAGTGGAAGTTATCACGCCAAAGTTGGGCTTCACTGGTGCGAAGGATCAACCAATACACGCAATATCAGCTTTTTTCCCAATGATCCCTTATTTATCTCTCCTCAAGGGAATCAGATTCTCTGCCAGGGTGATAGTCTGATCTTAGAAGCACCAGTTGTTCCCACGAATGCTTCTGTCACATATCGTTGGTACAATGGAAGTCAACTGATATCTGGCGCAACAGGACCTGATCTGCTTGTGACACAGGCTGGAAATTACCATTTGACCTGGCTGTCAAGTTGCGGCGGGGATACATCTCAAAGCATTCAGGTCACAACAAGCACGTCTCCACAGGCTCCGACCCTTTCGGGCCCCTCAATGATGCCCTGTCAGGGGAGTTCAGCTTTGTTGAGTTTTCAAGCAGATTCAGGCATCTTCTACCAATGGCAACTCAATGGGACTGATCTTCCAGGTTCAACGAACAACAGTCTGAATGCTACGCAAAGTGGGTCATATCAGGTGGTAGCCATCAATAGCAATTTTTGTCAAAAGATCTCAGCTCCTTTTGACTTGCAGTTTGGGGTCGCACCGCCCATCCCACTGGTGCAGTTGAATGCTCCCAAACCTCTCTGTGAAGGGGATGCTGCCTCTCTGATGACAACTGCAACAAATGTGAGTTATCAGTGGTTTCGGGACGACCTTCCGATTAGCGGAGCTATCCAACAGCAATACCTGGCCTCAAGCTCTGGCATCTACCATTTGCAGGTCAGTAGTGCGGGTCAATGTAGCAGTGTATCTGATACTGTTTCAATCCATATTCAGCCTAGTCCTATGACTCCATTGATTGGAGTGGATGGAGGTGATAGCAGTCTGTGTGAAGGGGAGAGCCTTGTGATCGACTGGGCAATGCCGGAATCTGGTTTATCTGTCCAATGGTTCAAGGATTTTACAAGCATTCCCATGGCAACCGTTGATAGCCTTTTCATTACCTTGGGCGGTGCCTATCAAATTGTAGTCGGCAATACGCATGGCTGTACTTCCAGTTCAGAAGTTCTTCATATCTACGAACTAGCCAATCCTTCTCCTATCATTTCTCAATCAGGACTGGACACACTGTACACACTGTCTACATATGCCAACTACTCCTGGATGCTGGATGGATTGGATTCTTCCCTATCAAGCAATCCTAGCTTTCTTCCTACTCAAAATGGATGGTATGTGGTCAAAGTGCTTTCCTCTAATGGTTGTTCAGGGCTATCAGATCCATTTGAATTTATGATGGCAGATTCTACAGATGGTGTTGATGCTTCATTGCCGAGCCTGTCTGCCAAACTCTATCCCAATCCCAGCCAAGGCACAACTTTCCTGGAACTCCCGCAACTTGATCAGACCAGCCAAATCACAGTGATGGATCTTCAGGGAAGAATTCTGATCGAATCCAGTATGGCTCCTACCCAGCCCAACCAAGTCCTACAGCTTGACTTAAGTGCTCATGCTGATGGCATCTATATGGTTCGGATTATTCAGGAGGGATTTCGACCCTGGACACAGCGGCTGATCATCAGCAGATAAAAAAAACTCATATAACTGCTCAGTTCATTCTCCCATTGATCCTTTCAATCTTCCTATTTGCTCATTGGAGGTAGAAGGAACAAAACCAGAACCATAGATTGAGGAAACATTCATTCTCACACCTAACTGATACTTGCACGATGAAAACTACTCTCTCCTGTATCTCTGCAATGTTGTTCTGCTTGAGCATGTATGCGCAAAATAGCATCCCCTTATTCATCCCTTCTGATACCTCGATTTGCGTCGATGATACGGTATTCTTCACCAATCGCTATCCCGATCTCTGTGGCTATACCTACCACTGGGACTTTGGGGATGGGAATATGGATACCACTAGCATGCATACGCAGCATGTCTACACCGCAGCGGATACCTTCCCAGCCTCTTTGACGATCCAAGGAGATTCTTTCATTTACATCCTCAGGTCATTTACCTTTCATTCCTTTAAAACCTCCTTGTGGTATACTTGGCCAGTAGATGTCAAGCCTGATCCATACATCACTGTCAGTGGATCGCAGTGTTCACAGCATAATTTTAGTACCAATCCACACCAGCAATTAAATGTTACTCTTCCCTATACTATCTATCCAAATCGGGCATTAGGGCTGCAAAGCTACACTGTCAATGTGTGGGATCGGGATCAGGTTGGAGGCCATGATTTCATCGACAATGTTACACTTAACATCCCCGGAGGCAGCGGTAGCTTTAGCAATATCAATATGACTGTCAGTTGGGTGATCGATAGCATTCCTCTTACGCCTCCTTATTCGAGAGATATCATTGCTGATTATGGTCCAACGCCACCTGTGATTGTCGGACCTGATACCGTATGTGATGGAGAAAGCTTTACCCTCATTGCTCAATCAGATTCTGGATTAATCTACCAATGGTATGAAGATGGTACGCCTATCCCCAATGCGACAGATGATACCCTGGAATATTCTATTTCCATACTCAATCTCCACACTACGAGACATTTTACAGTAGAAGCCATTGATCCAACTGGTGGATGCCAGCCCAGCTCAGAGGAATTCAATGTCCTGGTGATAGGGATGCCTCATGGTGTATTTGGAACAGGTCCGGGGAATGGATCGCTATTTTGTGAAGGAGATACTGTCACACTAGCAACCTATTCTCATGCTTTATACCAACTTCAATGGTTCAAGGACAGCGTGGCCGTCCCAGGACAAACATCAAAAACTTATTCCATTACAGAAACGGGAACCTATTTCGTCCAGATAAGCAGAGAAGGATGTGTGAAATTTGGTCCAGCGCGTACCATTACTTTCTTCCCCAATGATCCAATACTTATTTCTCCTCCAGGTAATCAGATCTTATGCCAGGGCGATACCTTTGTCTTGTATCCACCACCTACGCCGATTCCTCCTACTGCTTATCGCTGGTATAATGGGAGTCAGGTACTTTGGGGGAAACCACTCGACAGCCTGATTATCACACAAACGGGAGATTACTGGCTCACCTGGTGGAGTCCTTGTGGGAAGGATTCTTCCCAGCACATCCAGGTTACTATGATGAGTGCCCCAGCAGCTCCCAATATTTCAGGACCTGTCAGTATGCCTTGCCAGGGAAGTACAGCTCTCTTAAGTTTTCAGCCGGATTCGGGAGTTTTCTACCAGTGGCAACGCAATGGCGTGAATCTTCCCGGTGAGACAAGTAGCAGTCTGAATACCAATCAAGATGGTCAGTATCAGGTGATAGCGACCAATAGTAATTTTTGTCAAAAAATTTCCACTCCTTTTGACTTGCAGTTTGGCGTGGTCCCACCCGTTCCCACCGTTCAAGTCACGGCTTCTACACCCTTGTGTGAAGGAGATGCGGCAATCCTTGGCACCAATGTGAGCAATGTCAGTTATCAATGGCATCGAGATGGTCTCCCCATCAGTGGAGCCATTCAGAATCAATATTTGGCTGCCACCTCTGGCACCTATCATCTGCAAGTGAGCAGTGTAAGCCAATGTAGCAGTGAATCAGATACCGTTTCCATTCAGGTATGGCCCAAGCCAGTAGCGCCCTGGATTCGTATAGAAGTCGGTGAAGACAGCAGTTTTTGCCATGGAGAAGACTTAATATTGGAGTTGTTCACCCCAGAAAGCAATCTGACTATCCAATGGTATCTGGATAACATCAGTATCCCACATGCCTCCGAAGATAGTTTTTTTGCAAGCTCTGGCGGAACATATCATGCCACTGTTACGAATTCACATGGCTGTCAAGCCGCTTCGCAATCGATCATCCTCAATAGTATAGCGAGTCCCAGCCCAATGATTGACAAATTGGGAAATGACACATTGTACACAATGTCTACATATGATTCTTATGTCTGGATGTTGGAAGGAACGGATTCTGTCCTGGCGAGTGGTCCGTATTTTGTCCCAAGTCAAAGTGGGAACTATGTGGTACAAGTAGATTCCTCCAATGGATGTTCTGGCATTTCTCTTGCATTTTACTTTACAATAACTGATCTGGAAGATGTAGCACAGCTCTCGATCAAGCTCTATCCCAATCCCAGTCAGGGACAGACTTATCTGGACTTGCCATCACTTCAGCATGAAGCCATCCTGGAAGTATTTGATCTGAGAGGAAGACGCATGCTTCAAACAGCATATTCACCAGCCGAAAGCGGACAAAGGCAAAGCCTAAATCTTCCTCAAGCCTCAGATGGTGTTTATATCGTCAGACTCACAACCACCGGATATCAGCCCTGGACCAGGAAATGGATCATCAGGCAGTGATACAATCACATTCGGAACCTCATCCTCATTGGTAACACAATTGCTTCGCAACATCCAAAATCAAAACACAAAACATGTCAACTCACATGAACCCGATCATCAAATATGTTTTGGCTATTATGCTTGCCCTTCATTTTGTTTCATCTTCTGCTCAGGTTTGGGAATGGGCGCAGCAAGGAGGAGGAACAGATCAGGAGGTCGCTTTGGATGTGATCCATGATGATCAGAAGGATCTGTATGTAGCTGGCTACTATTCCGGTACTGCACAGTTTGGGAGTACGACCCTGAACTCAGCTGGTGGACAGGATGGATTTATCGCCAAATATGGGATTGATGGCTCTCTGATTTGGATCAATTCCTCATCTGGGACAGGAGAATGTCATATCACCGCTGTAGAACTGGGATTTGATGGGATGTTATATACCACGGGTTGGTTCAATGGAAGTTTGACATTTTCTGCTGGTGATCCGTCTACTTTTGCTACCTCAGGAGGACGAGACCTTTTCGTTGCTCAGTTTGATCCTGCTACTGGAGACTTAGGCTACTTCAGATCCTGGGGAGGCAATGCCGCTTCCTTTGTGGAAGGATTCGACATTGCTACCTGTCCAACAGGAGATGTGTTCGTAGCTGGATATTTTGAGGATGATCTGGTGATTGACAGTGTTCCCCGATACAATGCAAACACCATGATGTATGAAGCCTCAGACACTTTCTTGCTCAGTGCTGCCGGATTTTCTGATGTATTGATCATGCGCTTGCGAGCTGATGGACTTGCTTATTGGGCAAAAAAGGCAGGAAGCCCCGAAAGAAGATCCAATTTTGATTGGGCACAAGGCATGGAATTAAGGGGAGATCGGCTGATGGTGACAGGACACTATACGGGAACTGCTACTTTTGGAGAAGATGATCCTGTGCAGGGATTTACTACGACCACGATAAGCTCTAAAGGAGAGCGAGATATCTTTCTTACTCGAATTGATACGGTAAATGGTCAACCCATCTGGGTGCAAACCGGAGGAAGCCCAGAACCTGATTGGGCACTGGATGTAGCGATCAATTCAAATGGGGATACTTATATTACCGGAGCCTATTCGGATGATGCTGGATTCAGCGATGATGCAAGTCACGCAACAGAGACTTTGCTCAACAACTTCAACAAACGCGACATCTTTATTGCAAGATATGATCCGAATGGAAACCTGACATGGCTGCAACAAGCTGGAGGTTTCGGCGATGAAGAAGGTTCTGCTCTGTGTTTGGATGAGCAAGACAATCTATATGTGACGGGCTATTTTTCCTCCTCCAATGCAGACTTCGGGGGGACCAGCCTCAGTCCTGTCAATGTGCGCGCTTTCTTTATTGCGAGATACTGTCCACAAAACATGCTGGAGTGGGTCGATCAGGCAGAGACAGGAAGTTCATGGGAAGCTCCCCGAGCGATCACCCATCCAAGTATCCATGACAAAGTGGATTCCCTCGTCATTGTCGGAGATTTCATAGGCACAGCAGAATTTAGCTCCACGACCCTCACTGCCTCAGGCATTTTCAACGATGCTTTTGTGGCCATGTATCGCGGAATTCCCACTGCCAACAATCCCTCAATCCCAAATTTCTCTTTGTCTATTTTCCCTAATCCTACATCTGGCCTCATGTATCTGGACTTACCTTCCCTCCAACAAGCAACTATGGTAGAGGTATATGACATGAAAGGAAGACGAATAGTACGAAAGCAATTTTCTGCCAATCAAAGTGGCCAAACACAATCTTTACAAATTCCATATGCCTCAGAGGGTGTCTATTTCCTTACCCTTAGTACTGAAGGGTATCAGCCTTTGACGAGACGTTTACTTCTAAAGCATTAATTGTTCTCTGGCTCTTTGCCTTGATAGATTCAGATCCTTTTCATCCACACTTATCACAATTCATATGAACTTGATCATCCGATTTCTCTTGACAGTGTTGTTGTTTTCCGGCCTGGTTTCTGGTTCAGCGCAGGACGCGGAGCAGCAAACAAATAACACAACTCAATTGGTGTCTCCCGACTCTTTATCTCTCAATAGGTCTCAACTACCTGCGTTTATGCTTTCTATTTATCCAACTTCTTATCAACTCCTGCTCAAGGTCAGGTTTAGTCGACGGACTACAGAAGCTCTGGAATGGAGAATTGTCAATTCTGAAGAAAAAATCATTCGAAAAGGTCCTATCAAAGTCAATCAAACAAAATGGAGTATTGACATCAAAAATCTACCTTCAGGAGCCTATATGCTACATATAGGGAACACAGAACAAGGCTTCCGCAGGAGAAGCTTTGACATGTTTTGATCGTCAGGTTTTCTTCGATATGAACTCTTGAGAATCAATCGGAGATTCTTTCTGCTCCCGTCAGACTGATGTCTGGCGGGATGTTTGTTTGCGCTTGCCTATGCCTGTATTCCATCGTAATTTGCAGGAGCAGAATACCTAAGCATGATCAAAGAACTTCGGGAACGACTACAAGAACCATTTCCTGATCGAAAAAATCTGAAACAATCTTTCCTGAGCTTATTGGGGGTAGGCTTGTTTGTCAGCCTGTTCCTGTATTTGATCCAACCCTTTGGGATGAGGGGTGTTTCTGGGCGAGATCTTCTCTGGATTTGTTTTGGATTTGGAGTTGTGACCGTGGCTTTTGGACTATTGTATGAATTGCTGAACAGGTATGCGTTTAGAATCCAGATGGATCTTCCCTCCTGGACTCTTCAAAAATGGATCATTAATTCCACTGGATTGATTCTCTGGATCGCTTTTGGCAATTTTTTGTTTATCAATTACGTCTTTGGCTGGAATATGCTGAAACCCCTGTTTCTGGTGCAGATGTTAGGGAATACAGTGATGGTTGGCATTTTTCCTATTGTTTTCTCAGGTCTCATGATACAACTAAGGGCCGCCCGGACCTATCAACATCAAGCCGAGCAGATTCATCCGGCATCGGGTCTACAGGATGCCGCCTTGGAGACCACCACTTCACTTGTTCACCTCTCCCCTAGCCCAGGCAATCCGATTGACATTCCAACAGAATCCCTTCGATATGTCGAAGCCATGCAAAATTATGTATCGGTCTATTATCTGGAGGAGGATCGCTTGAAGAAAGAAGTAATCCGAAGCACCATTGCCAATATGGAATCGCAATTGGCGGATAGTTCCATGATCAGATGTCATCGTTCCTATTTGGTGAATATTGATGTGATCGAAAAGGTAAACGGGAATGCTCAAGGATTAAAACTCACCCTTCAGGCCGTTAGCGGTACAGAAATCCCAGTGTCCAGATCCTATATTCCCGTCCTGAAGAAATTGCTGAGTTAAGCCCCACTCAAAAAAACCCTGCGCAAAAGCTGAGAGTCATTTTTCTCAGGTTATCCAATTTTTCCTGATTCGTTCCTCCCACTGGTTTGTCATTCGTCCCACAGCAATGTTGTTCATCACAAAGCTTTGTCATTCGTCCCAAATCTCCATCCAGCGTACCAGAAAGCCCGTCCTTTAGGAAAAACATTTCACTCATGGGTTTTATTTCAAGCTCTCTTCTCACCCTACACATAGTGGCCGGTTTCATCAGTATCATCCTCTTCTGGATTCCTGTCTTCACACGAAAAGGAGGAAAAAACCATCGACTTATAGGCAAAATTTATGTTCGGCTGATGTGGGTTGTTGTCATCTCTGCTGCTATCCTCAGTGTAGAAAATCTCCTCACAGGCGAAACCATCATGGGGGCCTTCCTCGGATTTATTTCCCTCATCACCGCAAATCCTCTTTTTTATGGAATCGCTATTCTGAAACAGAAAAAAGGCCTGTCTCCGACTTATCAGACCATTCATCTGATCTTTAAGAGTGCCATCGTGCTGGCCGGCATCGCTTTGATCGCTTACGGCATTTCACTGAATGGAAAAGGAACAGCAGTGTTGATGTTTATTTTTGGAGGATTGGGTGTTTCGGATTTGCCGGGACTCATCAGAGAACTCAAGAATCCTCCCAAAGAAACCGAATGGTTTAAAGAACATTTGGTTGGGATGTGTACCAGTGGCATTGCTGCCTATACCGCATTCTTCGTCTTCGGTGCCAGTCGATTTTTCCAGCCCCTGTTTCCTGGATATTGGGCTGTGATTCCCTGGATCGCGCCAAGTATCGTCGGCGTCATTGGCATCAGATATACGGTCAATCAATACCGAAAGAAGAAAGTCATTGCCTGATTCTCTAGCCACCCTCATAGCTCGGAGGACCGCCATCACATATGCCAGTGATACCTCCAAGCAAACCAACTCAACATTTTTCCCTATCATGATCACCATTCTTTTATTTTTACGTATTCTATTTTTATTCATCTTCTCCTACTTCTTTGTCTAGGAGACTGTTTGAACATCTATCACTAATTTTTTGTATGCGTCTTTTTTCCTCATCCGGCGGCTTTTTTTGTTCTCATAGCACAACAATGAGAACAAAAAAGAGCCTTGTCTGAGAAAAAAATACCTCCTGAAAATTCTCAGCACAGATTCCCAAACAGTCTCTAAGGTTCCGCTTTTTACTACAAACAACACATTCTTTTTTCATGAAATGTATTTCTTCTCTCCTTCTGTTGTTCCTGCCAGTTTTCTCCTTGTCCGCTCAGGGGATCATTCGTGGGACGGTATATGACCTTCAAACCCTTTCACCGCTTCCCAGTGCCCAGGTCATTCTTCTGAGTTCAGATCCACCAAAAGGAACCTTGAGCAAAGAGAACGGAGAATTCCGGCTGGAGGGCCTATCTTTGGGCCGACACAGTGTTCAGGTTCGATATTTGGGCTATGAGACTGTTACTCGTGCCAACCTCATCGTAACTGCTGGCAAAGAAGTCGTTCTTCAATTGGGCATGGAAGAAAAAATCACCACTGCTGATGAGGTAGAAATTCTTGCAGAGGTAGATAAAATGGAGGCGCAAAATGAATTGTCCTCTGTCAGTGCCAGAACAATCAGCATGGAGGAAGCCCTGCGATATGCTGGAAGTAGAAACGATCCAGCGCGAATGGCTCAAAATTTTGCTGGTGTCAGTGGAGCCAATGATCAACGAAATGATATCATCATCCGCGGCAACTCTCCTACTGGAGTCTTATGGCGTCTGGAAGGCATAGACGTTCCCAATCCCAATCACTTTGGTGCCTTGGGGACTACTGGAGGTCCGGTGAGCATGCTCAACAACAACAACCTCGATAATTCAGATTTTCTCACTGGGGCTTTTCCCGCAGAATATGGCAATGCTTTGGCAGGGGTATTTGACCTCAAGCTTCGGTCAGGGAACAATGAACAACATGAATTCATGGGGCAAATAGGTTTCAATGGATTTGAGCTGGGAGCTGAAGGGCCTTTGTCCAAAAACAGCCGAGCCTCTTATATTGCCAACTATCGTTATTCAACCTTGGGCGTTTTTAATGCCCTCGGAATCAGTTTCGGGACAGGAACTGCCGTGCCTCAATACCAGGATCTGGTTTTCAAACTGGATGTGCCAACAGATAAGACAGGTCGATGGAAATTGTTCGGTATGGGTGGTGTCAGTAATATTTCCTTCATTGACAGTGAGCAGGATGGAACGGGTTTGTTCAATGGGGGTGGACAAGATCTATACAATGATGCAGGCTCCGGCGTGATAGGTCTCAGCAATACACATTTGTTCAGTGAATCCAGTTATGGGACCATCTCGTTGGCTGCCACAGCCATACAATCCGGTACTGTGATTGATACCCTGGATATCAATGGAATTCCCGGACACTTTTTTGCCAGTGATTTCTCACAAATAAAATATGGCACTGCTTATCAGTACAATCACAAATTCAATGCAAAAAATCAATTTCGTGCTGGGGCCATGTTCGACTTCTATGTCATCCATTTGCTAGATAGTGTATATGATGTCGGGCTGAAAGGATACCGAATTTCCAGAGATGACACGGACCAAACGAGCTTGGGCCAGGCGTATGCGCAATGGAAACATCGATTCACAGATCAGGTCAGTCTTAATCTAGGACTTCATGCACAGTACCTCAGCCTGAATGGAAGTCTGGCTTTGGAGCCAAGAATGGGATTCTCCTATCAGCTGTCTGAGCGCCATCGACTGAGTCTGGGGATTGGACAACATAGTCAGATGCAACCCATTCAAGTGTACTTTCTCCGAACCCTTTTGCCAGATGGCTCCTTCCTTCAGACGAACAAAGAGCTGGATTTTGTCAAGAGTACCCAATTGGTACTTGGATATGATGTCAGCATCGGTCAACAATGGAGAATCAAGGTAGAGAGTTATTATCAGAATTTGACACAAGTGGCTGTTCAATCTCGTGCCAGTAGCTTTTCAATGTTGAATGCCGGAGCAGATTTTTCCCTTCCCAATGTAGACAGTCTGGTCAATGAAGGTCGCGGGTCCAATATCGGCTTTGAATTCACCCTGGAAAAATTCTTCAGTGATGGCTATTACGCTTTGTTGACAGCTTCTGTATTTGACTCAAAATATACTGGAAGTGATCAGCAGACTTACAATACCATTTTCAATGGCAATTATATTCTCAATCTTCTTGGAGGAAAAGAATGGAAACTCGGCAAACGCAACACCTTGTCTGTTGATGCGAAGGTGACCTATGCTGGTGGAAAACGCTTTACGCCCATCGATCTGGCTGCTTCAAGAATGAGAGGAGAGACGATTTTTGAATCAGGTCAGATATTTGAAGATCAATATGATCCATATTTTCGCTCTGACCTCAAATTGACCTTTCGATTGAATGGCAAACGCACCACCCAGGATTGGTCGGTCGATTTGCAGAATATTAGCAATCACCAAAACATATTCACCCAGTCTTACAATCCGAAAAGCAGTGAACTAGAGACCACCTATCAGATTGGCCTGTTTCCGGTCTTCCAGTATCGTGTGCTATTCTGATTCCCATTCCAGAAGGAGGGCCTTTCGTGCGCCTAACCAAATCGACAAGGCCCCGAACAGATAGCCGAGAGAAAGCAGTGATAAGCCAGTCTCCATGCTGAAGACTTCCTTGATCCATCCCAAAATCAGGGGAGAAAGGGAAGCAATGACAAAGGCAACAAGGGTCATTAGCCCAACTGCCAGGGAATGCATGGAGGCTGGCAATACATCAAATACTGCTGCAAAAATATTGGTATCATACATGCCTCGAAACAGACCAAATCCAACAAGTGCGATTCCGACCATGATCAAGCTACTCCCCTGCCCCATCCAGATGATAAAAGGAGTCGCAGCCATCAGTGCGATGATTTGTACATCTGCTCTTGCGGTTCGGGTGCGCTTCATTCTGGAATCGGTCCATTTTCCTCCGATCAATACTCCAATGAATGCAGCAATATGATGCCAGAATAGCGAATGGAATCCTGCTTTGTCCAAAGAAAGCCCAAATGACTCATGCAAAAATGTGGGCATCCATGTCAGGTAGCCAATTGTTGAGAAGACCATGCCAGCAAATGCAAGGGTAAAGAACAAAACACTTCGTTTTTGGAGGAGTTGCCGGAAAATGTTTACAATGTTTATATTGGATACATTGTGTACATTTTGAACAGGCATACTTTTTATTCTAAACAGCAACACGCAACTTAGGAGCAATCCCAATCCACCTGAAATCAAGAACGGCAGACGCCAACCAAAATGTTCTCCCAAATAGCCTGCACCATATCCTGCAAGCACGACTCCTGCATACAAGGAAGTTTGGTGAATGGCCATCGCTCTGCTTCTGGATTCTTTGTGCCATGCGCCTATGGCTGCGAATGCAGATGGAGCATAAAATGCTTCGCCACCTCCTGCCGCCAGCATCCGCCAAAGTATAATCAAGATGAGCCAACTACTGCATCCTGTGAAGAGGGAAGCCAGCGCCCAACATATGGTACTGAAGAGGATGAGGTGCTTTCTGTTTTTAAGATCGCCAAGCCTGCCGGATATAGGAGCCATTAGTCCCACAGCAATCATCATCATCGTTGCAATCAACCCCATTTGGGTGTCGGACAGACCCAAATCATCACGCATGACAGGCAGAACGACATTGAATACCTGTCGATCTGCCTGCCCAAGAAAGAAGGTCACCCAGAGCCATCCGAGAAGTTCCCACTTATAGGGAATTTCCTTCAATTTTGGCATCTAACTAATAATTGCCTTTGTTGAGATAGTCGCGCTTTTTGCCGATGGTTCGTTTCAGGGGAATTTGCATTCCCCCTGTCTCTTCCAGCCAATCATAAATCTCATTTCTAAGGGCGAGAATCATTTCCTGATGTTCAGGGCTTTTGATGAGGTTGACCATTTCGTTAGGATCTTCCTGAAGGTCGTACAATTCATTTTTATCCCACAGGCCGTGATACATGATGTATTTGTATCGATCCGTCCGAACCCCATGCATGGTCGGAGTCTGAGGATAGTAGATTTCCCAATAATATTCGTAGAAAATGCGATCTCGCCAGTTTGTTTGCTTTTCTTGGAGAATCGGCATCGCAGATTGTCCATGAAAGTGCATGGGAGATTCCAAGCCTGCCAACTCAAGAATGGTTGGGGCAACATCGATGTTCTGGATCATCTGTGAGACAGTAATCCCTTTGGGGATGATGCCAGGAGCACGGACCAAAAATGGGACCTTGGCAGACTCTTCATAAAAATGTCTTTTGTCAATCAAGCCATGTTCTCCAAAAGAAAAGCCATTATCCCCCATATAAAACACAACGGTATTATCATCCAGCCCTTCTTTCTCTAAATAGTCCAGGACCCGCCCAATGCTCTCATCTACTCCACTCAGGGTTTCACAATAGGCTCGGAAGAATGAATCAAAATCCTGCGCCCCATGATACATATAGTCCACGCCATGCCAGCTATAGCGTTGTTTTTTTACCCATTCTGGCCAGTCTCCCTTGATGTAATCACTGCTTTGTGTTTGATAGTAGGTAGGGGGAAAAATGAGGGGATCGTCTGCATACTGCCCTTTGTGTCTTTTGGCTGCCTGAAATCCTGCATGAACAGCTTTATGTGATAAGTAGACAAAGAAGGGTTTTTTCTGATCTCGCTTGTCCAAAAACTCAAGCGTGTGATCGGTCAACAGATCAGAAGTATATGCCGAATCGGTATATTGTTTTTCCTGCCCATTGATATTGAACAAAGGATTGTAATACAGGCCCTGTCCCTTGAAACTTACCCAGTGATCAAATCCGGGTCGTGGATTTGAGTTTTTATCTCCCATATGCCATTTTCCAATAAAGGCAGTTTGGTACCCACTCTTTTGAAGATATTGGGGGAAGTATATGAGATTTCCCGGGTCCGGAGCAGAATTGTCTACGATGGTGTGTGCATGAGAAAAAAGCCCAGTGAGAATGGAGGCGCGGCTGGGAGAACAAAGGGAAGTTGTCACAAAGGTATTTGGACAATGGGCTCCTTCTGCTGCCATCTTGTCCATGTTGGGTGTCTTTAGCCAGGGGACTTTTCCTGTGAATCCCATGAAGTCATATCTGTGATCATCGCTTAAGATGAAGATTACATTTTTGGGTTCAACATTTTTTTGTTTGGGAAGCTTTAAGGATTTTTGACCAATTGTTGAGGAGAGCCATCCAGCCACAAATAGGATAAGAAGGAATGAATGGCAAATGAGTTTGAACATGGAATCGGACTTATTTGTGAGAGAAAAAAGAGGGATTGAAAATTGTCTTTGGAGAAAACTTGGTATAAAATGAGAACGGTTTCCCCAAATATAACTGGAAGGTAAGAGGATTTCGGTTGAATGGAAAAAGAGGAAGAGAGGAATGGATTTCAGCCAGAGAAAGTGTATAGCGTAGAAACAAATGTACACATTGTATACTTAGTATCCATAGGAATACATTGTCCTCAATGTATGTTTTGTGTTCAATGGAATCATTGTGTACATTTACGAAAAATTCTCATCTTTTATCCTATGCCAGCAATAACGATCGCTATCGCCCAACTCAAAGGAGGAGAAGGCAAAACCACGACCACAGGCGCTCTGGGAGCAGCTTTGGCACGAGAGGGGTCCAATGTCTTGATGATAGACGCAGATCCACAAACCAATCTGACTCATGGGATGGGGTTTCCCGACCCTCCTGGAGCAAGCCTGTATGAAGTGCTTCATGGGCAGATATCTGGAGAGGAAGTCATTCAATCCAAGAATGGGTACGACCTCATTCCTGCCTCCCTAAGCCTTTCGGGAGCAGAAGTGGAGCTTAGTACCAGAATAGGAAGAGAACGGCTTCTAGATGGGATTCTGAAGCCCCTGAAGCCTCGATATGATTTCATTCTGATCGACTGTCCGCCATCCATCGGCTTGATGACCTTGAATGCGCTTGCCACCAGCGATTATGTATTGGTCCCTATGCAGACAGAAAGACACAGCCTGAAAGGCTTGCAGGAAGTGCATCGGATCATCGATCTGATTCGAGAAAACGAGATCAATCCTGACTTGCAGTTGTTGGGGATCGTCTTGAGCAAATATGACAAGCGAAAGATTCTGCATAGAGACATTTATGAAACGATTAAGGAGGAGTATCCCGGAAAGATGTTTGCGACTTTCATCCGAACAAATATTGCATTGGCCGAAGCACAGATCGTTGGAGAAGATATTTTTGCCTACAACGCAGACAGCAATGGAGCGGTCGATTATTTGAAGTTGAAAGAGGAAGTTGTAGAAAGGCTCAAATGAATACATTGTGTACATATTTAGAAAGTGGATACAATGTCCCCATTGTACACATTCGAGTCCGCCCATATTTGCTGTTTACTTTGTATCCATTGTGTACAGTCAATGAACAATCTGTACTCACTGAACATATTGTACACAATGAGTCCTTTGTACACATTGTGATTGATTCATATTTACTGTTTACTTTGTGTCCATTGTGTACAGTCAATAAACAATCTGTACTCACTGAACCCATTGTACGCAATGAGTCCTTTGTACACATTCTGGTTGATTCATGTTTGCTGTTTACTTTGTATTCATTGTGTACAGTCAATGAACAATCTGTACTCACTGAACCCATTGTACGCAATGAGTCCTTTGTACACATTCTGATTGATTCATATTTCCTGTTTACTTTGTATTCATTGTGTACATTTTTGCAAATCCCTATAGTCGATTTGCTCCTTGATGACAAATTATATTCTTGTATTTGAACCCTTTGTATACATTGAGTTCAATGTGTACATTTGAATAAATATCCAATTATGGCAAAGAAAAGTTTTAAGAAAAATGCGCAAAATTCTTTAGGGGGAATTCATTCAGTTCTTCAAAACACAACGAAACAGGATTCTCCTCCAACAGTAGAAGAAAAGGAAGAGAAAAAAAGACCTGAAGTAGGTGCAAAGTCTACCCCAAAATCCCCCCCCACAAAACGAAGCCAAGCGTCTGCGAAAAAGAAAGAAGACACACCTGCCAGTGAAAAGGGATGCAAGGAGGGAGACACACGTAAGACGTTTATTATCCGAAAAGAGTTGGCGGAAAAAATGCAGGATATTGCTTATTGGGAACCTGGAAAGCTCAAGGATCATATGAATGCTGCTCTTGAAGCATATGTGAAAAGAAAATGGTCACGCAAACGGCCCAAAGATGCATAAACATGTAGTCATCTTTGGATATGTGAGTTGATTTATTCGCCTTGAAATTGATTGATTATCAATAATTTATTATGATTCATGTGCGCCTGAATGCTTGTACAAGACCCTGAGTCTGTTCTGATTAGGCAGATCTCTTGAATATGGAACTTTGTGGTAAACAATTGCTTGCCACAAAGTTGGAACAGAGGGATGACAAATGTTCTCACAATCATTTCAAGCCACAGAAGGCCAAAAGAGCAAAGATGGTCCAGAGACATAAAAAAATAGGTCAAAAGACAATGTCAGCTAAACAAATGGAGCAACATCAACAAGAATAAGTTGAAGGCCAGTCAGTTCGATTGTTTACAGCTACAAATTAATGCGATTGATCCTATAGAAGTGAATACAAGCTCTCCAAACAATTTACGAATTGATAAGTAGGCTTGACTCAGAATCCGTCAAGGATTCAAGCCTAACTACCTGATAAGCAATATATTAAAAAGAGGCCAGTCTCCTTCACTTCAGTCATGAACCCAAATAGGGAGTAAATAGTCTGGCAATCTTAGACTGCTTTGGAAGCAAAGGCATTTACTACTTTATTCCCCTTATTCCCCAAAACAAGTTAGCAGAAAGCAAAAAAATGATCAGCCTGAGAAAATCGATCTAAGCTACATTTATATGTAGTAGATAAAAAGCTTGGCTGAGGGGACATAGATCGAAATAAACCCTGCTCATGGCGCAAGATTTTTTTTCCATCTGTCCTGCTTTCTTTTTTTTCTTTCTTCAATACTTACTTAAGAACATGCAATTATCTGATAGTCATTGTGTTACTGCTAAGACTTGACTACAAAAAAATGCAATAACACAGCCTTCCAACTACAACAAAATGCAACCAGCCCAATGATTCGGCTACAAGAAGATGCAAGTACATTCAAAGCTGCATACAGATAAATGTAATTTTTTTTTAAAGCTGGCTACAAAAGAATGCGTCAAACTTGACTACAAAATGATGCATCGCTTTGACCTTATGAGCTACAGATGAATGCAGCAGTTGAATTTTTAGTCCAAATCGTACTAAAGTGAAACTATACTACAAAAAAATGCCAGAATATAATCACTGAAAATCAGGCTTCTAGTAGAAAGAAAACTTCAAAAAAATGCATGGTAATTATTTACAATTTTGGCCAATAAGCCCAAAACTTGACTACAAATAGATGCATTACGCTTATGTTACTTCACTACAGATAGATGCATTAACTCATTGAAAAAGACTACAAATAGATGCAAAAACAACGAAGATGACTTCGCTTCTCATATTTTGTATTGTAATTAATTTGTACGAGATTCGCTTTCACAGATACCTAATTATCAATCAAATCTGATCATATGGCGGTCGCCAACACCAAAAAGCATCCGGTACATTATACGGTATTCCAGCCCAACATTCTCATCAATGCCAACACAGACATGAAGTTGGTGGAGACCCGCTTGTATACAGAAATTTTAAACTTCAACCACAAGGATGCCCCGGATCAGCTTGTCTATAAGGTTCCATATGAAGCGATCACCCATCGGACGGATAAGGATGCTATTTCGCGAAACGCCAAGAGAGAATTCATGAAACTCACAAAGCGGTTTCAGAAGCGGGTATTTGATTTGGATGAAGAATTCATGAAGACCCATTTTGGAGAAGAGTATCCGGCATCGATTGTGGCCTTTCCTACCATCCGATATCAGGATTCCTGTTTTGTCATTGAAATCAATCGCTACTTCAAGGCCATCATGGTGCGCCTGGAGCTTGGATTTACCAAAGGAGATATTGAACTCTTGCGAACGTTCATTCATACCTATTCTCATCGTTTGTATTGGTTGATCCGTCATTACCAATGGCGACCCAATACCAACAGCCTGAAGATTGGTCTGGCAGAACTCAAAAGTTCTTTGGGATGTGAAGGACGCTATGAGCGATTTCAGAATTTCAAGACAAGGGTCCTTGAGCCTATCCAAAAAGAGTTTCGGGGAACCTGGGTAGAATTTGAATATGAAACCATACGAGGGGGTAGGGGAGGTGCTGTAAAAGAAATCATCTTCAAATTCAGCAATGACTTTGAACAGACCAAAAAGCTCAAGCTGGGAGCTGCTTATGATTGGGAGCATACCTTGGCCAACTATGGAATTGCAAGTCGGGAAATCATTCGAATCCGACAATGGGTCCTCGAAGGTGCCGAACTGAAAAATGGGTACAACTGGAACAACTATTATGTCAATGCTGTGATCCAATTGGTGAAAGAGGCCTTTGTTCGCAAAACTCAAAACAAACATGCCACCCCCATCAAACACATGGGGGCATATCTGCACAAGATGCTCACCCAAGGGTGGCTGATCGAACAGGTAGAAAATATGCGGAAAGAAGGCGCAGAACCTGAGACGGCCCAACTGGATGTCTTCAAACAGTTTGAAAACATGCAAGCAGCGGCAAGTTATCAGAAGTCTCAGAAACAAACCTTCTCCACCTCCTATGCCTCCTTCAAAGAGATGTATGAGCTTCACAAGGAAATCCATCAGGTAGAGATCAGCGAAGCAGAATATGCCTTTGATCTAGGCTATGAAATTCAGGGAGAAGTGGTCGTGAAGGTCAATTAAGAAAACCAAGCGAAGGTGGTCTTTGCCTATCTTGTTTGATCGTTTTTTTGAAAAAGACGGGATGCTCCCCAAGCAGATGGGTTGCGAAGTAGAGAAGCTATTCCACATTTCAGTTTTCATTCGTATTTTCTGGGGAAAAAAATAAGCCGATTCCTAAAAAGGAATCGACCCATGAGTGCTTAGTTACGTTCCCTAACCACGTATACCAAGCAATTTTTATCAATAAGGAAGTTGATGCAAACTAAACTGGAATCTACTAGATTGAGACATAAATGATCAATCTATCTATCCTTCAAACAGAAAATGTAATGAAAAATTGCATAAAAAGTATGAGAGCTCCCAAAAATGTATATTTTTTTCGTAAATGGTAATAATCTCTGTTCTCCAACAATCGCTTTTTCAAATTATCTCTTACGAAATATCATTATGAACCCCTTGATTCTTCTCCTAACCACCACATTGTTTTGTACACTATCTCTTGCCTTCGGTCAGTTCGAAGCACAAGTGATTGATCAGAAAGTAGCCATCGGGTATGGACTTGCTATCGGAGATCTGGACGGCGATGGGAAAGACGATATCTTGCTGGCAGACAAGTCAGAAATTGTTTGGTACCAAAATGGGTCCTGGCAACGGAGAGTCATTACAAGAAATCTTACCATCAGAGACAATGTATGTTTAGCAGCGCGTGATCTGACTGAGGATGGAAAGGTCGAAATGGCAGTAGGGGCTCAATGGAATCCCGGAAATACACAGGACGCCTTCCAATCAGGTTCTGTCCATTTGCTTCAGCGGCCTGAAGAAGTGAATCGGAGCTGGCCGTCCATGCATCTTTATCACGAACCCACAATTCACCGGATGCATTGGGTCAAGGTGGGAGAGGGAAGCTTTCAGTTATTGGTCCTGCCGCTTCATGGAATAGGCAATCAAAAGGGAGCGGGAGAGGATGTCAAGCTGTTGACTTATCCCTGGCTAGGGAGGACAACCCATGTACAGGCAACGCCAGTGCCAACAGGCATGCACATGACTCACAATTTTGATGTTATCCCGGGAGAGGGGCAGACAGAATCTGTCATTATTGGCGGAAAGGAAGGCATCCAACAATTTGATTGGGCAGGCAATAGCTGGACAGGGAAGTGGCTGGTCAAAGGAGTAGGCTTTGGTGAAGTTCGACAAGGGAAGGGAAAAAAAGGAACCTTCATTGCCGGGATTGAGCCCATTCATGGAAATATTTTATCTATTCATTCCTGGAATAAGAAAGGCGAAATAAAGAGAGAAGTTCTGACGGACGACCTCAATCAGGGGCATGCCCTTGCCTGTGCAGATTTGTTGGGGAAAGGAGAGGATCAGATTGTGGTTGGATGGCGAAACCCCAATGCCAACGGAAAAACAGGCATCCGCTTATATGAACGAACAAAAAAAGGAAGCTGGGTGAGGCATCTAATTGATGACAATGTCATGGCATGTGAAGATCTTAAGGTCGCAGATCTTAATGGAGATGGCAAACAAGACATCATAGCAGCAGGACGGGCGTCTCATAATCTGATTATCTATTGGAACCGGACAAGCAAATAAGGAGGGTTTGGTGATGAAAAAATCGATCTTGTACTTCAATAGCTTGATGCTTGTAATGGGTTGGATATCTGCCAATAGTGTGCAAGCACAGGAAGAGAGTTTGTCCTCCTGGGATGATCGATATGGCCAGTACAATTGGCAAAGCTTCAAAGAACTTGAAGAGGCGCATGATACCCTGGAGTTTGATCGACTAGACCTTGGCTTGCTCAATGCTGCAGTATTCTTTGTAAGCAATGATGTCAGGGTACAGGCGGGAAAATCTCCCTTGCGTTTTTCAGTCAGATTGAGGAATATGGCAGACCTTCATACCCGAGCCATGGCCAAGCACGCTTTCGTTTCTCATTATAATTGGCGAAACTGGCGAATCTCAACCCCCGATAGAAGAAATAAACTGTTCCAGGCCAATGCTGGAGCTGAAAATGTTGCCAGTGCCTTTTTGTATGCCTATCGGGCAGATGAAAAATACATTATCAAAAGAAGGGAGGGGGTTGCCTATTTTCACAGAGATGATACTCATGAAGAGATTCTGCGCCATACATACCTGAGTTTCGCGCAGGAATTGGTCCGGAGGTGGATGGGTTCGCCTGGTCATCGAGAGAATCTCCTTCATGATCGACTCAGGCGTTTGGGATGTTCTATTCGAGTTGGAGAAGGAGAGCTGGAAAAGGATGAAATCCCCCTGGCCTATTGTACACAGGAATTTGGCTGGTAGGGATCTGGATTCTCAGGCAATCGGAAGCAATACTCATTGGTTTGTGCAGAATACTCATCTGGAAGGCAGAGGAAGCAAGGAATCAGTATCTTTCTGACTGATGAAATCGATAGATATGCCGCGAATATACCTTCTGTTCTTGATTTGGATACCGAGCCTGATCATTGGTCAACACAAATTTGATCACCCCATTGTGATCAATACCGCAGATGGCCTCCCATCAGCCGGGATCAGCACCATTGCACAGGATCGGCAAGGATTCATCTGGATAGCAAGCTGGAAGGGACTGGTGCGATATGATGGCAGTCACATGAAGGTATTTGACCATGATCCCCGGGACTCCACCTCCATTTACAACAATACAATCACAGATCTCCTCATTGAAGAGGATCGAATCTGGATTACCACCTATCAGGGATTCAGTATTCTGGATCTGAATCAGGAAACCTTTAACAACTATCAAGAGACCGATTCCGGTAGCTTGGTTTCGCCAACAGATATTGCCCAGGAAAGATTTGATATCTATCGAGACCGACAGGGCGTGTACTGGATATCCGGCCAGGGCGGCTTCGGAAGAATCCATTTGGAAAATGAGCAGGTAGAAAGATTGCCATACACATTCGATCCTCAAACCTATATCCCTGAAAAAGCATTTCGGGTGAATCATGTCAGGGAATACCTTCAGGACCAAAACAATGACTCTCTGATCTGGGCAAAAAGCCAATATGGCTTGCTCCAACTCAATAAGTATTCCGGGAAGATACGCTGGTTTTTTATTCCACATACCAACAAAACGGAAGAGTACTATCTGAATCAAATGTCGGCTGGATTTGTCCAGGATATCAATGGAACCCTCTATATGGGAACCTGGCACAGAGGAGTTATCGCTTTTGATCCGACCAAGGAAGAATTTGACATTCTCACCCCAAAGGGAACTCAGCTGGAGTCTCTCCTGAATGGATCCTCGCTCAATCTTACATTTGGGTCAGATAAAAAATTATGGTTTACCAATATCAATGGATTGTTTGAGTATGACATAGAGGAAGAAGAATTCCGCCTATTCAAGAAAAACAATAATCAGACTGATTCCTTATTTGGAATCACGTATATTGATGAGCAGCAACGAGTTTGGCTGGAATCAGAGCGGGGGGTGTATCTGTTTGACCCATTGCTCCAGCAATTCGACCTTCATAGCTACCAGCACCTAACTACCAGAGATCATAAGACCATCCCCCGAGAGGTCCTCGAATTTCCCGACAGGCAGGAATTACTGATTCTGTCCCAATTCAGTGATGGCCTCTACCATTTTGATCGTTCAAGCGAGACATGGAGCAAAACCGCGGCACCTGATGGAGTTTTGGAAACCAAAGCCAGCTTTAATATCTGGGATGCAGCATCCTTGCCCAGTGGAGAATGGTTGCTTCTGGAAGCTGGCGCAGGTCTATTCACCTATACAGTTGGCACAGGTGTGTTGAAAGCATTTCCGCACCAAGCTCACATCCATCCCAGAAGCTTTCGGGAATTGTTGTTACATAGCCAGGGAGACCTCTGGATCTCCAATACAAGAGGAGGATTGATTCGCTATGATCTGGATGCAAATACCTACGCCTCCCTACCAACGATTTTGGACTATCCTGATCCATTTGTATCTGGCGCAAGAGTCAAAGATATGCTTGAAGACAGTCAAGGACATATCTGGATCAGCCGACCCGAGGGATACAGCGTGTATTTTCCGGAAACAGATAGTTTTCTTCACAGATTGGAATCCGTTCATCCTGAACTTGTGCATAGAGATGTGAAAAATTTTGTGGAAGACTCTTATGGGCATATGTGGATGGGGAGCTATGATTCCTTTCTGGCATATGCACAGGTGGATCATCCAGAAGAGGGGATCATAGGCAAGATCTCTATTGCAAAAGGAGATGAAGCCTATGTCCCAATTTTCCTGGAGAAAGATCACAATGGAAACATTTGGGCAATCAGCAATGAAGGCCTGGTGCAAGTCGACCCCCAAAGTAAAAAGGTATTTCACATTCGTCAGGAGTATGGCATAAATGGAGATCAGCTTTGGTTGATGAAACGTCTGTCTACGGGAGAAATGGTATTGGGGCATAGAGATGCGATATCAATCTTCCATCCCGATAGTCTTCAACTCAACACAGAGCGGCCACGACCTTATTTGTCGGAATTCAAAGTATTTGCCAAACCATTATTTGCAGATACCAGCCTGTTGACAATCAAGGATATATATCTGGATTATAGCCAGAACTTTTTTTCATTTGAGTTTTCTGCAATCAGCTATACTCTGGCAGAGAAAAATACATTCGAATACAAACTGGAAGGATTTGAGGATGAATGGGTAGCTGCTGGGAATCGAAGATTTGCCAATTATACCAATGTGCCGGGTGGTTCCTATACCTTCCATGTCCGGGCATTCAACAATGAAGGGCTGGCCGGCGAAAAAGAATTTTCCATAGACGTCTTCATCTCTACTCCCTGGTGGGCAAGTTGGTGGTTCAAGACAGGATTGGCCCTGTTTTTCTGCATCAGTGCACTCCTCCTGATCAGAGCCAGAATTCGCAAGATTCGATATGAAGAACGAATAAAGGCTGCTTTCGAACGAAAACTCACCTCTGCCGAATTGTATGCCCTTCGCTCACAAATGAATCCGCATTTTATTTTCAATTCTCTCAACTCTATTGATTATTATATCATCAAGAACGAGACGGCAAAAGCCTCTGATTACCTGAACCAGTTTTCCCGATTGATTCGCCTGATATTACAGAACTCCCGCTCAGAATATATCAACTTGACCAATGAACTCGAAGCCCTCAAACTGTACATGGACATGGAGCGACTTCGATTCAAAAATCGATTCGAATATGAATTTTTGCTGGACCCTCAATTGAGTATCGATATGGTTGAGATCCCGCCAATGTTGCTCCAGCCTTATGTAGAAAATGCGATTTGGCATGGCCTGATGCACAAACAGGGATCAGGAAAGATTCGTGTTTCCATTCACCAACTGGATACGCAATTACGCTGTGTGATCGAGGATGATGGAATTGGTCGTGAAAAAGCACAAACCTTGAAGTCGAGTTATACACGAAAGAAAAAAGCTTCAATTGGCATGAAGCTGACCAAGGATCGGATCGACATGATCCAACGATTGTATCAGGTAGATGCCTCTGTCGACATCATAGATTTGAAAGATCCCATCACCAATATCGGATCAGGGACCAAAGTTATTATCACCATTCCACTTCATCGCAAAGATCTGTAATAGCTTCCTGCTTATGCATAACAAACGAGCCATCATCATCGACGACGAAGAGCACAGCATCGAAACCCTCCGATGGAAACTAGAACAATATTGTCCCGAAGTAGAGGTAATCGCTGTCTATTCCAATCCCATAGAAGGTGTAGAATTTCTAAAAAAAACGACTTTTGATTTGTTATTCCTGGACATTGAAATGCCCTTCCTGAACGGCTTTGATGTGTTGGAGGAATTGGGGGAGATTTCTTTTGATGTGATCTTCACCACCGCCTATGATGATTTTGGAATCAAGGCCATCAAATACAGTGCCCTGGATTATTTGCTGAAACCGATCCAAAACCAGGAACTTCGCAAAGCTGTGGATCGACATCTCAAAAAAAGCAAGCATCAGCTTCCCCCTCGCCAACTGGAAGTCCTGATCGAAAATGTCAAGCAGGAAGATCAAGGAAAAATGTCCCGAATCGCACTTCCCACACAGGAAAGTATAGAGTTTGTAGAACCGGATGAGATCGTGGTGTGTGCATCTGACAGCAACTACACCATCGTATATCTGTTGGATGGACGCAAAAAAGTCTTGTCCAAAACTCTGAAGGAATTTGAAGAGATGTTGTCTCCCTACAACTTTTTTCGGACCCACCAATCTCATTTGGTCAACCTGAACTTTGTCAAGGAATACATTCGCTCGGATGGGGGATATCTGGTCCTGAAAAACAAGATGACCATTCCGGTTGCGCGCAGCAGGAAAGACGATTTGTTGCGACAATTTTAGGATTCTCATTCATACTTGCCCAATTCTCAATCATTCTTGTCTTATACTCATTTGGGGAATTGGGGTACAGGAAAAACCTCTACCTTAAGGTCAAGACAATAACACTTGGCCGAAAACATCACTAATAAACACCTTAATCATGAGTACAACCCAAAACCAGATCACTGGTGTGATCAGGCATGTCGAAAGCGGACGTGGCCTACCTGGAATCAACGTCTTGATTCAGTATTTTTCTGCAGGGACAAAACTCCCCACAATCAACAAATTACCTGGAGATTCTGCAGCATTTTGGAATGGGTTCCCTGGCGCCTCCCTGGGATCTGTAGTTTCGGATTCAAATGGAGGGTTTGAGTTTTCCTATCAGGATTCAGATTTGTCTGGTATTCCAGAAGGGTCGAGGCCTGGAATAATTTTGCTGGCTATTGGACCAGAAAAACAAGGGACTCACCTCCATCCGAATATCGTTCATCTGTCGACACCCGTATTTCAGGCAGGGCGAGAGGAAAGTTATGTGATAGAGCTGACCACTTCCCAACTTAGAAGTGTAGACATTCGCCTGCCTGATGAAGCAATAGATATCGTTGATGTCTATTCTCACCGCATTCAGCAGGAAGAGCAGGTGCAGACGCAGTTGCGGAATCTATGGCAAGGAAAAGTCTCCACGGAAAAAGTCCTGATGGAGAATCGGTGGGATCAATATATGCCTGGATTCTTGCAGTCTGTCTCCAAAGTGTCAAAAGATCTGAAAGACAGCGGGACGTTCATTGAGGAAGGAACTGACATCGAGGAAACCGCCAGACAAGTCCGAAACAGCAAGATCAATTCAGCGATCAACGGCAATAACCTGAACCAGGCAGCCAAGATTCCTTTCCAGGGATTTTTGCGGCTGGGAGAGGATGAAAAAATATTGTTGGCTCCCTTTATGGATGGCAATGGGGATTATGTAAATGTCCCTGCGGATTTGGCCGAAACCATCCTGTACAAAAAAGAACGAGACAACAAAGCTCCCTTGAGTTTGGCGAGGGAGAAAGAAGTGAATCGCAGCAAAATGGAACAAAGCACTACCGAACAGGACAGTGAGATTGCCCTGGATATTGTGGATGGACAAGCTGCTGATCCTCCTCAAGAACCTTCTGGAAATGGCGTTGAAGTGATCAACTATGGAGACATCCCTCAATATATTTCTCGAGTGGTTGACCCCATGGCTGCACCCGAAGAAGAGGTGGTCTTTGGACTCACGCCTTCGAATCGAGAAGACATACAGGAGAATGTGGATCAATTCAGTCTGGATTCAGGTCCCGCAGATGCACCGATGTATGTCGATTTTCATCATATCCAGATTGCTTTTGACGATGTCTGGACAGAGTTGCTGGATGACGATGTGGTCGATATGGCGGAAGAGTTGTACAATGAGATGGCTGAAATGGGAGGCAACCCCCGCCAACCCTCAGCCGATGATCCGGAGGCCCGAAATTTGCCTCCGATCAAACTCTTGAGGAAGGAACTCAAGCATATCAGAGGTGCCTACAAAAAAGCGAACTATTCAAGAAGACGTGCAGCTTCCATAGATGGACCCAATGGCATCCGACGAAATAGTGGGGGAACAGGGATTAAACATCTTTTGCAAAACGGCATTGGACAAACGCACCTTCCAGAAGCAGATGTGGTGATGACAGATGATGGCGCATACAGTGCGAATATGTATGCTTCGCCGCCTGAAAATGAAACACAACACAAACGAAGACGACAACGCGAAGATGAGACCGAACCCCATCCACAAAATCAAGGGACATCCCGCCCTGGCAGTTCTTTGCCTCCCCCCAGAGGAAACCCTTCTCGCAATACTGGCAATAATGAAGATGATCGATATACACAACTGCATACGATTTTGCAACAGCTGGAAGAGCGTCTGCGAGAACCCTATTCCTTTACCGTCTTCGCAGCCAATGGGCAGGAGCGCAGTGTCAATTTTGGGATTGTCTCAACTTATCGGCAAAAGTGGACCCCCATCAAATATCAGGTAGGAGAATTGGTCAAAACCATTCCTCTTGCACCGGGAGAAATGAAAAAATTCTCCAAAAAGACAGTCCTCAAAAAGAAACGCTCGATTAAGGAACTCGAAAAATCCTCCAGCATGCTTCGGGATGAGTCCAGCACCACTACCAAAGCGGAAGCGGAGATCATGCGGCGTGCTCAAGCCAAAACCAGTTTCAATCTCAATGTAGAAGGAAGTTTTGATTTTATTCTCTCTGATGGAAAAGTCAGTTCTTCTTTGGGGCATGAGGCAGAAAAAACCTCTTCAGAGATCAAAAAACAGTTTCGGGAATCTGTCATCAAAGCGATCCAGGAATACAAGAATGAACGCTCTCAGGAGATTGTAACAGAGGAATCTTTCTCTTCTGAAATGACGGAGTCCGGGGAACTCAAGAATACAAATAGTGAAATCACGGTAACCTATCTGATGTATGAATTACAACGAAGGTACCGGGTTACAGAAGAGCTCCATCGACTCACTCCCATTGTTCTGATTGCCAATGAAGTTCCCAATCCAGCTGAGATAGATGAAGACTGGCTCATTGCGCATGATTGGATCATCAACAGAAGTCTGCTCGATGATTCTTTCCGTTCAGCTCTCCAATACCTCTCCAACCAAATCGCAGGAGATGAAGTCGGTCTGGAAGAAGTTCGGAAAAACATTGCCCAGCAAAGACGGATTGTAGACCGCTTGAAAGCAGAACTCAGAGGATTGGAACGACTGACAACCAGCCGATATCGTGCAATGGAACAACAGATCAATAACAAACTCTATCAGAGTGAACAAGAAGGGGATGGATTTTTGGAAGATGTATGGGAATTCTTTGGAGGAAATGGAGGGGGAGAAGAATCATCGGAATTGGCTGAGGCAAGAGTTTTGGCAGCCAGAGAGGCCTATGATGAGGCCCTGGCCAAGGAGAAGGAACGCTCTGTCAGGATGGATCGGGAATTGAAAGAACTGAATGCCCTCACCCTGGCGTACAGTAAGCAACTGAGCCAACATGTCAACCGAAAGGTTCAGGTAGCTCGACTCAAAGTCCATGTAAAGCAAAACATTCTGTACTATATGCAAGCCATTTGGAGCCATGAACCTTCTGATCAGCGCTTTTTCCGATTGCATCAGGTTCAGGTGCCTATCTATGAATACCAGACCAAGGCCTATGATATCAAAGGACAATCCGAGATTTTCATTGATGGTAGGCTGAATACACAAAATAGCAATCACAGATTTACCGTCAGACCTTCGATTGATACAAATGGTCAGACCTACAAGTCTTTGGTGGAAATGGCAGATCTGGACAATCTCCTTGGCTTCAAAGGCAACTATATGATGTTTCCCCTCAAGGAGAACAATGCAATCACAGAACTCATGATGGCGCCTTATGTCGATGCTGAACTGGGCTTGCATGATCCTGATCAGTTTGGCAACATGACCCGTCATGACTTCGCTGAATATGTCTTGCATTTGAAAGAAACCCTCTCTGAGCAGGAGTTTGACAAGCTCAAGTCACAGTTGGTGGAACAGTATCAACAACTTCTGATGGCCCCCTTGCGTTCTGGTGAAGATGTAATTATTCCCAGTGATTCGCTCTTTATCGAATGCTTGCCCGGCACGCGTTCTAACCTCGAGCCATTCAAGCTCATGCACCGAGCCATTGATGTCAAGAAGGTGCAAGCTGAAGTTCGTGATATGGAGCTGGAAAATCTCCGCTCCGCGGCTCGTCTGCTCAATGACAATCTGGATGACCCTGATGTGGAGTCTGTCAAGCACATTCACCTGAACGGGACGTCAGAGACACAGACGGTGATGGACATTACTAATCAGAACTAGCACTTTTTTCACAAGAACCTTAAGCTGAAAAGGCCTAATGGAACGTCAGTTTTGTATTAAATCCTCTGATAATCAGTGATTTGATTTTTATTCCTCCCCTCGCCCCTCTGAAGCTTCGATCTACTCTTGCAGATGTCACCGCTGGCGGGGGTGGGGGATGGAATATCGACCCTAATGACTGCTTTTCAAGTGATCCTTCCCAAAAATTCACATTATTGGGAAGTCTGAAACATGATTTCCTGCCTTTCAGCTTAGTAGTTCCTTTATGTAGTGCCTTTGGTCCCATTTTTTTGATTCCTCGCCAACAAATCCACCCCAATTCATCCCTTCATTATGCATATCACAAATACTCTGGCCCTAGAGGCTACCAGACATCTTACAGACAAGGAATTCTATCAGACCTTCACAGAGGAAATGGGTCGTTACTTGGCCATTCTTCAACCTTCCACCCCCTTTTCGGCAGGTAGAACAGGCCAGAGAAGGTCAAAAAAAATAGAAGAAAACGCCATCTATGGGCTGATTCAATTTGCTAAATTTAGTCAACTACATCTCATATTCACCCACTTTGACAAAGCAGAAAGCAAGGCAGGAAGTTTGTATCAGCGGTTGAAAGCTATCGATAAGAGGCGAGCCATCAAGTTGAAAGACCTCATCATCAGAAACCTGAATCAGTGGCTTGTAGGTCCTGAAAATCGAGAAAGCATCTCTGATACCCATCGCGGAATAGATGAGTTGTCCCGCTCTTCGACCAGAGTTCCTGACTCCAATATTTCTACTCTCTCCCCCACACTGATCCAGAGACCTCCGGGTCTGGTGCCTCCAACAGCGAAAGCATTGTACGAGCTGTGGGTAAGAGAGCGTGGCACTGGGAAAGTCAGCTATCAGTCAAGGGAGACCTATGGAGATTGCTTTGATGTGGCGACACAGATGGCCAGGAAGGCAAAGGAAAGCAGGTTCCAAAGCAAGGTGTTGTATACCAAGGGGAGTCATGAGTTTTCAATCGGAAGACAGGGAGTAGAAGCATTTAGCAGGGGATGGGGAAAAAAGTATGGAGCCCCCTGGAAAAAGGATCTAACCCCCAGATTTGATCATATTGTCAAGATTGGATCTACTTTTTATTTCAAAATTTATGAGGGGGAGTATGTATTAAATGAGAAAGCCCAAAAATTCCAGCTTGTCGAGCTGATGCCAGGCATGCTTATCTATACTGCCAGTGAGCTTGGACCATATAAGAAGGCTGACAAAAAATCTGATAAAGAGGCAACATCAACTTCAACGCCTAAGCCAAAGTCCAAGTCCAAGTCAAAAAAACGGACTATCTGGCAACTGCGACACATGGTTACTTATTACAAAGATGGGATGGTGCTTGAAAATTATCGCAATCCCGAATGGCGATTACGACGACTCACTGGTCCCCCCAATATCAAACGAAATTGGCAAAGAATCTCTGCCTGGAAGACCTATGATCGATCTGATGGCCGGTCTCATCCAGATAAGAAGAACAAAGGACACTGGCCTCATCCTGCCATTGTAAAAACCGGAGAAGGCGAGAAAAAGAAGGGACAATTCAATGTCGTAGTCTCCATCAAAGATCCATACTATTCAGGCAGATTTCCAAAACCCAGGGTCATCCGGTCTTAAGCAGTCCGATTTGTTCATTAACTTGATAAGAGACAGAAACCACAAGGAGCTTGTGGCTTTCTGTCTCCGTGCTTTTGATCTCCTCAGAGAGTTCGATTTTATCCCTTGTGTAACCAATGTCGTATCTCCAAAGAAGACCCATTATCATTTTTTACTGATAAAATTTGTATCTTCAACACGTATTTCCTACCACCATACTGGCAACCCCCTTTTTACACAGAACTTTGAACTACATATCATGACCATACTCCTACGAAGCATCGTGTTGCTTGGCCTGTTATTTGTCAGTTTTACCTCCTTTGCACAAAAAGATACAGAATTCTGGTTTGCAGCCCCCGAAGTGGCACAGGACCACGGGGATCGGCCTGTCCGGTTTCGATTGTCGGCTTTTGAAGATGATGCTGTTGTGATCATCTCTATGCCTGCCAATCCTTCTTTTCAGACCAAAACCATCGCTGTCCCTGCCAATACAGTGCAGTCGGTAGATGTGACCACAGATATTGAGCTGATAGAGAACAAACCTCCCAACCGGGTGCTGGACAAGGGGATTCTGATAGAAGCATCCAGCCCTATCATGGCCTATTATGAAGTCCTGAATGATTTCAATCCGGATATCTTTCCCCTGAAAGGCAACAATGCCTTGGGGGAGTTGTTTTTTGCCCCGACCCAGTTCACCTACAACAATGAGCACGGAAACAACAGTCTCGATATCGTCGCCACCCGGGATGGAACCACAATTACGATCACCCCTACCCAGAATGTGGTTGGGCATCCGGCTGGGGAAAGCTTTACGATCGTGCTGAATCGAGGAGAGACCTTTTCGGTCGCGGCTACTTCCACTGCTGGGGCGGGACACCTTCGTGGGACAAAGATTGTTTCAGACAAGCCCATAGCCGTGACCAGCAGTGATGATTCGATTCGCATTACCTTCGGATGGGATTTGATCGGGGATCAGTTGGTCCCGGTATCCCTGATCGGGACGGATTATATTGCGATTCGGGGGAATTTTGACGGAGAAGGAGTCTATGTAACAGCAACAGAAGATGGAACCCAGATCTCAGCTTCTGGTGCTGCACCTGCCAGCACCAATCTGGATGAGGGAGAATCTGCAAGATTCCGATTCTCAAGTAGTACCATGTTCCTCTCAGCCAATAAACCCATTTATGTCCTTCACCTGACCGGAGAAGATGTTGAAGCAGGAAGTGCATTGCTTCCTCCGCTGAACTGTACAGGCGCAGAGCAAGTTGGCTTTATCAAGGGAAGTGGAACCAATTATCTCTACCTCCTTACAGAAGACGGAAATCAGGATTTCTTTGAACTCAATGGGAATGCTACCACCATCAATGGTTCTGCCTTTTCACAGGTTCCCGGCTCCAATGGACAGTATGTGGCCGCGAAGATCAATGCCACCGGCTTTTTGAGCAACAGCACTACGAACATCATTCGCAACACCAATGGTCTTTTTCATTTGGGGGTGATGTATTATACGGGACCAGGATCAGCCTACGGATATTTTTCTCAATACAACAGCTTATACTTTGGAGGAGAAATCACCATTTGCGATGGAGAAGTGGGCATGTTGGATGCGGGAGAAAACCGCGATAGCTATTTGTGGAGTGATGGAAGTACAGGGCGATTTCTGGAAGTGACAGAACCGGGCAAATATTGGGTTACTGTCGAGTATCAGACCTGTACCCTGACTGATACTGCGGATGTCTTTGTGATCAAGGCGCCATTGGATCTGGGAGAGGATACAACCCTGTGTATTGGCCAAAGCCTGAGGCTGGATGCCACGCATCCTTATGGCAGTTACCTATGGCAGGATGGCTCAACAGATTCTACGCTGATCGTCAGTCAGGAAGGGCGATATTCGATCACCCGAACAGTGGATGGATGTGCCACCACTGATGAGATCAATGTCAGCTTTATCGGTCCTCCCAGAGTGGAATTGGGAGGAGATACGACTTTGTGTAGAGGAGAGCTTCTTCAATTGGATTTGTACACTCCAGGCATGACCTACACATGGCAGGATGGGAGCACAGACTCAGTCTATGTCATTGAATCTCCTGGGCAATACTGGGTGGATGTGAGTTTGCAGGGATGTGTGACCAGAGATTCCATTTACAACAATTCGATTTTTGATGGATTGGAACTGGGAGGAGATACCTTGTTGTGCGACAATGAATTCATGGCCTACGATTTGAGTTTTCCCAATACAGAATACTTATGGGGAGATGGATCAAGCAGTCCGATTCGAATCATTGATCAGGCCGGCGAATACACCATCAGGATTTCAGATGTGTGTCAGACAGTTTATGATACCCTTCGACTTTCCTATCATGACTGTTCCTGTGGTGTCAGTGTGCCATCCGCTTTTTCTCCCAACAATGATGGAACCAATGATGAATTCGGAGCCTTTTATCACTGCCTGATAGATGATTTCAACCTTCGGGTGTACAATCGGTGGGGGCTGGAGGTCTTCAATTCAGACAACCCGGACGAACTATGGGATGGCACTTATCAGGGAAAACCCATCAGCGTTGGGGTATATGTATGGGTGCTGACATATTATGGTTCCAGAAGCAGACGTCCAGTTGCGCGACAGGAAAGTGGCATGGTGACATTGATCCGCTGATTCGAACATCTCTTCTGTCTTTTGTCAACTTTCCTCAATCCATGAGGAGTGGAAAAAATGTGAATATCCTTTTCCCCTGAGCCTCAGAAAGATTTCTTTCCTGAAGCGATTTCTTCCAGGAGTCATGCCAACGAAAAGCCCTGCTTTCTCGTAGGTGAAACTGAGGAAGATCAATGAATACTTATCTTTTTTCCTGTCAAACTCTGGTCTAATTGACTGGAGATGAGGAATATTTTGTCCTGACTATCAGTTTGTTATTGCCCTTCCCGGCAATAGAGGACATCCTATGTCCCAACTATTACTATACGGATCTAATATGTCAACATTATGCGTGAACAATTACCAATTTCTCCCTCTGCTTCTCGTCGAATTCTTCTTCGCCTGCCCTTGAGCCCCAGGCGGATCGGATATTTGCTTTTGCTCATCCTGGGGAGCAATGTGCTCACCCACTCACTGTTCAACCAGAAAGAAGAGCATTCCTCGATTGAGCGAGTGGCCTATCACCCTCCTTCGACTCCCTTGTATTTGATGCAGCAAGCCGCCCAGGTGATTCCTGGACATCTAGCATTTGAGCAAAAAGTTCGGGAGATCGCCGTGCGCCTCCAAATCGCTCCAGAATGGTTGATGGCGGTAATGTATGCAGAATCCAGTTTTGAAGCATCGGTCTTCAATCGGAAAGGAAGTGGCGCAGTTGGTCTGATCCAGTTTATGCCAGCCACTGCCCAAGAGCTAGGCACTTCTTCGCAGGAATTGGCGAGTCTTGATCCGGTCAATCAACTGGAATATGTATACCGATACTTCGCACAGGTGGAAGAGAGATATGGGGAGTATGTAAGTCTGACCGATGTCTATCTGGCTGTTTTGTATCCCAAAGCACGGAGACAAGATCCATGTTATCTTCTGTATGCCAAGCCTTCCAGGGCGTATCAGATGAACAGTGGGCTGGATGAAAACAAGGATGGGGTTGTCACAGTCAGTGATATAGACACGCGAATGAGACGGTTGTTTCCGGTTGCCTATCATGCGGCGCCTAAAATGCTAAGCCAAGCGCAACTCCGGCATTAACAATAACATGCTGACCAGGATCGCCAGATCTCCTGAATGACAAATTGTGGCCTATATGGCTGAAGCGATAGTTAATATCCGGTGTGCCAAAAATGATTTCTCTGCCTGCCTGATCGGGCAGAAAGTTTGTATACTGATGTCTGTCTACATTTCTTGCATATCCCAGACCTGCCTTCAGATCCAGTGTAAGTCTGTCCCACACAAATTGATAGCCTGCATTCAATGCGATTCCGGCTGTAATCCCGTCAAAGGTATATGCATAATTGAAGGAGGCTTTTTGGGGATCAAGTCTCCCATCTTCGAGATGATGAGAATTGATCCTTCGTGAATCAAACAAAAGATGGGTATAAAACAGGTGTGGATACAGATACTTTCCTCTCAGCTCATCTGTGTCCTCAAGATAGATTTTTACGCCTAATCTAAGGAAAGAACCTCTTCGCTTACTTCTCATGATGCTGAATGTGTCCAGTCTTTGGTAGGTGCCACCATTTCCATTATCTATGGTCTGCTCAGAGGCTTGGAAGATATTTTCGCTGAATGACAGTGGATCTCCAATTCCGATGATCCCCAGATTTCCTTCCAGTCCCCAATTGTCCGTGATCTTTCTTTCATAATTCACACCGATATAGCCCAGGAATTGCGAGAGTAAGTCCACTTTTATTGCTTGAGTATGACCTGAAGAAGAAGAGGTGGATTGGCCATAGAGCATCAGGCCCGAACATAGAAAACAAAGGAACAAATGAGAGGCTTTCATGGGGGAGTATTTCAGGAAATACATGAGGATGTTTCAAGGCAAAGTGCCTGGCATCTGCCTGCTTAAGGGATAGAAGCATTGGTTGGCATAAGCTGTTGTGTTGATTCAAAACACATCAAAAAAAGAAGGAGAAACAATCCCATTTTTTTGACCTGAGAGACTGTTTGGAATACATGAATTTCGCCATTTTGGGGTGATGTTGATTCATTCTAGCTAAGTTGACACATGTATATATTTGGCAATCATCTTCCACCCTCTCGCTCTCCCGCCAGCGGGAGACATCAGCCCACAAGGCCAGGAATCAACGATTTCCCCTTTGCAGGGGAATAGAATAACCATAGGTAAATATGTCCCCCTATTTCATTGAAAAATGGCAGGGGAGGTCTTGATAAGAGATGGGGATTCCCATCTTGGCCAAAATCAAACTGAGAAGCAGGCTTATTCCAAGGAAACATAGGGCAAGATCTTTTGCAGATAAAAACACAGGATTCATCCATTCCATGAGAAGAAAGGTCAGCCGTGGTTTTGATCTTGAAAATATCTTTGCCATTTTGCTGTGCACCTCCTCGTTATGGTTCCGTGATGTTAACATTCATGGACTAATTTTATCCATTCACTATTTCTTACCGCAGGTAACATCTGCCAATTATGAAGATTTCTAGGAAATTGATCCTTGAAGCGATCAAAGGCACGACGGAGGATTTGACATCTATACCCCTTTCCCGTGCAATCATCCTACTCAGCATTCCAATGATTCTGGAGATGTCCATGGAGAGTCTGTTTGCTGTGGTAGATGCATTTTTTGTGGCCAAATTGGGAGAAGCAGCCTTGACCACCGTTGGCTTGACAGAATCTGTCATGTTCCTGGTCTATTCCCTTGCCATAGGTCTGGCCACGGCAGCCACGGCGATGGTAGCCAGGAGGGTAGGGGAGAAGGACATCCCATCGGCAAATATAGCGGCTAGTCAAGCCATTCTGATTGCTGTGGCCATTTCGGTCTTGGTGGGATTAGGTGGTGGCATCTTTGCGGAAGATATCCTGAGCCTGATGGGGGCAGATGCAGAGGTCCTGGAAATAGGGACCAATTATACCCGCATCATGTTTGGGGGGAATGTGGTAATCATGCTTCTTTTTTTGTTGAATGGAATCTTCAGGGGGACAGGAAATGCGACATTGGCGCTGTATACCCTTGTCTTGTGTAATGGAATCAACATCGTTCTTGATCCATGCCTGATCCTTGGCCTGGGACCCTTTCCGAAATTGGGAGTTACGGGAGCAGCTGTGGCCACCAATATCGGGCGTGGCATTGGGGTTGCTTTCCAGCTATATTTGCTCTTCTCAGGCAAGGGAGTCCTCCATTTAGGCAAACAACATTTTGCCCCAATCGCAGATCTTATTCGTCGCCTTCTCAAAGTTGCCAGTGGCGGTGCTGGACAATATGTGATTTCCTCTGCCAGTTGGGTGTTTTTGATGCGCATCATCTCCAATTTTGGAACAGAAGTAGTAGCTGGGTATACCATTACCATTCGAGTAATCATCTTTGCGATTCTGCCAGCTTTTGGAATGGCCAATGCGGCTGCAACCCTGGTCGGACAAAATTTGGGAGCAAACAGGCCTGACAGGGCTGAACAAGCTGCCTGGCGAACAGGCTTGTATTGTACGATATTTTTTGTCGGGGTGTCCATCCTCAGTTATTTCTTTGCTCCGCTCATCATCGGGATATTTGGGCAGGGAGAAGCTGCCACCGAAGCCGGAATCATCAGCCTACGGATCATATGTGCAGGATATATCACCTTTGGCTACGGAATGGTCTTAAGCCAATCCCTCAATGGAGCTGGAGATACACGAACCCCAACCTTCATCAATTTTCTCGCCTTTTGGTTGGTGCAAATACCTTTGGCCTATTCATTGGCGGTATTGTTAGACGTTGGGCCAACAGGTGTGTATTGGGCCATCCTGATCACCGAAACAGTGTTTGCAGCGATTTGCATTTTCGTGTTTCGCAGAGGCAATTGGAAAGAAACAAAGATCTAGAAACTATTGTGAGTAAAGGCGACAGTGTGCAAGCAAATGTGTCTCCTCCTCTGATCTTGCTAAAGCGGATTTCTCCTGCTTTTGGCACCCTATGCCATTTTCTTTGTCATCCCCCTTCTCTTCCTTACAACTTTCATGGATAGGGTGGGATCATTGGGGAGAATTCACGAACTTCTCAGCCTAAACTCTACAAGTTGTCTATATGAGAGTTTCTTTTCTTCTCTGTCTGATTTTCTTCTTTCTGCTATCGCCAGTTTCAAAATCGCTTGCTCAGGTGGATTCTCTTCTTCAGCGTATTGCCGAGAGCCCGGACAGTTTGCATCCCCCTCTCTATGTAGATCTGCTTCACGCCATTGGTACCGAAGCAGGAGATACATTTGGTCTCACTTATGCATATGAAGGAGTGAAATTGGCAGAGCAGTTTGCCGATACCCTCAATCTTCAACGAATCTTGTGGAGTTTGAACAAAAAACTGGATGCCTTGGGAGATTCACTAGCTGCTGATTCCATTTGGATATATCGCCAGGAACTCATGAGCTTATATGGGTTTGAGATTCAATCTGAGTTTTCCAACCAGATGAATAACCTGGATTACAACAGTTTTTATCAGGAGATCCGGGTTTTTGTTGATTCGACGGGTAGATTGTCCCATGACTCAGCGATCAGTCCAGCCTACCAGAGCAGATATAGCCTGAACCAAAGCTTCGAAGCAGACCTCAACCCAGCCTTCGCTTACTGGGTGAGTATCAGGTTAAGAGGAGATAAGCAACAGACGAGAAAGGGGCTTTTTATGCCCAATAATCCAAATGGGCTTTGGGATTCGGTACAGCTGTATTTACCGGATAGATTTGGGTCTGTAGAGCAATTATTGGCTGGACAAGCTGTTGACATAGACGATAAACCCACGAAAAACTGGTTGGACTTGTTTGAAATTCCAATTCCAGCCAATGCGGATTTTGTTGTGTTTTTTCGCCTGAAAGGCTTTGGCGGAGGATTGATTCCCCCTTGGGTATATCTGTCTCAGGTAAATGATACCTATTTGGAAAGAGATGGCATTTCTGTCAGGAATATGCAGATCTTTCTTGGAATCTTTTTGTTTCAATTGCTATTTTTTGGCCTGTTGTACCTTGCAACCAGGGACAGAGAATTTGCCCCCTACCTTCTGTATCTGCTGGGGGTCGTCCTGTTTGCCATCAGTGCCCTTTGGATCAGGCATTGGCTGCCAAAATCAGAAGAGATTGTCCCCATTTTGACCTATATGGCTTGCTCGTGGATCAGTGGCTTAGGACTGTTGCGCTTTTCCGAGAGGTTCCTGAATATTCGGGAATTATTGCCTAAATGGAGCAAGATTTCCCGTTTTTTCCTGATCATATTCATTCTGGTTCCTCTGGCCCTCCTGCTGACATTGGTTTTTCATACCTATATCATGCAGTTGTCTCGCCTTACTATCCAATCCATTTTGAACAACATTTTGAAGCTGTATATCTTTTTGTTCAGTGCCGAGCTTATCCTGTTGACAGTGATGAGTATTCTGGCATTGAGACGTGGCTATAGTCCAGCCTTGTATTATCTGATTGCTCTTGCCTTTTTGCTTGGCTCAATCGGAGTCATATCATTGATCCCTTTGTTTGGCTTGTTTTTTATCATAGAATATGAGTCTGCGATTCTGATTTCCCAGAGTGGATTGATTCTCCAATCCTGCTTTTTTGCTTTGGGCATTGGCCATAAACGTAGATTGTTGGAAAAAGAAAAACTGCTTGCTCAAAAAACACTCAATGAAGAACTCTCCAAGGTTAACTCTGCCTTTGGTCGATTTGTGCCACATACCTTTCTGAAAGCCATCGGACGGGAGAGTGTGTTGGATATTGAGTTGGGAGATGGAGTGGAAAAGGAAGTAACGGTATTTTTCTCCGATATCCGTGATTATACCACTCTGTCAGAAAACATGACGCCCCATGAAAACTTCCGATTTCTGAACAGCTATCTGGGGCGATTGGGTCCGGTTATTTCAGATCACAAGGGATTTGTCAATCAATATTATGGCGATGGCATCATGGCCATCTTCATGAACAGTCCGGCAGATGCGATAGAAGCAGCCATCCGAACACAATATACCCTGCGGGTGTACAATGAGGATCGGCTGGCCAAAGGACGAATGCCTATCCAGATAGGTCTGGGCCTTCATGCAGGACCATTGATGATGGGTGTGATTGGGGATACGCTGCGCATGGAAGCAGGAGTGGTCTCAGATACTGTGAATAGTGCTGCACGAATGGAGGGCCTGACCAAGCACTTTGGTTGCACTTTGGTGGTAAGTGAAAAAGTCATAGAAGATGCAGCTGTAAAGGATCAGTTTCATTATCGGTTGTTGGGGAAGGTACAGGTAAAAGGGAAGAAAGATCCGATTATTGTCTATGACTGTTTTGAGGGGGATGATCCCTTCATTATGGAACAAAAGCTGCATGCATTGGAGCCTTTTGAAATAGGAATGAAAGCCTATTATCAACAAGATTTCATCACAGCCGCCAAATCATTCGATCGGTCTTTGGAACGCTATCCGGCTGACAAGGCAGCTCAAAAATATCTGTACCTCTGTCATGAGTATATTGCCAATGGCGTTCCAGAAAGCTGGAATGGAGTAGAGGCATTGCAGAAAAAGTAAGTAATGGGACACAACTCATGTCGCTTACAACGGCTATATCTTTACGTCGCACGGCACCGCTCCAAAGGGGGAAATCGTTAATTCCTGGCCTTGTGGGCTGATGTCTCCCGCTGGCGGGAGAGCGAGAGGGTGGAAGATGATTGTCAAATATAAATGTGTCTCCCTAAGTTTTTGGACACAATTATTTGTGAGGGATATAGTGGGCATAAGGGAAATAATGGACAAATCTTCCCCATCAAGCCAGTATATCCCCTATTTCCTTAATACCCAAAATCAACCCTAATATTGTCCATCTACTTACTTAAAGACATCCATAATTGTTTTGCTGTCATCAGGAGTCTCGAAGCATCTGATCGTCAAATCTTATATTCACTATTGGACACTTTTTTTCATCCTTCGTTTGTAGAATTCTCTGGGACTTTTAGGCGGCAAAAAGTCGCCGTCGCCAAAAACTGTCAATCGGTTGGTCCGGTGCATGGTCGAATTTTGGCCACCAACTCAACTATGGTGCTAAGCGTGGATGGTCAAGAGATCTTGTGAAGTGAATACATCCCAATAATATGTGTATTGACTCATTGCCTGAAAGCAATGTGGCGTGAATGATAAATTTATGTGAATTTATTGGCGATCTATATTGTATTTAGACTAAATCTAAATAACTTGCTGGCAGAATCAGAACCCCTGCTACTGCCATTATGAGTAAGAAAAAATGTTGTAAGAAGTATAAAAAGAAAGGCAAGGCTTGTAAAAGTTGCCCCTTATACGGGAAAAAAATGAAGAAAAAAGGATAAGGAAGCGCATCGGGTAGGTGTCAAGCGTAAGGAAATATTGCCGCTCCTGAGGTCTCTTCCGATCAGCCCTTATTCTCCTCGAATGAGTGGACGTTCACTCGCCTGATGATCCATGTGAATGTCCATCTATAGCCTTACAGCAGCGATCCGGTTTTTTTTGTCATATTTCTCCATAGCAATCCTCCTCCCAATCCGAGCAGAATCACCAACAGGATGACCCATCCCACGTTTGCCCATGAATGAGGCTGAGAGAGTTCTATCGGACGCATATCTCCAACTGCTATATACGGTGCCCAAAAGAAGGGGTGCGAATGAAAATCATCTTGAGAATTGAGATATTGCACATGTGTCAATTGAACGGCCTTGTCTTTTGGAATGGCATTCAGCAAAAATTGATAAAAACCATTCATCCACAGTGCAGTCTGCTGATCATTGATGCTCCAGAGGGTGGTGAGCATGCTGGCTACTCCGGCATATGCAAAGCCCTGAGCGAGAGAGACAATGCCTTCTCCACGTTGGAGCTCACCGGTCCCGGTTTCGCAGGCACTAAGCACCACCAGATCTGCCCGGAGCTGAAGATTGTACAGATCTCTGATATACAACAGTCCGGGTTGATTTGAAGCTCCTTCCGGCGCAAAGGCGATAAATGAGTAATCAGCGACCTGCTCATTAGCTTTGCCATGTGTAGCAATGTGAAGCAGTGAATAGTTGGGAGCTAAACGAAGGAAGTTGTCCAGATTTGCCTCTTGATCAAGCAGAGTTCTGCCAGGAATGATTTCATGTATCTGTTGAATCTCTTGCTTATTATAGGTGAGAGGACCCAGGAAGTCATTTCGATAGGTTTCAATAGAGCTAAGTGTAGGGGTTTCGTCCTGAGTGGAAAATCCTGGTGCCAATGCCAATAATTCCTTCTTCCCATCTACATGCGCATCTCCTGCCTGAATAAAAGAAAGGAGAATATTTGCCGAAAAGGCATAACTAAGACTGTGGTTGCGTGTGAGATAGGCATGATGTCTAAATGCTTCCGCCTTGCCAGGCGGTTCTTCCAGTAATGCTGCAAATGGCACATATCCCAAAATCCCATCTGGTACCAGGATCACGCGTTCTGTCAGCAGAGGCTTAACAGGTCTGATCAGGACCTGATAGAGTCGGTAGGCATATCGAACAAACTCTCTGCTGGATCGCTTGTAGATCTGCTCATCTGGGTAGGGGACGATATGATAGCCATAGATGCTGTTTCTGAGACTATCGATCAGGAGATGCAATGTGTCTTGCTGAATGGCCGATACATGAATAGATATATTAGATTGGGTCACCAAAAACAGATATAAACTGTCTTTTCCACTGAAATACTCCAACAAACATTGTTCAGGCTGAAGGATAGTTGTCTGAAGTTGGGCCAGAGAGAGGTTGTCAGAAGGATATTTGAGTCGATAATAAGTTGGATAGTCCTCTTCTAGTTTCTTGAGCAGGTGATTGCGTTCTTCTTTCAAAAAGAATAGCGTCTGTTCAATGTCAATGGGTAGCTGAGTTTGGGTTTCCTGTTGCTGGGAAGCATAGAGTTTCTTTTCGTAATAAGTAATAGAGACTTCCAACTCCTTTTCTTTTTGAAGAAGGCTATCAGGGATCCCGGCAAACTGTCTGGCCCTCGAAGCATTTCTGGCATCCAGCAGTAAGAGATATTTGCTTTTTTCGGAGATTTGGAGAGCCGATTCCAGATAACTGCTGTCTTGTGTCTGATCAAAAAGTCGTATGCAGGCTTGAATTCCGGTTTCAAATAATTCCTTGATACTGGCAGATAATGAAGCTTGAGAATCCCTATATCGATACGTGGACCGCAGGGTATCAGCGATCTGGTTTCCGAGCAAGACTGATTGGAGCGCTTGCTCAAGCAACTTCCGAGAATCCGGATGATCCACACTTTGAGTCTGGAGCAGAAGTGCCCATTTTGACAAGACTCTCACCAGTTCCAGAGAGGGCTGAAGGTCATCAAACAAAGGAAGAGAATCAATATCAGCTGGCGACTTCATAGCTGCCTGAACAGCTTGTTGGAAGGAGGTATTCGCTTGAGAAAATGCCTGCATTTCTACAAATACCTCGGCAATATATCGCTTTGTCAACACCAATTGATCATGTGGGGCTGAATAATATCGCTCGAGTACTTCCAGACCTTCTCTGAAGTATGCCAAACTCTTTTGATATTGTTTGCGATCTGCATAGATCAGTCCAAGATGAGTCAGGGATTTTCCTTTGCTGGGATGAAAGCCGGTATGGGTGCGGTTCAACATGCGGATCTCTTCCCTGATGTCTGCTTCAGCTTCTTCTAATCGACCTTGCCTCAGCTTGATCATTCCAGTATTGCCATAAATGTTGGCAAAGTGTTCAAAGAAGTCTGGTTCTACCTGCCTTCGAATATCAAGTGCCACCTGGTATTCCTTCAATGCTGCGTCTGGATCACCAGCTTCCATATAACTGGCTGCGATATTGGCGTGATTTCTGGCAATGTTGGGATGTAATTCGCCAAAATTTTCCTGATTGATCGCAAGCGCTTGTTGATAAAAGGAAATGGCCCGGATATAATCGCCTTTTTTGGCATAGATAAATCCGATATTATTACAGGCCACGCCTACATAGGGATGATTGGCTCCTAACTCATTCAAATCGAGTTCATAAGCTTTGAGAAGATAGCTAAGAGCCTGATCCCAATCCCCGAGATTTCCCACAGAGACTGCATAATTGTTGTATACACTTGAAAGATTCATGCCTGGATAATCCTGGTTTCTTTCCATGACATGGATCGCCTTTTTTTGCCATTCGAGGGCCTGATGATCATCCCCATAATTGCTCCAGGCAACACCCATATTCAGATACACACTGGCCAATTGGGGATGCCCCTGCCCATAGGTTTTCAATCGAATATCCAGACACTTGTTGTATGCCTCTAATGCTTCTGTAAACAAGCCCTTGCTTGTGAATAAAAATCCTTGATGAATATAGACGAGGGCATTGCTCTTGGAAATGTCAGGGAAGTATGTCCGACAAATCTCTCTGGCTTGATCGAGCACCTCCTGTGCCTCATCGTAGTTTGCCGCTTCTGTCAGATTGGTGCTCCTTGAAGTCAGGGTAAAAATGTACTGTTCCCACAGTCGCTCAGATTGATAAACCTCCCCAGCACGGAGAAGGTAATCATTTGCACTGTCCAATTGCGAATAATAGGCAAGGGTATCAGCTTTGAACACCCAGATTCTGGCTTGAGCTGTATCTGCAAGAGCAAGAAGCTTGTTCCCTGTAAGCAAGAGAACAAGCAAAATGGAGGTATGCAAGAGCTGTTGTACGCAATTCATCTAGAGATGAAGATAGGAAATCAGTTCCGATCTACAAATCCAGTTTGAGGTCCATATTGGAAATAATAGTATTGGAATAGTCTGCTTTGGCAGTCACATTAATCTTTACTCTGCGTTTGGTATAGACGCGAATGGTGCTTTCATTGGCTTTCTCCTTTTCGACCACTACCCGCACCAATTCTCCCCAACTGAATGCAGAAGTTTTGGCTTTGGCAACGAGCATGTAGACATTGTCATCTACTTTGGAGGCTGACTCCAACACAAGGCCGGATTCTACGATGGTTTCTCTGGCGGATTTGATGACAGTTTTGAAATCATGCTGGTAGGTCCTGGACACGCCCGCATGCAGAGGGGCACTCTGGATGGCATCTACATCAGCAATAAGTTGTGCCTGGAGATCTGTCTGGAAAAAAGCAGTCAGGAGGCAAATGAAAAAGAATGTTGTCAAAAATTTCATAAAAATCTGTTGCTAAAAAATAAACGTGAATGATAGAAAAGGGTCAATGGGTACGAATAAGTCGTGTGTTTGCCGTGTGATAAGGAGTTGTCAGGTGTATCATATAGGTGCCTGCTGACAAGTCAGATAGCGAAAGAGGATGCGTCTGAATGCCAGCGATGCCTGAAATAGATACTCTTTTTATTGCCTGCCCAAGAGAGTTGTACACAATGAGTTCAACAGCTAGAGCTGTTGGAAGCCTCAGTCGGAGATTCGTCTCCTCTCGGGCAGGATTGGGAAACAGTTGCCAACTCAATGGCTCCCTCATGTCTTCATAGGGCCTCAATTCCACCATTTCCTCTCCAAGGGAATGGCCAAATTGATCTATCCAAGTCACTCGATAGAGCAAGGAGGTATTCAGTTGGGAGGCGGCGGAATCTGTGAAGGAATACGCATTCCTGTTCAAGCTGGCTGAGGCAAGCTCTCCGATCCAGCTAAAAGTGATGCCATCTGTGGAGCGCTCAATCATAAAGATGCTGCCGGCCACAAAGCGATTGCTCGTCCATTGTAAGGCTGCACTGGCTTCTTGCCAACGGGCATACAGTTCAAAATGCTCAACGGCAAGTACTGTCATGAACATAGGTTGGTGAAAGCCCATCGTCAGGCTGGGGAGATTGGTCAAATCCGTCCCGACAAATGGCTCTCCAAATGTGTAGGAATAGGATGTCAGGCCGATCAACTGATGGTCTCCCGCCGAGCTGAATACCTTCCGCTCCAGAGACTGCCCTGAACTTGTTAGGGTAGTCCAAAGCAAGACCCCTGTCACGAAGCACTTTAGATAAAGGCATTGTGTGTGCATGTGCATTACTTTTTGAAGCGTTTGTGTTTTTTTAGCTGAGTCAATTCCTCCTTTAGCCAATCGATCTCTTGTTGTTGTCGATCCAGTTGCGCTTGCTGCTCCTGAATGGCTTTGATGGCGAGAACAGAAAACTCTCCATATGAAAGAGAGCGGATGCCTTCTTTGTTGTTGACGATCTCTGGAAAGATCTCTTCTACTTCCTGAGCAAGGAATCCCAGGGAAGGATCATCGTCTTCAGTGTTGTCAGTATAGTGGTAGCTCTTCGCCTGAAGCTGCATCACTCGATCCAATACTGGCGTGAGGGCCATAATGTTGGTTTTGAAGCGAGCGTCCGACAATTGGTTATAGGCACCATTGACCTGATCAATCGAGGCCTTGGAAATACCGTTTCGAGCAAAGCGGAGATCAGCAGCCCCATCGTAGAAGAGGTCCCAGTAGTTGGCAGATGCCGAGCTTACCAATCGGATTCCCCCACCAGCAAGATTCGTGATTTGTTTTATATGGAGTTTTGCATTGGGATTATCTACGCCTATCCCAACATTTCCCCCTCCAAAACCGAGGGAAATTTCCTGATTGGAGTTGTAATTCAGGTAGAGCCTTGAGCCTATGGATTCCATTTGGTTGGCATCGAAAGCGATTCCGGAGGTAGTTGTGCCAAGTAGGAGTGTTGCATGTGTCACATCCAGTCCCCCATTATTCAGGGAGCCCAATGCAGAAGATACCTGCAACATACCTGTAGGAGCATTGTAACCAATTGCTGTTTGTCCATTCTTCTGGATCATGAAGGAATTCGAGCGGTTGCTATTACTGCTCCCATCTCCAATCATGAATATGGGATCTGTGTTGTTCCAGGCAGCACTGTCTCCCGTAATGACATTGAATCTCCCCAATGCCATAGAAGCATAGGGATAGGAATTGGTTTGATAGCCGAAGGTAGAAGAATAATTGCCCCTGGCTTCGGTTACCCATCCCGTCGAAAAAGCATTGTATCCATAGGCATCACTGGGACCCAAGGCAATAGAAGCCTGTCCCCTGGCATCTGAGTTCCATCCAATCGCAATCGCATAATCCTCTCTGGAAGAAGATGCTCCCAAACCGGTAGTTCCTCCGCCAATCGATACGCCATATCGGCCTCCCGTATAGCCATACATAGCGATGCCCCCTTCTTCATCTGCCACCCCCTCGAAGGTGATACTCCCCCTTCCTTTGGAACTCCCACCAAAGGTAAAGCTGTTGTTTCCTTTGGCATTGCCAAAGAAGGCCACCGAGTTTGATCCATCTGACCAGCCAAATGAACCAAAAGCAAAGGACCCAAATCCTTTTGCCCGGGAATTGTAGCCTGCGGCAAAGGAGTAATAGCCTATGCTGTCATAATCCCAAAACTTGTTGTAGTTGTAACCACCAAATGGATTAGACAATATTCCTGCTCTGAAGGCTCCTTTATTGCCGTACCAAATGATTTTGCTTCCTGATCCTGTAAGGTCTCCCCCGACCAATAAGGAGGTCGTGTCTCCAAAAAAAACACCATTGTCATTCAGGTGGAAAGTGGTTTTGGGAGTAGAAGTTCCTATACCGACTCGACCAGAATTATAATAGGTGCCGCTGGCATTTTCCGCCCAAACAGATCCATTCTCTGCATACAAGGCATACGGGACGCTCTCAAAGGTGCAAATCCCCATAGGATTGCCATTGATAAACACCTGGGCGGAATGTTGCCCACTTCCCCAATCTATGTTGGAGAATATTCCACTGACGGGTGTGCCTTGTCCTACAATGACTTTGAACAAACCAAACGCATCTGTGGTAGCTGAATGCGTTTCTTCATAGACAAGAGCGGTGCCTGCATCTGTGATTTCAAAGGCGACGGTGATTCCGGATCCAGAAATGGGAATCCCACTGGCATCTCTTGCAATTGCCTGAAAGTTAATACCTTGAGGCGCTTGGGATAAGAGTGGTTGACTCATAAGCCAATAGATTCCAAACAATAACAGATATTTGCTGCCGTGAATCATAAAAGATAGGTTATAGGATCAGAGAAAAACTGCTTGTACCTAGCAGTGCATTCGGGAGGAAAAAGTGTTACCGCTTTTGAGAAAAAAAATATTTTCGGTAACATTTTTTGTGTTTGTTGTACTTGTTTATGAATCGGAAGCCAACATATACCGACGAAGAATTACTGACTGCTTTTCAACAAGGCGGTAACTCCTTGAATCAGGCGATGAAATGGCTATACCTTGAAAGTGATTGCAGGAGAGAAATTCTGGCCTATGTTGCAAAGAAAAATGGCTCTCCAGAGGACGGAGAGGATGTCTTTCAGGATGGAATCAAGCAATTGATTCTGAATGTGCGGGCGAATAAGTTCAGAGGGGAGGGCTCTGTGCAGGGATATTTGTATGGCATGTGTAGGAATCTTTGGTCTCGGCGGTTCCAACAGCTCATGCGGGACAAGCAGTACACAGGGACAGCCTCGAATGAGACAATCTTGTTTGATACCCCCGAGAGCATGGCCATGATTGAGGAACGCACAGCGAATATGGAGAAGTTATTGGCTAAGTTGGGAGGCAAGTGCAGGCAAGTGCTGGTGCTCTGGAAACTGGGCTATTCGATGAAGGAGATTGCGGCGGAACTGGGATATAAGAGTGATGGGGTGGCTCGCAAAAAAAAGCATCAATGTTTCCAAAAGCTCTTGAAGATCCTGTCGAAAGAACCTCAATGGAAACATATGATCCGCTAATCATACTCGAAGTGAAGACAAATGAATCATTTCCCTGAATCACAATCAGACCTTATTGACAGCTGGCTGAACAACGAGCTGGCGGGGGCGGCCTTGCAGTCATTTCTGGAGAAAAGACGGACGGATACTGAATTTGATGAGTTGGTGAAACAACATGAACTTGCGCATCAGGTGCTGGAAGCAGGCGTGGGCAGGCATCTCAAGGAACAGATGCAAGCCCTCAATCCTTTAGGCGTGTCCTCCGACCCCATTCCGACAGCAGGGCAGGGGAAGATTCGTTCTTTTTGGAGTAGGCCATCGATCTTAACCATTGCCGCGGTTCTTGTGCTTCTGCTGGGATTCGGCTTGAGGTGGATGCTTACTGACGGGAATCAATCTTTGGTGGATCGCTTTGCAGATTCTTACGCAGCCCCTCCTGTTCGTGGGATTGAAGGCCCGGATGTTCTGGTCAATCAAGCACTTGCTGCCTATCAGGAGACAGAATATGCCAAGGCCAAGGAATTGTTTGCCAGTATTCCTGCGGATCATCCCCGATACATAGAGATGCGTTTTTATCTTGCCAACAGTGCATTGATTGAGGGAGATGCGGCTGCGGCGATTGAGAATTATCAACTGGTGTTGGAGCGAGAGGACATCCGCTATTCGCCTGCTTCTGAGTGGTATTTGATATTGGCTTTGTTGGAAAATGATCAAGTCGATCTCGCCAAACTACAAGCTCAGCAATTGGCTGATGATGAGTCACATGCGTATTCGAAGAAAGCAACTGAGATTCTGAAAGAAATAGAAGATGCCGACTGATGATAGGAGATGACTACTCCTTCCGGGCGATTGTTTGACACGGGACAACGACAGCCCAATCAATCCTAGTAATGGTCTGCTGACCACACAAAAGAGAGATGGTCTGCCGATCATCTCTACGGGGAATCATGTTCAGCATTGGCACATGCTGCTGTCCTGTATTCCCACATTTTCTTTTCTTGATAGCCCCCAAAGTTAGTATCTTCAAAACAAGAAGGAGCAGCTATGAGAAATAGGCCCTCTCCGTGCTATCAAGGACAATTTTTCATAAAATGACTGAGAATCTGCATCATTTTTTCAGTTGCCCGTCTATAGGGATGCATGTATTAACAAAAGAATTATGCCAAATACTCATCTGCCCATAGGAATCATAGGAGGGGGGCCTATAGGACTTGCTGCGGCTGCTCACCTTGCCAAAAGAAATATCCCTTTCCTCTTGTTTGAAGCCGGAAATTCAGTCGGACACAATTTCTTGTCCTGGGGACATGTGCGTGTATTTTCTCCCTGGAAATATAATATAGATCATGCAGCTGAAGAACTTCTTTCCCAGATAGGATGGAAGTCTCCTGACAAAGAAGGCTTACCAACGGGCAAAGAACTTGTTGAACAGTATTTTCAGCCACTTGCCAAGCATCCGTTCATTGAGCCTGGGATCCACCTACAAGCGAAGGTCATTTCTGTTGGAAGAAAAGGACTTGACAAAATGAAAACTGCTGGAAGGCAAGACAAGCCATTTCTTCTTAAGGTAGAAGAAGAGGGAATCATTCACTATTATGAGGTCAAGGCGGTAATTGATTCTTCGGGCACATGGAATCAACCAAACCCTATTGGTTCCGGTGGCCTTATGGCTGAGGGAGAAGAGGAGGTCGCCGGACATATTTTCTATGGTATTCCCGATGTTAAGGACAAGATCCTGGATCGTTACAAGAACAAGAACATAGTCGTGGTTGGTGGTGGGCATTCTGCAACCAATGTGCTGTTGGACCTGGCTGATGTGCAAAAAGACTATCCTGACACCCAGATAAACTGGATTCTTCGAAAAAAAGACATATCAACAGTGTATGGTGGGAAGGAATCAGATGCGCTGGCTGCACGAGGAGCCTTGGGAATCCGCATTGAACAACTGGTAAATAGTGGAAAGCTAAACGTATATACTCCCTTCCATATTTTCAAACTGACTCAGGAAAAGAGCGGGATTCAGATTGAAGGAGATTGGAATGGGCAGCGTGAAAGCATTTCGAATATTGATGAAATCATCAGCAATACTGGTTCCCGACCTGACCTGGACATGATTCGGGAGCTAAGGGTAGACTTGGATTCCGCCCTCGAATCAGTGTTTGATCTGGCAGATCTGATTGATCCGAATATCCATAGCTGTGGAACGGTACGACCACATGGAGAAAAAGAATTGAGACATCCTGAAAAGGACTTCTACATTGTTGGGTCCAAGAGCTATGGAAGAGCTCCCACATTCCTGATGGCGACTGGATATGAACAAGTCCGTTCGGTCATTGCTTATCTGGATGGCGATATAGCGGCAGCAGAGAGGGTGGAGTTAAATCTGCCTCAAACAGGGGTGTGCAATTCAAACCTGGGCGAAGTCGAACATGTCAGTGTGGGCTGTTGTGTGCCTGCGGAAGAGGGCGAAGTCATTGAGTTTGGAGGGGGATGCTGTTAAGATAGCACTGGTCTTGCATCATTTTTTCATTCGTACGTCTAAGTAGTTGACTCACATATATTCATTCCAGAATATGAAAACAAGAAAAAAACAAGTAGCGATCAGATCCACGCCTCAGAAGATGGGCTGCTGTGGATCTGCTCCCAAAACACAAAAAAATCTGCAAACTTCTTGCTGTAGCAGTACCGGAGGTTCCGTCGAATCGATAGATCTCGTTGAGGTGGCGGCAAAAAAACCACAAACGGGAGGCTGTTGCTAATGTATGAAGAGAGCGAACGTTCCTGCCAAAAGCCTTCCATTTCGGGGGGCTTTGCTTGCTAGCGGGCTGATGGCATTTGCAGATTTGGGAGATGCTTTGCTCTATCCAGTATTACCAGTATGTGGAAAGAAGGTAGGATATTCTGTGTTCTGTATTGGGATATTGTTATCTGCCAATCGGTTCGTGAGGATCTTTGCGAATACATATGTGGCGAATATTGTCAATAAACAAGGGAGGAAGAAAGATCTTTTTTCGACAACAATCCTGGCAGCTCAACCCATCATTGTGTATGGCTTTGGTGCCGGGATCATCTTGTTTCTTATCTTATCAATATTTATCCTAATCTTTTTCACAAATTTCATTCTCCAACATGGAAAGACAAATCGAGCAATTATATAAGCCGCTGTTTTTGTTTGTAAAGAATCGGGTAGACAATCAAGAAGATGCTGAGGATCTAACACAAGAGGTTTTTTATAAAGTCTCCAAGTCTGGAAATGCAGGAATACGCAATATCAAAAGTTGGGTATATACAATTGCGAAAAACACCATCACTGATTACTATAGAAAAAAGGAGGTCATCACAAATGAGGTAGAGGACATGATGTATGCAGAGGAGTATGATACCAATGATGCGTTGTCTGAAATGAGTCAGTGTATTAGGAAATTTATCAATGAACTTCCAGAAGAATATCGCTCTCTGATGACGCTTTCAGAGTTGGAAGAAGTACCTCAAAAGGAAATCGCAGAAAGACTCGGCATGAACTATGTTACTGTTCGCTCAAAAATTCAGAGGGGACGAAAAAAATTAAAGAATCTTTTTGCCGAATGCTGTGTTGTTACCCAGGGAGGAAAGGGAAGCATCCTGACTATGAGAAAAAAAACAGACACTGATAATAGTCGGGAGTGTTGCGACTAGTGGTTCAAGACTTAAGTTTCTGATCATTAAGTCGTAGGGCTTTTGTGCTCCGCCAACGCATTTTTGAGGAAGATAACGAGCTATCTGAGGAAAAAATAAGGCAGGTGGCGTGCAAAAGGACCAGACTTGGATTGTCAAGGACTTATGGCTTGAACCACTAGCACAGGCTCCATCGACTGAAAAATCATACAAAGCCTCATTCTCTGTATTAAGATCGAAATAACCTATGAGTTCATTTGATATAAAGAAAGAAAATGTTGAGCATCGGTTTGCAAAGCATAATCCACACATGCTCAAGAATATGTTTGGGTCCGATGATCTAACTCCCTTTTGGATTGCTGACATGGATTTCCCCATAGCCGAACCCATCACAAAAGAATTACAAAGACTGGTGGATCGAGGTGTATATGCCTATGAATTTGCTGCTGATAGTGTATTCAATGCAATCATTGACTGGAACAATGACAGGCATGCCTTGGCTTTAGAGCGTCAATCTTTTGTACAAATCACAGGTGTATTGACCGGTATCTCTCTTTTGATAAGAGAATTGACTCAAGTTGGGGATGGAATATTAATCCAGACACCGGTATATCACCAATTTCCCCGATTGATCAAAGCTTCAAACAGGAGAATTGTGAGAAACCCACTACGCATAGTAGAGGGAGAGTACAGAATGGATTTCATTGATCTTGAAAAAAAATTACAATCAGAGAACGTAAAAATTATCTTACTGTGTAATCCACACAATCCCATTGGCCGGGTCTGGAACCAAGAGGAATTGCAACAACTAGTTGCCCTTGCGGAAGCTTATGAGCTTAGGATTATCAGTGATGAAATACATGCTGATATCATTTATCCAGGACATAAATTCAATAGCATCCTTTCTATGCCAGAGTCCAGGCATATTGCCTTGCTGGGCTCTCCAGCAAAGACTTTCGGTATGCAAAGTATTGCAAACGGCTACCTCTATATCCGTGAAGAGACGATTCGAAAGCACATCAAGGACATCGTTGAGGGGATGTACCTCGATCATGGAAATGCGTTCACGACATTTGGGACCATTGCTGCCTATCAACATGGAGGTCCATGGGTAGATGAATTAATCGCCTATTTGGGAGAGACGATTCAATGGATACGAAGCTATCTTCACAAAGAGTTCCCGATGATCAAGATGTATCCGGTCGAAGGAACCTATCAGATTTGGTTGGATTTCAGGGAAATGAATCTCGATTCGGAAGAATTAAACTCCCTCCTGATTGACAAAGCGAGATTGGCTCTCACTCCCGGAAGTTGGTTTGGCAAAGAGAGTTCATTATTTATGAGAATGAATATAGCCTCTCCCTTATCAAGCATACAGCAAGCATTTGAGCAGCTCAAGCAAGCATATGATGGACGTGTATGATACCATCATTATTGGCGGAGGTCAGGCGGGATTATCTGTAGGATACTTTCTCAGAAGACATCGGCTCTATTATCTGATTATTGATGATCAGGACAGGGCAGGAGGAGCGTGGTTGAAGACATGGGACAGTCTTCGCCTTTTTTCTCCAGTACAGTATAGTTCACTCTCTGGATGGATGATGCCAAGAGGAGCCAATGAGTATCCAACCAAAAACGAATTCCTTGCCTATCTGGAAGCATATGAGAACCGATATAACTTCCCGATCCAACGACCAGAAAAAGTTCTTCGAACGCAGAAAGAAAATGGACTTTTCAGGATAGAGACCAATAAGCAAACGTATTATTCCAAAACTCTGGTCAGTGCAACAGGATCAGCTCAACATCCATTCATTCCTGAATATCCTAATCAAGCGTCCTTTGAAGGAAAGGCAATTCATTCAATAGCATACCGAACTCCCGATGCATTCGCTGGGCAGAATGTCCTCATTGTTGGTGGGGGAAATTCAGGCGCGCAAATATTAGCAGAAGTGTCACAAATTGCCCACACGAAATGGGTAACCTTATCTGAACCAATCTTCCTGCCTGAAGAAGTAGATGGACGATATTTGTTTCATGAGGCCACCAATAAATATCTTGGCAAGGAAGCTCACGCCAAAACAAATAAGGTATCTCTTCAGAACATTGTGGTGGTCGAAAGTGTCAAGGCGGCCAGAGATAGAAATGTTTATCATTCCAACCGGCCATTTCATTCATTTTATGAGAGCGGAGTTAATTGGCCAAATGGCGAACAGGAGGAGGTCGATGCCATCATATGGTGTACAGGATTCAAGAGTAATCTCCAACATCTAACAGGACTGGATGTTATCGAAAACAAAAGAATCAGAACCAATCACACCCGCTCGATAAAAGAACCTCACTTGTGGCTGGTGGGATACGGGAATTGGACGGGATTTGCCTCTGCAACCATTTATGGAGTAGGCAAGACCGCACGTAGAACAGCCGCCGAAATAGCCAGGAGCCTATAAAGGGCCCTTGTTTCTAACTGGATACGTGTCTGAAAAAATAAATCCGAGTTGGAGGAAATAGAAGAAAAATTCCTTTATTTTCAATATCCGCTACCCTTATCCACTCACTTAACTGTTGCAATCATGAAAAACCTAATAATCCTTAGCAGTTCATTCCTGTTACTGACTTCCCACATACTAGTTGCACAAAATCACCAATGGCTGATCCCGGATATATTGCCTTTTGGTGTTGGCTCTGTCAACAACATTGATATCCTGGATGATGGGCAGGTGTGGGTGTGCACCCATTTTAGTGGGGTGCTTCGCTATCAGAATCATACCTGGACACAGTTTGATTCTTATACCCCTATTTCCCATCCAGGTGTACATGAAGTTGTCAAGGATAGTTCGGGGCGAATATGGATGGCAACCCAGGACAAAATCTCTATTTATGATCCTTCCAATGGATCATGGCAATATCAAAGTGTTGTAACGCTGGGGGGACTTGGGCCTTTTGATAGTGTGGTGGCTATAGAAATAGATGAAGATGGAAGAGTATGGGTAGGAAGCGGTGGTGGGGGCGATGCTTCTGATGGGCTTTATTTTTTGAACGACAGCATCCATTATCATTCCGGGAATTCTCCATTGGGCTCAAATTGGATCGTTTCAATGAAAAAAGACAAGAATGGACATATTTGGGCCTGTACAAAAAGTCTGGTTCAAATTGTTGATACAACCCTCACGGGTATTCCGATGAGTAGTATTGGAATGCCGAATAATACTTTGGCAACAGATATCAGCTTTACAAGCAATAATCATATGTGGGTCAGTACATGGGGTGGGGGAGTGGCCTACTTTGATGGGAGTTCATGGACAATTTATAATAGCAGCAATTCACCCTTGCCCCAAAATGATATATGGTCAATCACCGTGGACCCAAATGATCATGTCTGGATCGGAAGCTCCCAAAAGGGAGTTGTCAAATTTGATGGGACAAACTGGACCATATACAATGAGGCGAATTCTTCCTTGCCATCTGACCGGATTCAATCCATACGGGCAGATTCTGCCGGGAATATATGGATAGGTGCTGCCACATTTTCAGGCCAAAGTGGAATCTCAATCCTGAAGGAAGATGGATTTGCCTCAATAAGCGGGACAGTTTTTCATGATAGCAATGCAGATAGTACTTATCAATCTGGTGAGCAAGGCTTGGCTCATGCAGTCATTGAGATCAATCCAGGTGGATATTATGGGATAACTGATAGTTTGGGGGAATATGAAATCTTCATCCTGGATACAGGCGCATATACGGTTACTCCCCACCTGAATCATCCATGGACAACCCAGGTGTATCCAGGAAGTGCAACAGGCATTCTCTCTCCTGGATTGCTGCCAGATATGGATACTGCTGATTTTGCAGTTCAACTGACTCCTGATATGAGAGATATTTCTATCACAGCCACGCCTTATTCACCAGCAAGGCCCGGATTTGACCTTATATACCAGCTGAGGGTAGAAAATCGCGGGACAGTACGAATTGACAGCATTGAAGTTCGATTTACGCCAGACAACATTCTTTCAGTCGATTCCGCTACCGGAAGCTATACCACAATTGTAGACACCCTGTATTGGCAAATTGATTCACTCCAGATCGCAGAGAGGAGGAGTTTTGATATTTTTTTTACGGTCCCACCAAATCCTACTCTTCTTGGACAAATGATTCAAAGCAAATCCAGGGCAGTGATCTCCCATGATAGCTTGCCAGCCAATAACCTTCATCATCTCAATCAGACAATCGTAGGGTCTTATGATCCCAATGACAAGATGGTCCATCCTCAAGGAATAGGACCCAATGGCTATATCCCTCTGGAAACGGATCAATTCGAATATAAAATCAGATTTCAGAATACTGGTACCGATACTGCTTTCCGGATAGTGGTGGTTGATACACTTTCCTCTTTGCTAGATATCACCAGCTTTCGAACAATTGCTGCCAGCCATCCATATACACTGGAATTAGAAGGGCATGGAGTAGTGAAATGGATATTTGATGACATCTTATTGCCTGATAGCCATATCAATGAGGCTGCCAGCCATGGATTCATTCGTTATGAGATTGCGCCCAGGGAATCCATCTCACTAGAAGATACCCTTCTCAATAAAGCGGATATTTACTTTGATTTCAATCCACCCATAACAACCAATACGACAATGAATATCTTTTCAGTATTGGGGGATGTATCAGTTCGTGGGGAGACCTCCAATGCGGCAAGACCCGGCTTTGGATACGTTTACCACCTTACAGTAGAGAATGAAGGACTTGAATCTGTTGAGGATGTCGAGCTTCGTTTTGTTCAGGACGACCTCCTTGAACTAGATTCATCTTCCGTGGGTCATTCCATGACAGGGGACACCCTGATTTGGCCCATCGATTCTCTTCAAACAGCTGGCCAATATCATGTGGATGTATTTTTCACTCTTCCAGCAGATCCGGCCTTGATTGGGATGCAAATGATCAGTACTGCACATGTTTTCCTAGCTGTGGACAGTGCAACTGAAAATAATTCCAATACTTTTTTTCAGACCATAAGTGGTTCGTATGGCAGCAGTAGCAAAACAGTCAGCCCGATTGGAGATAGTACATATGGCTATGTCCCATTGGATGTAGGGGAATTTGAATACCAGATCTCATTCCAAAATATCGGGACAGATACAGCCTTCCATATCGTCGTGATAGATACACTCTCCCCCAATCTGGATACGGCAAGCATTCAAATTGTTGAGACAAGTCATCCTTATACATTTCATCTGGAAGAAGGCATTGCCACATGGACATTTGACAACATCCTCCTGCCAGATAGCAACACCAATGCGCCTGCTAGCCATGGATTTATTCAATATAGCATACCACCCGATACTGGGGTAAGTTATGGGGATACCATCACGAACAGGGCAGAGGTGTATGTTGACCATAATCCTTCATCTGCTACAAACACCACACTCAATACGTTCTATGATTTTTCTCTTTCGATTGTAACCTCAAATCTTCAATCATCAGAACTCATCGTTTTCCCTAATCCTACCACTGGACAGCTACACATCAAGGGCACATCCGAAACAGTGTTCCCGTTGACGATAAAGCTCTTTACAATGGAGGGCAAACAAATCCTGCATGAGAGTGGGATTATGCCTCAGGAAAGAATAATGCTTCAGGACCCCGTGTCGTCTCTGATTTTCTATCAGATTAATGATCGACATGGGAAGCTTGTAGGAAAAGGGAAAATCATGATCGAGTGAACCTGAACAGTGTTTTAGGTAGAGATTATTTGCAGGCGTGCAATCAGTCTCCAGGATTGCGGAGGTTGCGAATAAAGGGATGGAATCGCGTATGTAGCAGGGATAAGGCGAATGGTCTCATAACAGCGATGATACTTTCAACTCCTTGAACTATTGCATATCTTGAAGATATCTTGTCTGGTATCTGACCTCAACTACCTTTGAGAGGTAAATCATTTGGAAGCTATCTGCTTCAATGGCTACCAGCATTCCAGGGATAAGAACATCATTCACTATGAACAAAACAATTAGTACCCTCATCCTCATTTGGCTTAGCTGTTTTCTCACAAGCCAGATGCTTTCACAAGCTGTCATGGACTTTGATGGGATCAATGACAATATAACCGTCCCCAATGCGTCGAGCTTTATTGCAAACAGTCAGCTGTCTATCTCTGCCTGGGTCTACCCGACCAATCCCAATCCTGGCTGGCCCGATTTCGATGGGATTGTTGGCTTCAGAAATGATGTTAGTGCAGATTTTTACCTTCTTCATCTGAGTTCCACCAGCATTGAAGCAAGGTTCAGAAACAGTCTTGGGACCAATTATGACATTGTGTACAATGGCATAAACCTGAATGCCTGGAATCACTTTGTGTTAACCTACGATAATTCTACCCTTACGCTCTATCATGATGGGACAAGCGTGATGACCACGGCTGCCAGTGGATCGATTACAAGTACCACATCAGCTTTAAATATTGGCTTTATCCCGTTCCAAAACAATCCCTTCTATTTTGATGGCCAACTGGATGATGTAGCCTTGTGGGATGCCAGTCTGAGTTCTGCCCAGGTTACCAGCTTGTACAGCAGTTGCGGGTTAGACACCGCTGCCAGCAATCTGGTGCTCGCCTATGAATTTAATGATGGGGTGCCAGGAGGGAATAACGCTGGGATAGGCAGCATCATCGATAGCAAAAGTAATGCAAATGGTGTCCTATCCGGCTTTGCCCTCACAGGAACAAGCTCCAATTTCGTTGGGGACAGCAAGGCACTTTCGACCAGTTTTTTTTCCCTCACAGAATTGTCTTGTGGACCCTATACCAGCCCAAGTGGCACCTCTGTTTGGACAACTTCTGGCATCTATTCAGATACTATTTTTGCTACCGCAGGCTGCGACAGTGTCTATACCATCGATCTGACTGTGGCTGCACCAAGCACAGATTCCCTGACCATCGATGAATGTGAATTCTACATCAGCCCTGCTGGAAATACCTGGACAGTATCAGGTGTGTATGCAGATACCATCCCCAATGCGACTGGCTGCGATAGCATCATTAGCATTGATCTGAGAATAGAGAATAACTCAACGGCTTCTATTGAAGCATCTGCCTGTGAGAGTTATACCAGTCCAAGTGGAGAGTTTGTCTGGACGACTTCGGGTGTGTATGAAGATACCATTTCAAACATGGCAGGTTGCGACAGCATCTTACTGATTGATCTGACGATTGGAGAACTGAGTGTCTCGACTGTCACGGATTCTGCTTGTGGTTCCTATACCAGTCCAAGCGGAAATTATGAATGGTCAGTATCGGGCATGTATGCGGATACCCTCGCGAGTGTGGCTGGTTGTGATAGCATTCTCTCCATCGATCTGACTATCCTAAACATCGACAGTTCTGTCACTCAGATTCAATCCGAGCTCATTGCACATCTGAGTGGTGCGTCCTATCAATGGATTGATTGTGCAAATGGGGAGGCAGTAGCTGGAGCAACCGACCAATCATTCATAGCTATGACCAATGGCTCCTATGCGGTTGTTATTAGTGACAATGGCTGTGTCGATACTTCTGCTTGTTTTGATGTGATTATCAGTGGTCTGTTTGATTCGAAAGAGAGACTTTCTTTCCAACTGCTTCCCAATCCAGTTGAGGAGATGGCGATTCTTTCCTTTTCTAAGCTACTCCCCTCCTGCGAGATCAGAATCCTCAATCCCCTCGGCCAGGAGATTGAACGAAGAAGGGTGCTTAACCGCCAATCAATAGAGCTGGATGTCTCGCATCTGGATCAAGGCATGTACTTCCTTCAACTAATCGCTGATGAAAAAATCGGCTTGCAGAAATTCTTGAAGATATGAGTATAGGGGAAAGACCAAGATTATGTTTCTCTTTTCTTCAAATAAAACAAATGTGCTCCCATACTTAACCGTCTATTACCCATGAAGATTCAGATTCTATGGAACCTCCTCTTTGGATTAGGCTTTTTGATGATTTTTGTCCAATTATCTGCTCAACCTATTCCCAAGCCAAACATCATCGTCTATTTGGCCGATGACCTGGGCTATCTGGATATTTCAGTATATGGAGCCGAAGTGGTGAAAACTCCTGTCCTACAAAAATTGAGCAGGGAGGGAATGACATTCACCAATGCTTTTGTCACTTCTCCTTCTTGTGCGCCGAGTCGAGCCTCTTTGTTGACCGGATTGATGCCTGCGAGGAATGGGGCAGAAACCAATCATTCTTTTCCAAAGGAAGGGGTACCCTATTTGATTGATAACCTCAAACAATCAGGCTACACAGTTTTGGCTTTTGGCAAAGTGGCACACTATAAGGGCAACCAAAAGTGTGGCTTTGATTTCCATCTCGATCAACAGGTGAATCTCTATGAGAACATCAGCGGATATTTTGATACGGCAAGCATTCGTTCCCCGATTTGCATCTTTGTTGGAGATCGGAGGCCTCATGTGCTTTGGACAGAGGAGATGTTCTATGCACCAGAGGCAGTCGACCTTCCTCCTTATTTTATTGATACACGATCTACAAGGGAGCATCGATCACGATACTATACCGATATCAGTGGGCTGGACAGTGAAATGGGTCGAGTGCTACACTTGTTAGAGAAAATATTTGGAGAACATACCATTACCCTGTTTAGCAGTGATCATGGCGCACAATGGCCATTTGGGAAGTGGAACCTCTATGATGCAGGTATTCGAACGCCCCTGATTGTGAAATGGCCGGGCAAGATTCAGGCCAATAGCACAACTGATGCAATGGTGAGTTGGGTTGACATCCTTCCAAGCTTATTGGATCTGGTGAAGGCCGAATTGCCGAAGGATCTGGATGGACAATCCTTCAAACCTGTATTGTTTGGGGAAAGTGAAACGTGCAGAGAGGTCATCTATACCACTCATACAGGTGATGGGAAGTTCAACATTTATCCCATGAGAAGCATCAGAACTGAGGCATACAAACTCATCATCAATGTAGAACCTGATGCCTATCACAGCAATCATTCCGATATCAACAGAAAATCTGGAGCCGGAAAATACTGGAACTCCTGGAATGAAGAAGAGGCCAAGGACCCAAGGGCAGCTTATATTGTCAACAAATATTACCAAAGACCAAGACGAGAATTGTATGATTTGAGAACGGATAAAGATGAACAAATGAACCTTATAGATTCGCCTGCTTATCAGACCGTACTTGCGGAGCTGGAAGCTCGCCTGGACCAGTGGATGAGAGCGCATGAAGATGATGGGAAGGCGCATAGAAAACCTTATCCTATTTCTGGACGAAGGCCTGATCTTGGCTTTATCAGAAAATGATGTTGTTTGACCTTTTATCACTCAATGTTCTAATGGCAAAATATAACATCTTCCTTTCTTTCGTTCTGAGTCTGGTTTCGGCCCAGGTAATTTCGCAAACAAATGCCCCCAACATCATCCTCTTTCTGATTGATGATCAGGGATGGGGAGCGACTTCTGTGAAGATGGATGATCGCGTAGCTGACTCCCAAAGTGATTATGTAAGAACGCCGAATCTCCAAAAGCTAGCAGGTAGAGGAATTATTTTTTCTAACGGCTATGCACCACATCCCAATTGCTCACCGTCCCGAGCAAGCATACTCACCGGCAAATCCCCTGCCCAGCTCAACATGACGGATATCATTGGACGACATACAGGCTCACTCTATGAAGGGAATTTTCTGATTCCTCCCCAACACATCAATGAGCTTCCTGATGAGGAATGGACCATTGCAGAATGGATCAAAACCTATCGCCCACAATACAAAGCCGCACATTTTGGCAAATGGCATCTGGCAAACGGCGGACCCGCACAACACGGATTCGATGCAGGAGATGGACCAACAAGCAATCGGGAAGGGAATCAGAATCCCCCAGAAGATCCCAAAAGGATTTACAGCATTACCCAAAGGAGCATTGATTGGATGCAGGAACAAGTGGACAACAAGCATCCATTCTATCTGCAGATCTCACATTATGCTGTTCATTTACCCATACAAATGTCCCCTTCCGCTCTGATGGAGACAAGCAAGTGGCCCGAAGGAGAGAGACACAATCAAACTGGCTTTGCAGCTATGGCGAATGATGTGGACAAGAGTATGGGGCTGGTGTTTGAACAATTGAAACGCCTGGGCATAGAAGACGACACCTATATCATTTATACCAGTGATAATGGGACCTATCCCACCAATAGTACTGCGAACATCAATGGCCCCCTTCATGGCTGGAAAGCCACCTTGTGGGAAGCTGGCATTAGAGTCCCGTTTATCATCGCAGGACCAGGAATAAAGCCGGGGAGGTCTCACGAAAGGGTGGTTGGCTTTGATTTATTTCCTACAATCTGTGAGTTGCTGGACATTGGAGACTTGCCTGATGGACTAGAAGGAGGCAGTTTAGAAAGCATTTTGTCAGGCAAGCAAACAAAGGTAAGCCGTCCAGATGATTTTCTCGTTTTCCATTTTCCACACTACCAATTGCAAAAGGCAAGTCATCCAGCCACAGCCCTATATAAAGACAAGTACAAACTAATAAGCTTCTACGAAACGGGCGACTCCCATTTGTACGATCTGGAACAAGATATCAGTGAGACTGAAAATTTGGCCTATATCTATCCTGAATTAGTAGAACAGCTGGAAGGCTTCATGGGGCAATACCTGAAAAAGATTGGGGCAGATTTACCTGTTATCAATCAAACATTTCACCCAGATAAGGACCCTGGTAGGTCTTATAAGGCTCGTAAGCAGCGGTTGATGAAGGAACCGTATTTTCTCCTTAACAAGTGATGCAAGCAAAGACAGCTGTGATTGCTTGGATATGAGCCTGTTTAAGCTGACTACGAGAGGACAATTAGGTGTACATGTACTATCCATCCAATTGTTCCTATGCACCAGATCTCAGTCAAGTTCTTCCATTCTTGCCAGTAACTCTGATTCTGAAATTGGTTCCAGATTGAGGTGAACCGATTGATTTTCACTCAACCTGATCTTCTTGCTGCCATACAGGATGTTGTCCGAAGTTTGTTTTATCCCAAACACTGTAAGGGGTTTGTTGATCGGAACATAAGAAAATGTGGTTTGTCCTTCCCTGCAAAATCTACTCATGACAGAATTCATCGCATGAAAAACCAAATAGACGGTTAGCTCGGACGAGTCGGAAACGGTGACCGCTAAGTCAAATTTTTCAGAATTCTGAATCTGAATCAATCGATCACAATTGATCCATCCCAGCCTCGTGCTTTGGCGAATATATTTGTCAATTTTCTTGTAATCCCTCATTTTTTTTCGAAGGGGGGCTCGTTTAAATAATGTAGAAAATCCGCCACCGAATACATTTTGGCGTAAATAATCCCCTGCAGCCTGATTACTGATCCAGTTAATTTCTTCTCTTGTTGTATCTCCATAGAAAATAGACATATCCCACTGTTTGTCATCTGTTGGAAAACTAATTTCAAAGGAGGTTCCTTCTTGCAGGGCTACAGCTGTATCATTGAGATAAGCATTGAGGTAGATCGTCCCGCCTGACTCCAGGAGCCCTTCTCCACAAACGGTTTGTAAATGATTCAATACCAAGTCAGCCTTTGAATAGGCTTCCAGCATTTCTATGCGGATATCTGAACTAATGACGGAGCCTGTACTATCCACAAAACACTGTTTGGGGAAGATCACCTTGGTGCCTTTCTCTCCCTTGATGCGCATAGTTGATCGTGGAGAGACAGTAAAGCTTTGAAGAAATGCCCGATTTACCGAAAATGAGGATCTCTGGGTTTCGCCTGTTGCTTTGGGTGGAGCTGGCTTGCGAATATTGTAAAGATCAGGTTTCAGTCGTTCAATGGGGAGTTGCGACTGCTGACTGAATATCATTCCGATAAGCAGCAGGTGGATTGATACACAAAGAAAATGTTTCATGTTGATGGTGCTGAGAATGAGATTGAAGGACCAATAATAGTCCAATATGGCCTATAGGACAAGGTATATAATTTGGGATACTTGCTTGAATGGTCTTGAATTGACTGCGGGATGGTCAGGGAGTATGTCTCATCAGCCTGATTTCAAGACAGGCATAAGGCCCGCTACCGGATGACTTCCCTTAGCCCACTACCCAGAGCACCCAGGGAGTAGCCAGTGCATAGAGCAACAAATTGATGAGGGTTACGATGCCGCCGTATCTGAAGACTTCCTTGATCTCCAAATAGCCGCTGCCCACAAAGATCACATTGCCGCTGGAGCCTTGAGGAGTAATGGAGGAGAAAAAATTGGTTGCAAAAGCCAACATATAGGCCAATAAAATAATCGGTACACCTGCACTGCTTCCTACTTCCAGAAAAACAGCATATAGAGCCAGTAAGTGGGCTGTTTGACTAACAAAAAAATAATGGATAAGCACATAGAGCAATAGTAAGAAAAGGTAGACAAGCATCCAGTTCAGCCCTCCGAGCAGGCTGCTGATTTGTATACCGAGGGTGCTCATAAACCCCAATTCATTGAGTTGGGAGCTAATCATATAGAGAATGGAAAACCAGATATAGGTTTCCAGAGCATCCCCTCCCTCTGCGCGGAAGTCCTCCAGGCGATATACCTTTGTCAGAATGAGAATGGCCAGTCCACTCAAGGCAACAATTGCAAGGTTGATTTTCAGGAAAGCAGCGAATCCCCATAGAACAATCATGCCCAGAAACACGGAAGCTGTGATCAATTCAGGCCGACTCATAGGGCCCATGATTTGGAGATCTTTGGCTGCGGCAGCTTGAGCCGTCGGTGTTTGTCGTACTTCTGGTGGGAAAATCCGGTAGAGTATCCGAGGAAGAAGGATCAGTCCAGCCAAAGAAGGGAGACTGGCTGCAAGGAACCAATTTCCAAAACTGATGTCTACCCCAAACCTGCCAGCAATTCCCGCTGCTATTGGATTGCCTCCCATGGCCGTCAACCACATAGCGGAAGAAACTGTCAGACTCACCATGCCACAGAGCATGAGGAAACTACCACTCCGCTTTCTCGATGCATCTCCTGGAAAAGAGCCCGTGTCAAGGGCAAGGGCATGGATGATCGGGTACAGGATACCGGATCGGGCCAAATTACTTGGGATTGCCGGACCCAGGAGGGCGTCAGTTACAAAAATACAATAGCCCAGTCCAAGGGTGCTCTTCCCAAAACGGCGAATCAACAACAAGGCAAGCCTTTTTCCCAATCCTGACTTGATCACTGCTTTTGCTACCAAAAATGCTGCTAAAATCAACAACATGAAGCTCTGGGAAAAACCAGAAAAGGCAGTTTTCGGAGTCAAGGTGCCAGTAAACACCCCAATGACCATAGCAAACAAAGCTGAAAGCAAAATCGGGAAGGCGTTCAACAGCACCCCAAGAATTGCACTGAAAAACAAAGCGAACAAATGCCAGGCTTCAACACTCAATTCCCAAGGAATCGGAGAAAACCAAATCCCTACTCCGGCAAATACCACAATCAGCCTTCTTATCCATAAACTTTTCACACCTAGTTCTTAATTTTGATTCGTCATGTACCTGTTTCTGAGCTCCAAACAATGAAAATAAAAGCAATTTATCATAACACCGCGCCAATCGCTTCTGATATTCGGAATGCCTATATCGATTTTTCCAAAATGACAGTATCTGTTGTTGCTTTGGTTTCTGACGTCGTCCGTGAAGGCAAGCCGGTCGTAGGATTCGGCTTCAATTCCAATGGACGATATGCACAAGCGGGATTATTAAACACACGGTTTATTCCCAGATTGTTGGACGCATCTGCTGCAAGCCTTCTCTCAGAAGATGGCCATAACTTCGATCCGCACAAAGCCTGGGACATTATGATGGCCAATGAAAAACCTGGCGGACATGGAGAGCGTTCGGTGGCTGTTGGAATATTGGATATGGCACTATGGGATCTGGTGGCCAAGATTGAACAAAAACCACTCTATCAATTGCTGGCTGAGCGTTACAATGGAGGGGAGGTTCAAACACCCGTATACGTCTATGCTGCTGGAGGTTACTACTACCCCGGCAAGGGCATCAATCAATTGCAGGAGGAAATGCAAAGCTACCTCGATCAAGGCTATGATACGGTCAAAATGAAAATCGGTGGGGCTTCTTTGGAGGAGGACCTTGAGCGGATAGAGGGTGTCCTCGAATTGCTTCCAGATGGGAAATTTCTTGCTGTGGATGCCAATGGGCGATTTGACTTGCCGAAAGCCCTTGCCTATGCGCAGGCACTTGAACCCTATGGATTGAAATGGTATGAAGAACCAGGCGATCCACTAGATTTTCTCCTGAATGCAGCGGTTGCACAGGCGAGTACTACACCCATTGCTACAGGCGAAAACCTCTTTTCCTGGCAAGATGCACAAAACCTGATCCGGTATGGAGGCTTATTCCCGGATCGCGATTTTTTACAATTTGACCCTGCTCTCAGTTATGGCCTGGTTGAATTCCTGCGAACAATAGACATGCTCAAAACGTATGGCTGGTCCCCACGACGCTTGATTCCTCATGGCGGACACCAATTCGCCCTGCACATTGCCGCTGGTCTTGGCTTGGGCGGGAATGAATCCTATCCTTATGTGTTTCAGCCTTTTGGGGGATTTGCGGATGATATATCTGTCAGGAATGGAAAGGTAGCTTTACCGGATGCGCCTGGAATTGGAATAGAATTGAAACAAGAACTGATGAAGATTTTTCAATCCTTGCTTGCCCAATAATTGGCATTGCTTCTCTCCCTATTCTCCTTTATCTTATTGTTTTGAAAACGTCAGTGATAAAACTGCGGAATTGACCAATGCTTGAATCATCTATTTTCTTTCTTTTAACAACCATTGAACATGATAAGAATCCTGTTTTTCCTCATGCTACTTGTTAGTAGCTGTGTACCTACACAATCTGGTATCTCGCGAAACACGAGCAACAACTCCCTCACCAACAAAAAGGGCGATCTGCGAAACGATCCTCCTTCTATCGACTACGATAAGAACCTGAAAGTGGCGATGATTTGCTATGTGCACCAATTTAGTGGCGATGATTCTTCCAATAAATCGGTCAGCCAAACCATTGAATACTATCCCAATGGAAAAATTGCCTCCAGGACCTACAAAGGCTATAAGGAATCGGCTATAAAAGGCCCCGTAGACAGGATTACCCGATTTGACTACCAGGATTCCTTATTGGTTCAAGAACGGTCAGAATATACCCATTTCTATTCCTACAGCACCCAAAGGATTATGATCTACAATCAAAAAAATCAATGCATAAAAGTGGTGAGCTACAACAATAAAAAACGCCTGAAACCATCTGCCAGACGAAACAAAGGAATTGGTAGGCCTGGTGGATGTATCATTCGAGAGAAGGACTATGAAAAAAAACCTTCCTGGGCAATTAGGAGCATCATTTCCTATCACTATGATCCATTGGGTAAGAAAGTGGAATACTATGCTTCTGACATTCATTGGGGAAGTCAAAACCGATACACCTGGGCATATAATGAGAATGGGCAAATCAAAGAATACTGCTCCTATGATCATGATCGACTTATTTGGAAAAAAGCCTATAGGTATACTGACTCTACCTACCAATATACCATGACCTGGTATGACTATGATGGAAACCCAAAACAGTTCAGCAAGAATAGCTGGGATCATTACCCGCAAATACGACATACCTTTAGGCTCGATGAAAAGGGAAGGGAAATTGAAGAACAGGTGGCGACAGAAGATGGAGAATTCAGAAGTCGGACAGTAACTGAATATAATGCTGACGGATTAGTAGCCAAAACAGTCAGATATGATGAGAGTCAGAAGCCGGAGATGACCCATATCTACGAGTACGAAAAAATTGAAAACTGACAATACCCTTGATCGAATGTGGCTTGAAAAGAGAGTAACACCCTTCCAACAACTGATCTGCCTATTGATGCTCAGCTGTTTTTTAAGCTGTACGATTCAGAGTAAGGAGAATCGACCACCCAATGTATTGTTGATCTCCGTAGATGATATGAAAGATTGGGTGGGCTATCTGGGCGGATATGAAGGAAAGGTATATACGCCCAATATAGACGGATTGGCTTCATCTGGCCTGGCTTTCACCAATGCACATACTGCGGCATCTGTCTGTTGCCCTTCCCGCAATGCCCTACTGCTAGGCAAACGTCCTTCGACGACAGGACTCTATAACAACAATCAGTGGTGGAAAGCTGTCTATCCAGAAGAAGTGAGCCTGCCACAATATTTCAAGCAGCATGGATATTATACAGCGGGTGCTGGAAAGGTCTTTCATCACACCCCAGGAAATAATCCCCCTTGCAGTTGGGATGAATTCCAGGATCAGGTGTTTGATGATCCCTGGAATTTTGCAGAATGGTCAACAGAACGCTATTTCCTAACCTATGGATATAGAAACCCTATTCTTCCTTTTCCAGATTGGAAACCGCTCAATGGTATCTTTCCCCATAGATCAGAAATGGATTGGGGAGCAATTCCAGGAAAAGCAGAAGCAGAATATGGAGATGTGCAAGCCAGTAATTTTGCGAAAGACTTCTTATCAAAGGATCATCAAAAGCCATTCTTCCTGGCTGTCGGAACCTATCGGCCGCATTTGCCCTGGCATGTTCCGCAACAATATTTTGATCGATATCCATTGGAAGAGATTGTGCTTCCCACAATCAAAGCTGATGATCTGAATGACATTCCTGATGAGGGGCTTCGCCTGGCCAAAGCAAAAGCAGATGATTTTGAACAAATTCAGACAGCCAACAAATGGAAGGAAGCCATTCAGGCATATCTTGCGAGTATCACTTTTGCAGATGAACAAGTCGGAACAATTTTGGATGCCTTGGCAGCAAGTAGATACAAGGACAATACCATCATCGTTTTGTTGTCGGATCATGGTTGGCATTTGGGAAGCAAACAACATTGGCATAAACAGACTCTTTGGGAAGAATGCACACGGATACCTTTTATCATCAAGACAGCAGGACTTGGACCAGAAGGTCAGAGTTGTGATCAGCCGGTAGACTTGGTCAATGTGTTTCCCACTCTTCTCTCTCTCTGTAGCTTACCTGAAAAAGAAGGCCTGGATGGATATGATATGACGCCACTGCTGAAAAATCCCCAGACAGTTTGGGAATATCCAGCCTTGACAGAGATCAAAATGGGGAATATGGCCGTCAGGAGTGAAAAATGGCGCTATATCCAATACAGGGATGGGGGCGAAGAACTCTATGATCTGGAAAAGGACCCCAATGAATGGAACAATCTTGCTATGGGCCTGGAATACAAGAAGATCATAGACCTGCACCGAAAATGGATTCCTGCTTCCTTCGCTCCATCAGTTCCAGGCAAAGGCAGCTTCTATTTTGATCCTTATGCTTATTCATTTTTGGATAGAGAAACAAAAGCCTTTGTGGATGGGAAACAATAAGGCAGAGACAGAATGTAGGTGCTATCCTCCTACGCACAGGTATCAGTCTGATGTGTTTAGAGAAATTAGTGTGTCCATGAACACGGTCCGAATGAGGAAAGAGTTGAACGTTCGCCTGGGCAAAAAAAGCTGTAGAATGAGGAAAAATGACACATACAAAAAAAAAGGACAGATTTTCAACCCATCTCAAAGCCGGCCTCTGCCTATCTATTTCATTAGAAGAGGAGAGAAGCTACTGATTCCTCCTCGATTGGGAAAGTCTACTAATTTCTTCCATACTTAGGGTTTTGGCATAAAAGGCAAATTCATCCAGATTGCCTTGTAAATTCAAGCTATTGCCAAACCCGCAACCTGTCCCAATTTTATCAGAATTCCCAAGTTTTAGGGGCAAATTAGCATTGACATATCCCATATGTGACTGGCCAACAAACTGCTCATCCAAAAACAAACGAACACTGCCTGCTGATAAGATCAGGACAAAATGATGCCACTCACTGTCTGCCAAGTTTATCTTCTCTGTGCGAATAACACTTTTTCCACCTATATACACCTGAAGTCTGGGGCCACCTTTCACATGACTTCCATAATGGATCAACTGAAATCCTTCCCTGCTGTATGAGCATCCCACATAATTCCCTATGATTGTTTGCGCATACTTATCACTTGACGTTTTGAAAAAACCGGAAATGGAGCTAATACTGTCCCCGATGATTTCTTTAGGAAGTTCAATAAAAGTAATCGGATCTTTTATTGCGACAGTTCCATCTGCCTTATAGGATGGCTGTCCCTGGTATTTGCCATGGAAGTTGTTTCCCGATTGATCTTCAAGGGTTTGGTCGAACGCATAGTAAGCGAGCAGTTTGTCATGCTGAGCCAGGCAGGTGATTGTTATTTGTTTGACTTGATGAAAGTATATGTTGTTTGTTCCAAGAACCAGAGAGTTTATCAAAATGGATTCTTGTTGAAGTTCTCCTGAAACCAAATCACCATTGAGGAAGTAGATGCTACATGCCCGATTGTCAGATATGAGGATTTTTTCAAGGAGAGAGAAAGAAAGTTTTAGACTGCCAAAATCAGTTTTAACTTTGATGAAATGTGAGAGAGGGGCACAAATGATCTGTGAACCATCCATCAAAGATAGCTGTAAGCGACAGCTAGATTCCTGTCTGTCTGATCGTTTTTGTGCATCAACAACAGATGTCTGAGGGAGGAGCCAAAGCCCAATCAGGAAAAGGAAACTGTATCGGATCATCATATGCGACAACTTGATGTATATTCAGCAAAACCAGATAAAGTCGAGTACTTGAATAAGCGACTGATTGTCAGCTATTTCTCTTTGAGTTGGAAGTGTCTCAATTCTTATTCTGCTTGGTCAGGATAGAATCTCTCTTTGTGAGAAGCAGCCCAGCTAAGCAGCTTTTCGGCTATCTCAGGTCGATCGACGAGCAGATTTTGTTGCTCAAAAGGATCATATTTCATGTGGAACAAGGACGTATCTATATGTGCTTCCACATATTTTCCGGGCATTCCATCCCTGCCATCGGTAGAGAGGGATCTGAAGGCATGTGGCAGGTGTAACTTCCATGTCCCATCCCCACTCATGACTCCCTGAAACTGTCTGCCATTGGAAAAGGCATAATACTCCTGCGGGTTAATAGCACCCGGTTTCCCCGTGATAAGATCCCAAACATTTTTGCCATCAATTTCATTCTTTGGAAGTGGCACTTCCGCCACATGGCAGAGAGAAGGAAGAAAGTCTATGGAAAAGAAGGTTTGGCTAGACCGAGTTCCCGCTTCGATTTTCGGTGGATATTTTACAATGCAGGCAGAGCGAATCCCCCCATCAAAGGAGGTTGCCTTCGCTTCCCGAAATGGGGTCAGGCCAGCTCTATTGCCGTAAGATATCCAGGGTCCATTATCGGATGTGAGAATGAAAATGGTATTGTCTGCTACACCATTATCTTTCAGAGCCTGGTTGATTTGACCAATAGACCAATCCAGTTCCAGGATGACATCCCAGTACAAGCCCATGCCTGATTTTCCTTCAAAGGCATCGCTGACAAACAAGGGGACATGCGGCATCGAATGAGGCACATAGAGCAGAAAGGGATTGTCCTTATTCCGCTGAATAAAATCCACAGCATGTTCAGTATACCATTTGGTCAAATTTTTCTGATCCTTTTTATCGACATCATCTATCCCAACTTCCCCATTTTCCCAAAATTCAATCAAAAATTGTCCCCAATATTCGGGATTTTCGGGATGATGCTTCCACATATCATTGGAATACATCAAACCACAGGATTCGTCAAAGCCCCGCGCTGGTGGACGGGTCTCTTCCTGATCTCCCAGATGCCATTTGCCAAAAACAGCAGTTCGATATCCGCCCGCCTTGAATACCTCGCCCATGGTAGCAAATGATGGATCAAGACCTCTTGCTTTGGGAGGATGGGCGCCAAATACTTTGGTCCTTCCGGGATAGCATCCTGTCATCAATGCAGATCGAGAAGCGGAACAAATGGCTTGCGGGACATAAAAATTTTGAAAAGAGCAACCTTCAGCAGCCAATTGAGCAACGTTTGGGGTTTCAAGACCTCCTTCGCGAAAAGGCTCAAAATCTGCCCAGCCGGAATCATCCAGAAATACGATCACGACATTGGGTTGCTGTGTGTTGGTTTGTTCTGCTTCCGTTCCCGGTGTTGTACAAGCACCAAACGAAATAGAGAGTGTCAGGAAAAGAAGGAGATGTTTCATCGCAAGTGGCATACTAACATTCACTAAAGAGTTAATCTGTAGAATATGGGATATTGTGAAATAGGATAGAAATCAAATGCTGTGTTCAAGCTGAGGCTGTATTGCTTTATGGTTTATGCAAGCAATACAACTCATGTAACTCCCGCCAGACGCATCCGCAGGAAGCAAAGAATCTGTATCCAACTTTACGCCCAGCAAATCATAGACTGAATAGCGATATTCTCGATTGCTAAGCCGGCGCGGCGGAATGATTCCCGGATTCGGATTGGCGAGTGCATCATCAAGGTATTTCTCCAAATAAATAATCAAGGTATCTTTCTCGGATTCTGACAAGGGTCTTTCTGAATGGGGAGACATGCTCCCATTCTCAATGGATTTGATGACTATTCTGAACAATTTCCCATTGTATGTGATGCCGCCGATGTAGTCAAAATAGGAAAGATTGATGCCTCCCTGGAGATCCCCAGCAGTATGACAAGATCCACAATTTCCATAAAGAATGGGGCGGACAACTCTTGCATAATGTTCCTGTTCTGTTTCCTGTCTCGGATCTGCAGCAAAAGAGGGGAAACTGACTATTGCTGTCAAACAAAAGAGGAAAAATGCTTGAAAAGTCATGGAATAAGGACCTTAATAGATTCAAGGTACAAAAAAACATACAAAGACTGCCTTTGTTGCGCTGGGAAATGGGGTGCCCTGAAATCAGTCGTTTAGGGGACCTGTTTCAGCTGAGTTTTGTTCTTCAATGAAGCTGAGCAATTCCATCAGGAGCCCGTTTGAATGTCAACATCTAAACAATGCTTCAGACAACTTATTTCTCTCCTAGTGTTTACATATTTCAAAATGATGGGATAAAGATCAACATAACATCTTTAGTCCGAAATTATGAAACTGATCAAACTTCTCCCCTTTTTCTCTTTTGTCCTCCTTGCCCTGACCTGTCATGATGTACATGGCCAGAGTCGGTTTGAGCATTCGTATGATTTATTGGGTCAATCTGCTCCAATGGTGGAAACGGTTAAACAACATGCAAATGCAGATGGGATATTTAACATTCTGAGCTATGAAAGAGTCCCCTATCAGAATGAGCAAGTTTCTGGCTACAGAAGCAAGCGTATGTTTCTGACAACTGTAAATCCATATGGGGATCATATAACAAGCCTTTCCTATTCCCATCTTGATGTACATGGGAATCTTTCCTCCTATGATAGTTGGTTAGAGATTCCTTTTGTTATTCATCCATCAAATCATATGTATTTTCTCAACAGCTTTAACTCTGGAAGAAATTTCTTCATTACGAAAACTGATGAGGATGGCACCCTTATTTGGGCCAAGGATTATTATTTTACAATTCTGTCTACTGTTCAGCAATTTGGATCAGATTTGCAAATGATCGTTTGCAATGATGGCAGTCTCCTCATCGCTGGGTCCTACTATCAACTAGAAGCTCCCATTCGTAATCACGATGTATATTTTTTGTTAAAACTCAATGAGGATGGGAACGTGGTGTGGTTCAAAAATTATGAGGTCCATAGTCCACAAGGAGAGAATCAAACTGGGGTAAAAAAAGTGATCGAAAAACCGCAGGGTGGATTTTGGATTCTTGGAGGCTCGATTCGCTCTGTCAATCAATCACTAGAATCTCATCCAGTTGTTTTTTCTGTTGATCATGTGGGGCTCATTGATTTTTTCGTAAAATATTCGGAAAAAATGGATCCATATGATATGGCGCTGGATCCACAAAATAATCTGATGATAGTTGGAGAAAAAACCAATACTTCTTCCTACAGTACATCCCTTGGGCTCCTCGTGATTGGTCATGCATTTGGAAATCCTGTGCTATCCTATTCCTATGATCCACTGTATTCAAATAATACCTCATTCTATACAACATTAACCGATGTGAGCATTTTGGAATTAGCCGGCATGACCTTTGCCATTTCCTATGTGGTAACCAAAGATTGTTATCCTTCAGATTCGAAATTATCATTGATGAAAGTCCATGCGAACGGACAACCGATATCAAGAGTCCGATATCCACTTACCTCAGGTGCTACACGTCCGATCAGATGCCTGGATCAACAAATAGCCATTGCAGAAACGAAGCAAGCTCCCGGCTGTGGAAAAACGAAACATCTCTATTTAACCAAGACCAACCAAATGTTGAAAACTGATTGCTCAGATACTGCAATCCCCTTACCGACACCGATTCAGGGCAATATGTCGAGTGATGACTTGGATTTTGACTATTTTCCAAGCCCTGTCATCTATATAAGGGATGCTGATATGCTGATCGATGTTGTATCTGTGGAAGAACAACAAATTTGTTACAACAATTCCTCTAGCAGAACACTTGAGTCCAGGGATGAAATGAATCACTCCCCCATTCTGTTTCCAAATCCTTCTCAGGGAAAGAGTACCATCGATTTGGGAGATTGGACAGATGAAGAATCGACAATCAGGATTTTTGATCTGACAGGTCGATTGATTCAGGAAAGAATTCTGCCTATAGAAAACCAGAAGTATAAACTTTCTGTGTCTACTCCTGCTATGTATCTTCTGCAAGTCTCTAGTGCTGGAAAAATGTGGCAAAAGAAATGGCTGATCCAATAGGCAAATTTACAGGATTGATCCTCCTATCAGGGCGATGGATCTTTGATACAAAAAATCGGAACACCTGCCAAGCAACCACCTTGCCCGCCCGGAGCAATTAGAAGCAAAGAGAAAACACAAAGAGTCACAGAAATCGCCAGCTGATTGGCTGTCTCTGTGACTCTCCTATACCATCGGTTTATCTCATCAGCTATTCATATTGACGAGCGGCCAATACAGCATGATTCCGCTCAATGGTCTCCCGGAAAATGTGCCAAAGATGATGGGAAGGTGCAAGCGAGAAGTTCCTCTTGTCTGGGATCTATAATTATTTGAGCACAATCATGCGTTTGGCGAGTTGCTGTCCATGCTGAGAAAGTACATAGATATATACACCGGCTGCATGCCGGTCTGCATTCCACTCAACGGTATGCTCCCCTGCTTCCTGATGCGTAAACACGAGCGTTTCAACCAAAGCATTCTGTTGGGTGTAGATGTTCAGCTGGACCTGCCCAGACTGAGCAAGTTCATAGGAGATCCGGGTGTTTCGATCAAAAGGGTTGGGGACATTTTGATGGAGGATCATGTGCTCCGGCTTTCGCTGAAATTTTTCGGAGCTTCCTGTTCTCCCTGCTTCAAGTCGAATCAGTGCTTCTTCTATAGAGGCCAATCGGGTACGCAGGTCTGCATTTTCCTGTTCCAGAGTCTCGATTTGTTCCTGCTGCTCCTGCATGCCCTTGACCAATGGCACAACAAATTCTGCGTAGCGCAAGCCATAAAAATCCTTGTCATTCTTCGGGGCATCTACGCCACTAAAGTCGTAGCCCAGTTCCTTCGCTGCTTGCTCAACTTCCTGAGCCAGAAATCCGGTTTGGAGCAAAGCCCCTTTTGCCTTTTCTCCATCCAAATGTCTTTGACTCTCCGGAATGTTGAGACCCGTGTGGATCGCATCCATATCCAGATGATAGCTAACAGGTCTCAATTTCATGATGAAGTCCAGACCGATCCCACTATCCTGGATGTCTTTTTTCAGGCGGGCATCGGAGAGATTACTCCAGTTGGCAAATCCTCCTATGCTGGTGATGGCAGCGTGACCGATCCTGATCTGAAAAGTAGCTGTATTCTGGGCATTGGTACCCACAGCTGTACTATTCGAAACATCGAAACCTACCCCTGCATTGGCACCATAGCCAAGAGAGGTATTGTTATGTCCACCAATGAAAGATGTGCCTGCCAAAAAGCCAATAGAGGTATTGTTGAAGCTTGAGATTGAGTTATATCCTGAATAATGTCCTAAAAAGACATTGTTTTCGCCGGAAATGCTGGCCTGACCTGCCAGATGTCCGATGAAGACATTGGTGTTCGCGCTCAGGTCATCACTGTTCCCAGCATCCTCTCCTATGAAGATAGATCCTCCTGAGTTGACAGACTCGATTCTACTGTCCAGCATTTTCCATCTTTCGGTATTTGCCAGGTCAAAGCGGATGATATCCTCGTTGGGATTGGCTTCAGTCTGGATGCGCGTGTCCCCATCTGTATCAAATATGGCCGAACTATTGCCGCCTGCTGTCAGGGTGATGAGGTCTACGACATGAGTTCCTCCGGCATCAGAAATTTCAAGATTGGTTCCTATCAAGCTGGCTCCTGTGAGGAATTCATTGCTAGGATCGCTGTCGGCATCCTCTACATTCAGCGTTTGCCAGGAGGTATTTCCTGCGCCATCAGTGACCAGGAATTGATTAGCAGTTCCATCTGTATTGGGGAAATTGTAGGCGTTATTGATGTTCAAGCTTCCATTTACCTGGAGTAGATCTAAAGAAAAGTCTCCCCAAATGAGTGGTGTGGAAGTCGAAGAATTATCGATATACAATTTATCGCTACTGGCTTCATTATAGCCTGCCTGATATCCCAAGAACACATTAGATGACCCTGTGTTTAGATAACCAGCTTCATTTCCAATGATCGTATTTCGGATGCCGGTAAGATTTTGGTTGCCTGCCAGAAAACCCACGGCTGTATTTTCGAAGCCGTCTGTGCTCAAGGCACCAGCCCCATACCCGAGATAGGTGTTTTCATTTGCAGTGACATTGCTGATTCCAGCTCTCGATCCTACAAATACATTATAGGTCCCTACATCATTATTCCTTCCGGCCTCTCTTCCTACAAAGGTATTATCAGCTCCTGAGGTGTTCATAAAACCAGTTTCATATCCGAAAAAAGTATTATTGGTATTTCCAACATCATTTTTGCCTGAAGCTGCCCCGACAAAGGTCGATTTCCATGAATTGATGGGAATCAATCTTGTCCCTTGCATCTGCCATCTTTCTACGCCTCCGAGATCAAATCTGATGATATCCTCATCGGTATTTTTCTCTACATGGATTTTGGTGTCATTATCGGCATCGTTGATGGCTCCTAATTCTGTTGTCTGCCAATCCAGGTTTCCAGCTCCGTCTGAAGCCAAGACTTGTCCAACACTGCCGTCTGCCAATGGGAAATTGTAAGCATCATTGACATTGAGGGTGCCGTAGATTTTGAGGAGATTTGAAGCAAAATCTCCCCAAATAAGAGGAGTACTTGTGTTATTATTGGCAATGTAGAGCTTGTTGTCCCCCGTTTCATAAAATCCTGCTTCATAGCCCAGAAAAACATTTTGGCTACCCGAGGAGTTTGATCCTGTCCTGTTTCCCACAAAGGTATTTCCTATCCCATTCACATTTGAATAACCGCTTTGGCTTCCAATGAGCGTATTTCCTTGACCACTGACACTTTCATGGCCTGCAGCTGTACCTAAAAATGTGTTGTTTACCCCATAATTGATACTGAATCCTGCTTCATTTCCCAGCGAGACATTGGCAAATCCAGTCGTATTATTGCCTCCGGCTGATGAACCAATGAATGTGTTCGAATGCCCACTCGTAGTTGCGACACCTGTATTCTCTCCGATGAAAATGGATTGTTGATTATTTCGACTTTCTAATCTCGAACCCAGCATCACCCATCGCTCTGTTCCTTCCAGATCAAAACGGATGATGTCCTCATCTGTACTTTCTTCCAATTGGATTTTGGTGTCATTATCAGCATCCTGAATCGTAGCTGGATCGATCGTTTTCCAAGTCAGATTTCCAGCCCCATTCGTTGAGAGAACCTGATCAACTGTTCCATCGGATAAAGGAAAACTATAAGCATTATTGATATTAAAGGTGCCATGTACCCGAAGAATATCTGAGGCAAAATCTCCCCAGACCAATGGCGTGCTTGTGGCTGAATTGTCGATGTATAATTTGTCATCCCCGGTCTCATTATGTCCGGCCTGGTTTCCTACAAACACATTTCTACTTCCTGTGCTATTGACGCCAGCCAAATATCCTATCATGGTATTATCCGCCCCTGATGTATTCAGAGCACCTGATCCATAGCCATAATAGGCATTCCTATGTCCAGTTGAGATAAAGGTTCCAGCATCCTTTCCAGTGATCGTATTCGCCCAACCAGAGGTATTTGACTTCCCCGCTTGTTCCCCTAAAAAGACATTGGTCTCTCCCGTAGTATTATCTCTTCCCGCTTCCTTTCCAAGGAAAGTGTTTTGTTGGCCAGTCGTATTGGAACTCCCCGCTTGATGGCCAATAAATGTATTCCAGATATCTGAGGGCTCTAATCTATTTCCTGTCATAATCCATCTTTCTGTTCCTCCTACATCAAAGCGTATGATATCCTCATTTGGATTGGCTTCAACTTGAATACGGGTATTTCCGTCTGCATCCGCAATTTTATCCTGAACAGAACTGATACTCAAATTACTGAGATCTACACTGAGCAGACCTCCGGCATCAGTGAGTTCAAGATCTGACCCATTGAGAATCAGGGACGTATTCAACTCATTGCTAGGGCTTCCGTCGGTATCTGTAGCGATGCTAGCTGCATTGGCTGCGATAGCTGTCGTATTATTGGCGATATCTATTATGTTCGCACCAATTGTGCTTGTTAAGTAGGCAATATTGGTAGAATTGCTTGTAATCGCTGTGGTGTTGTTGGCAATGTCGGTTGTGTTTGTGCTGACATCCGATTGGAGGCTAGCGATATCAGCATCATTGGCTGTGATGGCAGCGGTATTGTTGGTGATGTTGGTAGAATTGCTTGTAATCGCTGTGGTGTTGTTTGCAATGTCGGTTGTGTTTGTGCTGACATCCGATTGGAGGCTAGCGATATCAGCATCATTGGCTGTGATGGCAGCGGTATTGTTGGTGATGTTGGTAGAATTGCCTGCAACCGCTGTTGTGTTGTTTGCAATGTCGGTTGTGTTTGTGCTGACATCCGATTGAAGGCTAGCGATATCGACATCATTGGCTATGATAGCAGCTGTATTGTTGGCAATATCTGTTGTATTTGTCGCAATGTCGGTAGTGTTAGAACTGACATCCGATTGCAGAGCTACGATATCGGCATCATTGGCTATGATAGCAGCTGTATTGTTGGCAATATCTGTTGAATTCGTCGCAATCGCTGTTGTGTTGTTTGCAATGTCGGTAGTGTTAGAACTGACATCCGATTGAAGGCTAGCGATATCCGCATCATTGGCTGTGATAGCAGTCGTATTGTTGGCGATATCTGTTGAATTCGTCCCAATCGCTGCTGTGTTGTTGGCAATGTCAGTGGTGTTTGTGCTGACATCCGATTGGAGGCTAGCAATATCAGCATCATTGGCTGTGATGGCCGTTGAATTTGCTGAGATATCCAACTTATTCTGATCTACTTCTGCTTGTAAGGCGTCATTCAGTGTGCTGAGATCTTGTGAGAGGGTTCCGCCAGCATCTGTCAGTTCAAGCGTCGTTCCACTCAGCGTCAGGTTGGTGTTGAGCTCATTGGTTGGATCTTTGTCATCCAATTTGTGATAAACTGTGATGGAAATTCGATCCACCATCGGCTGATGGGGTGGGGCACCGCCACCAGATCCTTGTCGACGAACACGGACAGCAACGCCAAAACCAATATCTTCCACATCTGTGTCAGTCAATGTCAGGCCCCATACATCTGTTGCCCCTCCATATGTCTCCACTCCGTCTGGAGGGCCATTGGGAATTCTGGTATTTGAGGCATTGTTTTGGATCGTTTGGATGACTCCACCCACAACAAGCAGAACTTCGATGTCGCGAATGTTCGCCCCTGTTCGATGCCATTCTATCTGAACCTCGACCCCATCAATCACATGAAATGCTGGAATGGAGAAGCCAAAATCTGTGGCCTTGAGATAGTTGGATTGATCATTGGTCGCCATTGTTGGAGTGAAAGCCCATATATCATCATCTGCGTTTCCACTGGCATCCGAGGCATTGATCCAGGCCAAATTACCAGCACTGGCATCGTTAACGACCTGGCCTGCAAAATTGGGCCCGGTCTGCGCATATACATCACTTCCCAGACAAAGGACATAGCCAATTGCCAGAAATATATAGAAGCGAGAAATGAGGGGTGAAAATAGGGTTGTTGTTTTCATTGTGAAACATATTGTTCCCATCCTCTTCTGATCAAGAAGAGCTTATAGGAAAGTTGAACAAAAATGGATGTGCGGGATTCAGTGTATCAAACCTACAATACAGACATCTGTTTGTCCAGATTTCAGAAAGGAAACCTCTCAATCCTTCCAAAAATCTGTGAAAGCGTCATTATTTCTCAATAAGCGTCTGATTCCAGTACGCTACATGATATTCATAAAAGACTCAAATTCTTTCTTGCGTCGATGAGCAACTGTGATGGGGGTACCATCCAGCATCAAGGTCTGGTACTGACCGTTGGCCGCGAGCGAGAGTTGTTCTATCTGAATGTATTGCTTATTGATGATGTTGTTTCGGTCTGCCTGGAAAAAAATATTTTGACAAAACAGACGACTAATTTTTTTGAAAGACGGAACGGGAAGATAGATTTGCTGAATCCCCTTTTCAGTGGGATTCGAAGAATTTGAGCCTCCCGTATTGTCCAATAAGTAGTGGATCACTGCATGTTTTTTGTAATACACACGGATGATTCGCTCATAGGCGATGTCGATGAACTGATTCCCTTTTTGCAGGATGAATGCTTTTTGATTGCCTATCCGTTTGACCTCCTCCATCAAATAAAACAATTGTAACAGGCGATCATCGATCATCTCCAGTTTCCTCAAATCAGGAATACAGGCATGTAGACTGCTTAAAAAATTATTCCATTTCATAACTGTGTTGTTTGGGAAAAACTGATTGTTTGTAATTAGTGTCTTTTTGGCCAAAATCGTATCAGTCAAAATCCAAAGGAATTCCTTCCTAATAAAGGCAATTCCTTATTCTGAGACTCTGACAGACAGAGGTTAAGGCAACTCGTAAGTCGGGAAAAGGATAGGCCTATCCTTTGGGATAAATTCTAAAAATGTTGGCTGGAAATAAGGAAATTCCCGGAAAAATTTCACTTCTACACACGAATTTGCATACCGACATACCAGCCTCGACCTTCAGACGGCAATATTCCTGGCCCAGGATAACCTGTCGCTCTTCGGGTGAAATACATGCGATTCAGGAGTTTGTTAATCCCGGATTCCAAACGAATTCGTCCCCATACATATGAAGCAGACAAATCCATCACATCATAGGCTGGGATGCTGCCTTCGATGACATTGGTCGGATCAGAGAATTGTTCTCCTACATAGACATTCTCCAACTGAATCGAAGGGAGGTCCTGTTTTAGGATTGATCCCTGGATGCAACTCGATACCATTTCAGGCAAGCCCCTTTCTCCCAGAATTGAGATAGGAAACTTCAATCAATGCTGTGTTAGGAAGAACATACACTCGCATGTGCAGTATGGATTAGAAACGTCAAAGACTTTGCCATGATAGCAAAGCCTGACGCCAATTACTATGGTATATATTTTCTTTTTCTATAATTCAGCTATTACTAGGGCCATATTTGAATAGGCAGGGACAATGATTGATTACTCGAGGATACTCAATCCAATTGAAATCATCCTACCAACGATACTATTTTGATGCGCTTGCCTGGAATAAGGTGAATCAGTCTTTTCACGTGCATTGTTCTTGGTTTGTTCAAACAGTCTCTAAACGTAAATAAGCAGTCCGACCGCAAAAGTATACCAACTACTATGGACCTACAATACCTAAGTTTCGTTAAAATTCCACCAGAGATACACCTAAAATCATTATCATCTATACTTAATGTTAAGTAGTAATTTTTGGGGGGAAGTAAAAACTATGTGGATGTTACGATTAACAGAGCAAAAGATACCAAGAGAGGAACCTGATTTTTTCACCTCTTAATTCTGTACAAATGAATCGCATCCCATTGGTTTTCCTGTTCTTCTTTTCCCTGTCCTTCCTTACTCTTTCTGCGCAATCAAGAATGGACCAAATGCTTACGCAGATGCAGACGACTTTCGAGTTGAATGAAAGCCAGACAGCACAAGTCCGAACGATCCTCAATGAGACTGCAACAGAGATGCAGGCCATTCGTCAGCTCCGCAAGACAGATCGCCAGGCTTTTCGCCAAAAGCGCAAGCCCATTATGCAGCAGATGGAAAACAAACTACTGACCGTATTGGATGACAATCAGGCTGCTCAATTTCGTCAAATGAGACAGAATTCACGACAAAAGGGACAAACACAGGCAGTTGCAGGTGCTTCAGCTCCAACGATCTCCGCTGACAAGACGAGCCCTGTCCCTGAGCCTCAATCTGCTCAGGAGCAGACAGAGGGAGAAAGCTATACAGAATCGACCTCCTCTGAAGTGGATGAAAGTTGGGGAGAATCCGAATCTGTTGGAACAGACCCAGCCGCCAACTCAAATAAAGAAGACATGTTGGAAAAAACCCTGGATTTTCTCTACGAAGGCTTTTTGAGACCTGCTGTTCAAGGGAGAAAAAGGAAAAATCGATAACTTTCTGATTGTATTCCCCATAAAGGAACGCCAGGCAGATATTCTGACCTGGCGTTTTGTATGATGTGGTTGCTATCCTTTATTTCGTAACCTGAAAGACACCTCTCATGACGACATGATGTCCAGGCATGGTACAGACATATTGATACAAGCCCGGCTTTTCTGGTGCTACAAAATAAATGGTCTCGGAAGTCTCGGGATCTAACAAACTGGTATGATAGAGCACATCGTCTGAGTCAGGGACGTAGTCTTTTTCTGGGCCTGCAATCCCCATATCGATGGCTGCTTGCCCGACATCATCTGCGGTCCCCTGCTTGACGAGTGTGAAATTGTGTTGGAGGTCGTCATTGTTGTTGAACACAAATTTGATTTTGCTTCCCGCTTTTGCCTCCAGTAAATCCTTTTCATATTTCATTCCGGGCAAGGTTCCCATGATGATTGTCTGATCTGGTCCATCGGTCCAACTGGCAGGCATTTCGGTTTGATATTTGGCTGTGGTTTCGGACTTAGAAGAAACGCTTTCTCCTGATTCGGCCATTGTGCTGCCACCACCGGGAATCTGATTTAGGGTATAATAGGCTTTGGGGTGCATAATTCTGCGCCCGGCCCTATTTGGTATTTTTTCTACATCAATTTCATGTACGAACCCCTTTCTCAAACCTTCTACAAGCAGTCGCGCAGACATGCCATCCTGGCTGAGAGATACAGAGGTTACTGGGCAATTCTGTACAAGTTTTGGATCACTTCCATAGGTTTGATAGTAGGCATAGGTAAAACTGGTGATGCCATAGTTGGCGGGATTGCCTGCAATACGGGCATTCACTGGTTCTGTGAAAAAGATTTCAAACCCATCTGACCTTGCTTCAATTCGATGCATGTCGAAGGGAGTTTTGCCAGTCCATGTCATGCGTTGAATACCAAAGGGTGCTTTGCCGGTAGAAGACCAACCGCGATTGGTCATGCCTACAAAGAGGGTTTTGTCATCTGGGCCCCATATGGTTCGGAGCACCCCTGAAGAGAATCCTTCCCGCATTTTGAAGATGGCCCCCTGATATTCGCCGTCTATTTTTTCCAAAAACAAGCGCATGATCATACTTTGTCCCTGGTCTCCAACCAGCATTTGACCCGAAAATGGACCAAAAGCCCCTTTGGTATCCTCCAGAAGCAAGGAGGAGGTTGAGATTCCAAATGTCCCATGTGGAAGCCAAACTGTTGGTGGCTTGAGGCCTTCCATTTTTTGAGCTGCCTCATATAAGGTTCCCATAGAATCTTCAAACATCTCAAATCGAAGCTCGATAGGAGAGTCTGGATCATCTGCCCATTTGAGTCCTTGAGGATTGCCAACAAAATCTCCTTTTTCTACGTGGGTAATTCTTCCTGATCCCACCCAGTCTCCCTGGTTGTCAGAATAAAAAAGATCTCCTTCTCCATTGTATCCATAGCTGGAGGGAGAGCGAAATCCTGTAGAATGAGGAAAGACTTCCCCTTCCTCCGTAATCTCCAGCATCCAACCGCGCCATTTCACAAGACTGGCTCCATATCCAATCCAGGATAAGTTGAGAGAGACCAGCATATTGCCATTGGGCATGAAGACGGGTCCATAAGAATAATCATGGTAGTTGCCTGAGAGTGGCCAGGAAGCGATGGTTTCATAGAGATCGGCCTTGCCATCCCCATTTCGATCAGTCATTTTGGTCAACTCTCCTCGCTGAGTCGCAAAGAAGGATCCATCCTTGTAATTCAGTCCAAGGGGTTCATGCAAGCCGTGGGCATATCGCATCCAATTGCTACGATCTGCACTGCTTGCATAGGGATCTTTGATGATCCAGATCTCTCCTCGACGAGAGCAGACGGCGAGTTGTCCATCAGGGAGAAACACCATGCCTCCTACTTCAAGCACAATTCCTTCTGGAATCGGCAAGGTTTCAATCGCGTAGTAAGCAGATTCCTGTCCATACAGCCAAGCAGTGGCGAGCAAGAAGAATGCTATGATATATGTCTTTACCATATCAGAGAATAGTTGATGCTAGGATTGTCAGTGAGAGAGAGTATGAGTTCCTGATGGCCTTCGGTACCACGAATGCTTGGGTCCGGGCCACCGCCTGTTTCGAGATAATAGGCCATATCATTGATGGCATATGCACCATTGGGAAGGCGTTTGATATCCTCTCCACTGGCGAGGAGCAGCCAGATATTGGCAGGAAGCTCCCCTTCTACAGAGATGGTTCTGCTTAATTTACGTTCTGAAGCAGTAGCAGAAATATGATCTTTGATCGTCGCTCCGCCTATCTCAAACAGGAAAATTGGTTCTCCATTATCAGTAAGTTCGTATCCGCCAGACTGGACGGGACCATTGTCCCCAAGAGAGTCTGGCCAGGGGGCGTTTTTTCCTGACAACTGGGCAAAGGAAGGAAGTCCATCCAGTTCCAGGGAAGGTCCAAGTGGCACAGCTAACTGTTCTATTCCTCGATTCGCCCACATTTGTCGCACATCCAAAAAATCTCCACTCCAAATGTTGAGCCATGCAGCTTGATGGATGTCGTAGTTATAGTGAAGTCCTGCTGGCATTCCGACGGAAATAGTATGTGTATGTTTCATGCCTTTGTGCAACACATACCCTCGGATGGCGGAAGCTTCCTGGGCATCTACTTCCAGGGCAAGTGGTTGAAAGTCTGGCAACTGCATGGGCGATCCGGGCGCATGGAGGGGCATTTTGGCAATACCTGGGCCTTCAACAAAGAGGGCCAGACCATTTTTCCAAAATCTGTGTTGTTTTCGGTACAACAGTTGGAATGGCTGAGAACCCGCTTGGAGGTCAGTTTTGTTATATCCCGCTTCTCCCAGGAATTCGTGTTCTCCATCATAATCGAGTACTTCCTTTCCATTGATCAGGAGTTTCAAACCGCCTTGTGCCTGGGTGCTGAACAGGTAAGCACCTGTTTCTGGAATCTCGATGGTTCCTTCCAGCAACATCCCGAAATTCCTTCTTTGTTCGGTTAAGTTTCGAGACAAGGTATCTGTTTCTCCGGTTTCGCTGGGTGTGAGTCCTGTAAAGTCCGGGATAGAATCCGCAGTGGTCGGATTTGATTCCAGTTCATAAATCTTGAAAGTCATACTCCCAAGAGAAAGCTGCCGATCTGTATATGGCTTGATGCCAATGTTTCGGATGGCAAGAGGACCATGATCTCCTTGTATCATCAAGGGGCCTGTTGCCTGTTCATCTGCAAAGAAAGAAGCACGAGTAGGACCGAATAGTTCGACATCCTTGTGAATCTCGATCCCGTTCAGCACAACACGCAGCATCCGTGCATTGGCGGTCTTGTTCCCGCTTGCATCAAATCGCGGGGCTTGAAAGCGAATAGTCAGATGCTGCCACAGACCCGGAGCGCGGCTGGCATTGAGTCGGGGAGGATGGCCTTCATAGCCTTTCTGTCCGTCCGGACGACTGTCATCCCATCGATGATAGATCCCGCCACAATGAGTTTCATCAGGATTTTCTACCCCCCAACTGTCAAGTAACTGAACCTCATATCGACCTTGCAAATAGATTCCTGAATTGGAGCCTTTGGCCATCATGAATTCCAGTTCCATTTCCAGATCGCCATGCTCCATTTTGCTAAGCAGATGGCTCTTTTTCTCTTGCGTATTATTGTTGATCAATACACCGACTCCTGCCTTTCCTTCTACTGAAGCCTTGGTTACGGTTCGATCTGTGAAGGCTTCGCTTACCACTTCCCAATTCCCGTCGGTGGCTTGAAAAGCGTCCAAATTATCAAGGGAAATGACTTGATAGGCAAGAGCTGTTTGAGGAGGGGGAGGGGAGGTTTTTTTGCTGATAGGGGGCTCTGGATCACCACAGGAACACAGAACCAATAGACACATCAGTGATAATCCAGCACCAATCATCACCTGCTTTTTGTAAAATACATTCATAGTAGTAGGGGATTCATCTGAGAATCACTATAATGGGGCAAAAGTAAACAAAAAGGCTGGAAGGAGGTAACTGGGTCAAAGGATTGCAGAATTGTATCCATACTTGGAACATGAAAAATGTGTATTTTGACGTCAATTATTTTATGTTATTTCTTAAACCAGAATCATCTCATGCTTTATTCTCAACTACTGCGACTTTTATCCCTTCTTATTGCACTTGTCGGCTTCAGCATGTTGGCTGGGTGCAGTCATGATCATCCTCATGAAGCGGATCACGATCACGCTACCAACGGCAAAGAATATTATGAACTGCGAGAATATTCTGTTTCATCTGCCGAACAGCAGCAACAAGTATTGGCCTATCTAAGAGATGCCGCTGTCCCTGGCTTGAATCGCCAAGGTATCAGTCCGGTCGGAGTATTTACCCCAACAGCACCCGATTCCGGTCTCACGATCTATATGTTGATCCCCTATCAATCCCTGGATCAATTTGCAGATGCTCCCGCAAAACTTATGGCAGATGCGGCTCACAATCAGGCAGGTGCAGCCTATCTTGATCTCTCAGATCCTGAGATGAAAGCCTATGACCGAATAGACAGTCGCTTGCTGGTCGCTTTTGACAGTATGCCGAAAATGGAAGTTCCAGCGTTGAAGAGTAATCCAAACCGCGTGTTTGAGCTTCGGTCCTATGAGAGTTTTAGTGAAAAGAAAGGGTTGAAAAAAATCAAAATGTTCAATGTCGGAAATGAAGTTACCATTTTTAAAAATCTAGGGTTCCAGCCCGTGTTTTTTGCCCAGGCCATCACTGGAGATGAGTTACCCAATCTGATCTATATGGTTACCTATAGCAGTATGGAAGACCATCCCAACAAATGGAAATCTTTCGCCAACGATCCTGGCTGGAAAGCTGTGAAAGGTCTGGAAGAATACAAGAATACAGTCTCAAAGATTCATAAATACTTTCTAGCTCCCACTGACTTCTCTCAATTGTAAGAGAATAAGGAGTTGACTCACCAACGAAAAGCCAAAAAGAATCAACTCTTTTTGGCTTTTCGTTTATGCGTTCTTTTTTTGCCCGAAATTATTCCCAACATGATCCCACATTTTCTGTATTGCTCCATAGTTGCTTTTGTTGTCTGCTTGATGAGTTGCCAGCCTGATCCACCTACTCCTTTACTCAAAGATGAACTGCAAGAAGCACTTACGGCGCAGATGATGCATAAGTGGTTTCCAGCCATTGTAGATGATAGCTATGGTGGCTATCTGTCCAATCTGGGAAAAGCATGGGAAGTAGGAGACAAGCAAGACAAAATGATTGTGACCCAGGCCCGCCATCTGTGGTCTGCCGCACAGATGGGAATGCGGTTCCCGCAAGATTCCAGGTATCAAGCAGCAACAAAAACCGGATTTGAATTTTTGCGAGATCAGATGTGGGATGAAGAATATGGAGGCTTCTATAATGATGTCAAGCAAAATGGAGAGGTGCTGGTAGACGAAAAACGCGCATATGGCAATGCTTTTGGAATCTTCGGATTGGCTGCTTACTATCAATTGAGCCAGTCAGAAGAAGCATTGGAATTGGCCAAACAATGTTTCCTCTGGTTAGACAAACATGCCCACGATCCAGTACATGGCGGCTATTATCCCTTTATGGATCGAGCGGGAACAATCATCCAGGTACCGCCAAGGGGTGAGAATTCTCGCCGAAAATCTGCTATTCCATTTAAGGATCAGAACCCTACCATCCATTTATTAGAAGCATTCACAGATTTGTATGTGGTTTGGCCCGATTCCTTGTTGCGTGAACGACTCGTGGAGCAATTGTTTATTGTTCGGGATCTCATCACCCATCCAGATGGCTATATGCGCCTGTACTTTCTTCCAAACTGGGAAGTGGTGTCTTTTCGGGACTCTTCTGCCGAAGTCAGAGAAGCCAATTATCATCTCGACCATGTGACGTTCGGGCATGATGTGGAGACAGCATATCTGATGCTGGAAGCCTGTGAGGTATTACGCGAGCTGGATTGTTCTGCCACTTTGAGCGTGGGAAAAAAAATGCTGGATCATAGTTTGACTTGGGGATTTGATCAAAAAAAGGGAGGATTCTATGAGCGAGGCTATTACTTTGCAGGGGAATCTGCCCCAACAATCATCGACCACAGGAAGAACTGGTGGGCACAGGCGGAAGGCTTGCATACTCTGCTGTTATTTTCGCAAAGATTCCCAGAGGAAGAATCCTATCGCAAAGCCTTTGATCTACAATGGCAGTACATTCAGCAATACCTGATGGACCCTGTGAATGGGGGTTGGTATTCACATGGTCTGGACACAGAACCTGAATCGGCCCATCGCGGCAAAGCCAATATCTGGAAAGGAAGCTATCACAATGGTCGTGCACTCATGCGCTGCCTGGATTTGCTCCATGCCAACTCTTCCCGATTCTCGCCACATTGAGGAGATTGCCCTGAACATTTTGACCTGTCGTATTGCTTCAGTATCAGCGAATACATTTGCCAGCATATCAATCCTCATCCTACCCATTTGTCGAAAAACATACTGCTCGGGCTAACCGTTTGCGATGCTGTCAGAGAGATGTTTGGTTCGTTAACACCTAATCAACTATAAATGCAGTAATAAAACTGCAAAAATAGTTGCATGGCTAAAAAAATAGTTTGATATTGCTTGTATGGAAAAACTCACCAAAGCTGAAGAACGGGTTATGCAAGCCATATGGAAGCGAAAGCGCGCCATGGTTCGAGACATATTGCCGGATTTGGGGCCGCCGGAGCCTAAATACACCACAATATCTACTGTGGTCAGAATTTTGGTTGACAAAGGATTCGTAGGATTCAAGGCCTACGGTCGGACGCACGAATATTTTCCCCTGATTTCCAAGGCGGAATACAAAACATTTACATTTAAGAAAATGCTGGCGGATTATTTTGAAGGTTCCTACCAAAATGTGGTCTCTTTCATCGTTCAGGAAGAAGAACTCAGCGAGGAAGAATTACACGACATTCGCCGACTTATAGACAATACTGATCATGATGCCTGATTTATTTGTGTATCTTCTGGAAGCCTGTATCTGCTTGAGCATATTTGCCGGAATTTATATGCTCTTGTTGAGGAAGCATACCTTTTTTGGCTGGAATCGCTTTTATTTGATTGTTGTTACTCTGCTGAGTGTCTGTATTCCATGGCTGGAGATTGGTCCGATTGCAGAGGTGCACATTCAGAAACCTCCAGCAATATCAACGCGGATTCATGCGATGGAACAAGCATGGGAACATGAATCTCAGCGCCTTGGCATTCAGATTGTTTCATTGGACACCGAGGATCCTTCTCACACGCATATAAGCTTGTTCCATTTGTTGTTGTTTGTGTATTTGCTGGGGCTAGCCAGAGCAAGTGTACTCAAGTTTTTTCGCTTTCTTCCATTAATTCGTCTCATTCGTCATTCTCACTGGGACAGACAGACAACTTATATTGGCCTGATACATCCATCTGCGGCCACACCTTTTTCTTTCGGTCCATTTCTTGTCCTTCCTCCCGAGGCAAGCGATTGGGAGCAGCACAAAATAGATCAAATCATGCAACATGAGCAGGCGCATATCAGAGAAGGTCATAGCCTTGACATTCTTTGGATAGAGTGCCTATCAATCCTCTTCTGGTTCTTTCCCCTGATGTCCTGGTATCATCGACAATTGAGAGACATTCATGAGTATCTGGCGGATCGGTCTGTCCTGAAAGGTCATACGCTGAAGAATTATGGTCAATTGCTGCTAACATTGACGACCCAATCTTCCTCGATTTATCCTGTGCATTCCTTGAGAAGCACGTCTTTGAAAAGACGGATTCTCATGATGAAAAAAGAACCCTTTCGAAAGCGAGAACTTTTGCTGTTCCTTCCTCCTCTGCTCATCACAATTGGCATGTGGCTGAGTTTTACCCAATCGTGGACAGGAGACCAACGGCTGCGATTGATCGCCTATGCGCAAGCAAACCATTTGCGGATAGTCAGCATTCATGAGGTCGAAACGGATATTCAGATTCTTCATCCTGTCCCTGATGTAGACGAACTGGAACCAGGCATCATCATTCATCCACTCGAAGGCAAAACACATTATCCTGGTCTGGATTATCCCGTGCCGATCGGGAGTGCGGTTTATGCGGTAGAATCCGGGACCGTAATCTTTGCAGGAGATAAGGGGAATGAATTCGGATCACATATTGAGATCTCTCATGCTGAACCCTATGCGAGTCGCTATGCAGAATTGGGAAAAATCCTTGTCCATCCAGGCCAATCCATTGCAAAGGGCCAAAAGATCGCTCTTACGGGCCCATTTCATCCACATAACCGACCCTACGGCCTCCATGCAAAACCACATTTACATTTTGAATTCCTCAAAGATGGGAAGTCTGTATATCCGATTGAATATGCCAATGAAGGCTATGTAACGATCCGAGAGGGAGAAAACCGCTAAGGCTGCTCTCAATCCAATCCTGACTCCTATTCCTACATCAGGAATGACCTCAGGCAAAGAAGAAATTCTCTGCCCTGCTTCTTTATTGTTCAATGATTTTTCAATTTCTTATTCTATGCTTCCAATGAATGCAATCCTATTGCTTTGTTCGATGCTTTTTTCTTCAACTGCTCATCCAGATATGCAAGAAGAGGGCTTTGTGATCAGAGGAACGATTGAAGGTCCATATGAAGAGTATATCTTTCTGTCTTATGGAGAGATCAAGGATAGTGTAAGAGTCATAGACCAACGATTTGAGTTTCGAGGGTCGGTTGAGAAACCCATTCAGGGGTGGCTGAATCTCAGGCCTTTATCTACAGTTGCCTGGTTATTCGTTGAGAACAGTCAGATCGATATCAAAGTGACATATGAGCCGACTCAACAGGAATTGGGCCTTTTGCGCAAAATCAGGATCACCGAAGTCGAGGGCTCACACTCCTTTCTTCTCCAATCTGACTATAAGGAGTTTTATCAGACGCATCAGCAGGAAGATAACTTTCATGAGTTGCTGTTCGAAAAAACAAAAGAATTGATCTCTGCCAATCCCTCCCATAGTTTCATGGGAAAGGTTTTGGCCGAAGGCCTCCTGCTAGTACCCTATCTGTCCTATGAGCAGGGACTCGAACTGTATCAAATGCTTGATCTACAGGGACAAAAGGCTTCTGATGTCAGCATGATCGAGCGAGGATTGGAGAAGTTGAAACAGAATAGGTATGGAATCGGCAAGAAGTTTCCCCAAGTTGTGTTGCCAGATGAAGAAGGGAATCAAATCTCAATTCCCGGCAGCAAAGGGGCCTATACATTGATTGATTTCTGGGCATCCTGGTGTGGTCCATGCCGCGCGCAACATCCTGACCTTCGACAGCTTTATGATCGATATCACTCCGATAGTCTGGAGATCATTGGGGTGTCCATAGATGAAGACTCCCTGGCCTGGCGATCGGCCATCAACAAAGATCAGCTGAGGTGGATCAATGTTCGAGATCAGGATTTTTTCCTTTATCAGCAACTTCAAATCATGGCCATCCCATTCAATTATCTCCTGGATGCCGAGGGCACAATCTTAGGAGTAAATCTGACACTCGAAAAAGTAGAGCAAGTGATCCAGAGGGACAAAAAATAAGCAAAAGTTGAGCACGGATAGTGTGCTTGAGTCATGTCTTCCTCTCTGGATCGACAATTCAATACACAGATTCTACGATTCACTACATCTAATTTTGTGGATTCGGATGACAGCAGCATATTTGGATATCACTCATCCATAACTCCAAAAAAATGCAAGCCATCGTACATCTTATCCATATCATGTTGTCGATTTTCCTTGGTCTGATGATGTTCTTGTTTCCTACTCACATATATGGTCAGAACTTTTTCAATACTTATTTTTCAGGTAAAAATGGAAAGACAACCATAGAGTTCCAGAACAACAATGACAAATTCAAGGTTGAATATGAAGGAGACATCAGATTGGCTAATGATGATCGGGACATTGTAGACATATCGGATGGAGGGTTTATGGAAATTCGAAAGACTGCCTTTGGCAGCACACGAAAAGTCCGGATTGAATCCAATGGACGCGGCTATCTGAATCGAGAGTACTTTGTGGGGAGAAGAAGAGCTGATTATGATTCTGAGGGTCGAAGATGGCTAGCTGAGGTCTTGCCTGAAATCGTGCGCAGTTCAGCACTTGCAGCGGAAGATCGGGTGGAGCGATATTATAGCAATGGTGGAGCCTCAGCCTTGTTACAAGAAATTCAGCGACTGGATGGTGATTATGTCAAGCATGTGTATTGCGACCTTGCAGTTCAAAAAAGATTGAGCATATCTCAAATGGTTCAGCTCCTCAGTTTGGCAGGTGATGAGATCCATTCAGATTTTTATTTGTCCAAGCTGCTCAAGGATAATGCTGAACAATTTTTGAGCGATCCACAAACGCTAGAGGCATATATTGATGCAAGTCACAACATCAGTTCGGATTTTCATAAATCTGAAATCATGAGAGCCGCGATCAACAACGGACAGCTATCTGCTGCCAATGTGAATAGGCTGTTGGCAATGTCTCAGAATATTGATTCTGATTACCATAAAGCGGAAGTGCTCAAGCTTCTCCTGCGCAGTCATCCCCTGACCCTCAACAATGTCGATCAGGTATTGAGAGCTGCCGAAGAAATCGATTCAGATTTTCATACGGATGAAGTATTGTCGGCCCTCTTGACCAATCAGCTAGATGAACAAGCCTTGAGAACCCTGTACAACCATGTGGGAAACAATGTGTCTTCTGACTTCCACAAGGATCAAATTCTAAGTAGGGCAATCAATCAGCAAAATATCTGTGGAACCAATCTGCATGGATTTGTTCAAGCCCTGAGAGCCATCGATTCAGATTTTCATCAATCTCATGTCATGGTAAAGGTGGGGAAAGAAGTAGACCTGACAGATGAAGATTTGATAGATTTGCTTGGAGCGATTGACAATATCGAGTCTAATTTTCACAAGACAGAAGTCCTGAAAGCATTTGCCCCACAAGTGAATGCCGCAGGGGATCGGGTCTACGATGCCTTCCTCCGTGCCGCAAAAACCGTCTCCTCGAAGCATGATTATGGACAAATTATGCGATCTTTAGGAGAAAGAGGGCGCTATCAAGAAGAATGACATCCCTAAAATATCATCTATCGATCTTGCTTCCCGGATTTGTATCCGGGATGCTTGTGTATATGTATATGCTGTATCAGGAATCGAGTGAAGAAGAAACCTTTGTCTCTCTTCATACGATGATGGCGGGGCTTTGTGGAATCCTCAATGCCTATCTGATTCATGGAACAAGCCTTTGGCTTAATCGTCAGATTTCCTGGCAAAAGCATCCGGGAAGTCGCCTTCTCACAGGCTTGTTACTCAATGGATGTCTGGCTTTTGGGATGAGTAGTATGTTGTTCTGGGCATACACCTCTTTGTTTGTTGAGTCAGATTTCCAGCTTAGAGACCATCCCCAAACCATGTTGAAGTTGGGGCTTATTCTTCTCATCCTCGTGCTGGTATATTCTGTGGTATATTTTGCTGTATACTCTTTTCATCAATACAGCAAGGGGCAAATTGAAGTCATTCATCTGGAACGTCAGCGATTGGGCTTCCAGCTTCAGGCCTTGAAGTCTCAACTTGGCCCTCATTTTTTATTCAACGGACTGAATACCATTGCCAATTTAGTAATTGGAGATCCTGACAAGGCAGAGGTTTTTGTCAGGCAGTTGGCGCGATTGTACCAATATACCCTGGCAAACTATCGAAAAGAATGGGTATCAATTTCAGAGGAACTGGCATTTGTTGATGCGTATTTATTTCTCCTAACAACCCGATTTGATAAGATGCTAGAGGTCTCCATTGATGTGCCGGATGAGGCCGGGCAGATGAAAATTCCTCCCATGACCTTGCAGATGTTGGTAGAAAATGCCACCAAACACAATCAGATGAGTGAGGAAAATCCTCTGCAAATAACGATTGGGGCAGACAACCATCAGATATGGGTATCGAACACCATCAACAAAAAACCACAGACGCAGGATTCTTTTCGGATTGGGCTGGAAAATATCAGGAGAAGATATCAATTGCAGAGTCATTTGGATATTGACATTCAGAAAGGACGTGTATTTACCATAAAATTACCACTTATTGCTTCCTGACTCATGTCTGCACATCCATTCTTTATTCATCATCCCTTGTTCCGCTTACTAAGTCCCCTGTTCAGCGGAAGCCTGATATATGTGCTGATCCTGCTGATCAACAACAATGTGGGGCAATTAGAGGAGCAGTTTTTGACCCAGGAATTGTATGTATGCATTGGGCTGTCATATCTGATTCAGGAATTCTCCCGCTTATTTCTTCTGTTGTTTGAGAAACTAGAACGACCCCATGCTTTTTGGGCTCGAATATTCCTGCAAATCACCTCCTCTCTTTTGCTATGTATTGGCTTGGTTTCTGTTGCGATCTATAGCTATTATTCTGTTGCGTTGGGTTTTGCACCAAATGCTGGGGAACTAATGATATTCAACTGCATTTTTTCCTGCATAACCCTGATCTATATGTCGTTGCAACTCAGTCATCAGTTTTTGTATGCGATCAACAGCGAAAAACTTGAAGAAGAACAGGGCCTCAAAGCGGAACTAGAAGAAGATTTTAGAGAATTTAGTCAGGGAATCAATCCACAATTGCTCTTTGACAGTTTTGATCAATTGATTGTGTTGATTCGTCAAAATCAGGAAGCGGCAGAAGAGATGATTGGGCATCTGGCCAGCATCTATCGCTACGTGCTGAGCCGAAGAAAAAAAGAACTGCTTCCTCTTAATGATGAGTTGGTGGTGGTTCGAACCTTGTTGACGCTCTTCAACCAGCATCCCCTTTGGAAGATTGAGTTGGAAGTAGCAAAGAAGATCTCTACATATATTCCTCCCACCAGTCTGCTAACGGTGATCGAACTGATCATCAGAAGCAATATTATGGGGACCGAAGAGGGCTTTCGGATGCATCTGCAAGCGACAGAGACGGCACTCCTGCTTTCTTATGAATCTTTAGAAAAAACGACCCAAACAGTTGATCTGGATCGATTAACATATGTGCAATCCAGCTTTCAGGTATATACAGATCAAGCCATTTTTGTCAAGGAAGAAGGCAAAAGAAAAACAATCGGACTTCCTCTGTTGCAGCAGATGGAAGCGATGCCTCTCTCATAAATAACCCCAATGTTCCCCTGATAGAGTTTCATCCATGAAGGTAGTTATCATTGAAGACGAGAAACCTGCAGCAGAGCGATTGAAGCGCTATCTGCTCAAGTATGATCCAGCGATAGAAGTGATGGGGCAATTGACCTCTGTTCATCAGTCTGTTGCCTGGCTTGAGGTTCATCAGGAAGAGGTTGATCTTTTGTTCATGGATATACAACTGACAGATGGAATCAGCTTTGAGATATTTCAGGAAATAGGGGTGCGCAAACCTGTCATTTTTACTACAGCCTATGATGAATATGCCATAGATGCCTTTCGGGTCAACAGTATTGATTATTTATTGAAGCCGATCACCTTTACCATGTTGGCACAGGCCATGAAAAAACTGAATGCGCTCAAAGAGCAATTCGCTTCCGGAGATCATGTGGCACCGATCATTCGTCATCTTCATGCCGAACGTTCCTACAAGCACAGATTTTTGGTGCGCCTGGGAAACCGAATTCAAGCAATTCCCATTGAGGAGATTGCGCTGTTCTTTGCAGAAGGGAGAACTGTCTTTTTGCTTACCCGGAAGAACAAAAAATTCATCCTGGAATATCGCCTACAAGAGTTGGAAGAATTGTTGGACCCCACTCAATTTTTTCGTGTCAATCGGACCTTTGTCATACCGGTTCACGGGATTCAGGAAGTCCTGGTGTATAGCAATAGTCGCTTGAAGATTCTGCCATCAGCCCAGACCGACAAAGAAATCATTGTGAGCAGAGACAAGGTGCAAGCCTTCAAAGAGTGGCTGGCAGGAGAGACATGAGGATGCCCTGTCATTGGCTTATCCCTTATTCTGTTTGCTAGCACTTTTTTGGGCGAGATAGTTGCTGGGACTAAGCCCGAATTCCTTTTTGAAGCATTTTCGGAAATATTTCATGTCGTTGAAGCCGACCTGGAATGCAATCTGGGAGATGTTGAGTTTACTTTCCTGTAGCAATTTCTCTGCATGTTTCAGCCGGATAAATCGAATAAATTCAGTCGTCGACTTCCCTGTCTGTTTTTGGAGTTGTTTGTACAAGCCTGAGCGGCTCATCCCCATGTGAGCAGCAAACCGACTCGCATCAAAGGGCGTCCCAAAATTTCTTTCGACGACAAGGGCAGCTTTGAGGAGAAATTCTTCATCTCTGCTGGAGGTCTGTTCATCTATAGGCAATATTCCTTTGTGCTTGAAATGCTCCCTCAGATACTGAATATTTTCGAGGATACTACGGACTTTTGCTCGCAGAACGTTGATATTGACAGGTTTGGTGATATATTCAAATGCTCCCTCATCCAATCCTGCCAGTTGATGTCCAATGGCTGTTCGGGAGCTCAGAAGAATGATCGGAATGTGGTTCGTTTTGGGATCTTCCTTTAATTGTCTCACGAGACTGATGCCATCCATTACTGGCATCATCACATCACTAATGATCAAATCAATCCTTTTTTTGCGCGCAATAGTGAGCCCTTCCTGTCCATTGCTTGCTTCCAGAACAGAGAAGAGGGCGGAAAATTGGTGTGTAATATATTTCCTCATCTCCAGGTTGTCCTCAACCACCAACAAATTCATTTTGCTCTTTTCACTCAACTGAGGAAAAACAAGGGCAGGGGTGTTGATATCTGCCATCTCTTCCTCCTGCTTGTCCATCACAATGGGAAGAGAGGGATGGAGGGTGGTGTCTGCAATCTGGTCCATGGAAATATGCTCAGCGCCCAAGGGAAAAAATGCGCAAAAGACACTGCCCGATCCTTTTTGTGAATCTACTGTCAATCGTCCCTGATGGAGTTCTGTGAGATCCTTAACGATGGTCAACCCAATACCAGACCCGATATGGTTGACATCTGCCACCCGCTGGAAGGGTTCGAAGATTTTGTGTAGTTGTTCTGACTCAATGCCGATTCCGCGATCTTTGACAGAAATCATCAGTTCCTTGCCTTGCTCCTCAATCCGGATGATGATTTGTCCGCCATCCAAAGAATATTTAAAGGCATTGCCAATCAAATTGTAAAGAATCAGTTCCATTTTTTCAGCATCGAAGTAGAGCGGAATTCGATGTGGAGTTGAGGTAAATTGATAGTCAATGCGTCGTTCTTCGGCCAGACTGACAAAACTCAAATAGATTTCATGTGCAAAAAAGACAATGTCCTGTTTACTCACTGTTAAGTGCATTCTGCCAGAGGTGATGAGTCGAAAATTGAGAATTTGATTGACCAATCGTAAGAGTCGTTGGCTGTTTTTGTAGACCAATGATAACTTCTTTTGTGCGGCAACAGGCAGATTGAGATTGTTCAGAATGTCTGTTAATGGTGAAATGATAAGGGTAAGTGGTGTCCGAAATTCATGAGAAATATAGGTAAAGAACCAAAGCCGCATCTCATTGATTTCTGCCTCTTGTTGCCTGCTGAGTTGTTCCAGAGTAAGTTTGTTCCGCAAATTGGAATAGATGTAGGACAATCTGGCGATGATTCCCAAAAACAGCAGGAAGAGAATGCTGAAAATCACATAAGCCCAGCTTGTCCTATACCAGGGAGCCAATACCTTGAGCTTAAGTGAACGGATGTTGCTCCAGTTTTGCCCATCCAGACTACTCTTGACCTCAAACTGATAATTGCCTTCAAACAGATTGGAATAGACAGCGAAGCGATCCGGATAGTGGATGTGCTGCCAGTCATTTGTGAGACCTTTGAGCCGATAGGCGTAGATGAGCTTTTGGGAGTGATTGAAGCCAGGAGAGTGAAAATATATCCGAAAACTATTGTCTGCTGCCTGTAACTCAAGCTTTTGAGCAGTGAGGATAGATTCAGGCATAATGACAGAGCCTCGTACACGCTCCCCTGCCCGAATTTTCTCTCCTCGAATCATAAAATCTGTCAACAAGACCTGGGGAGGAATATCAGTCTTTTGAGAAAACAGGAGTGGATCAAACAGATTGAAGCCATTGGTCCCACCAAATATCATGTCTCCGGAAGGCGTCTGGGCATACCCACCAAAATAGAATTGATCAGATTGCAGCCCATCTTCAGCATGAAAGGTGCGGAAACTCATTTGATCAGGATCGAATACGACCAATCCATTGTTGGTACTCAGCCACAGATGGCCTTCCTTGTCTTCCAGAATGCCGAAAACGACATTATTAGGGAGGCCCTTGTTTTTATCAAATGAATCGAATCGACTGCCTGAACCCTCTCCCTCCTTGGATGCAGGAACCCACAGGTTCACCCCCCCTCCATATGTCCCGATCCAGATTCTGTTTTTTTTGTCCTGATGAATAGAGGTGATGCGATTGTTACTCAGGCTGGAGGGATCGGTCTGATCAAAAAAGAAGGATTGGATCGGTTTCTCGCTTGTGTGAACGTGTCCTTGTTTGATTCGTTGTATTTGCTCAATACTGAATACAAATATGCCATGCCAGGTTCCGATCCACCAATTTCCCTGATGATCTTCCAATACTGCATTGATTGACAAATAGGGAATATCAAAAAATGGACCCATGTTCTGAAATTGTTCCTCATTGGGTCCTTTTTTCAATAAGCCGCCATCCGTTATCACCCAAAGATTCAGGTACTCATCTTCAAACAGCTTATGGAGTTTAGAGAGATTGGAGTGATTGTCACCTTCAAGATGAAGCAAGTGTTGGCGAATGAATCTTATCCCTGAAGGAGTCTGAACAAGTTTGTTCAATCCATCTCCCCATGTCCCAACCCAAAGACTGCCGTTCGAATCGCGATAAATGGTACTTACCTGATTGCCACTGATAGAGCCAGGGTCAGAGGCTGAGTGTTTATAATTGGTATAAGAGAGAGTTTGTCGATTGAACAAAAACAAACCCGCCCCATAAGTCCCCAACCAAATATCCACATCAGAATCTGCCCAGATAGAACGAATGGTATTTTCTGGAGCACCTCCTTCTTGTGGGTCCAGATTTTTTCTAAACACCGGAAAGTGTTTCTGAGACAAGAACAAGCGAATGAGGCCATTGTTGACAGTCCCAATCCACAAATTGTCTTCCCGGTCTATGTATAAGGTGTGGATGTTTTCTTTATCCAGATTATTTTGTGCCAGTACCCTTTCTGCCTTTGGATCGATTTCATATGTCTGCCCATCGATCATGCTCAAGCCTCCCTGACCGGCTACCCAAATCCGTCCTTGTTTGTCTGTAGTTAGACTATTGACATTGTTAAAGGATCGCTTCTCAGGGCCAAGAGTGGCAAAGATCTCTTGCCAAGCATGCGCTCGTTGGACAAATACGCCCTTTTTCCCGCCAACAAGCAAGCGCCCTGAAGCATCCAAAAGCAAAGCGCTGAGTTCTCCACTTCGTCCAAAAGGAAGGCCGGAAACCTCCGTCAAGAGGGTATCTCTCAATCGACCATGCAACAATCCCGCAGAGGTGCCGACCCATATTTTCTCATCCTCAGTTCCAAGAAAGGCATTGGCAACCAGCTTGGGGTGCAAAAATGCCAATTCTCCCTTGGAGGAAGTTTTCGGAACTTTTACAATTCCCTTGTCACTTCCTACCCAAAAGGAGTGGGAATCCCCTAGAAACAGAGATTGCCCATGTGTCACAAAAAAGTCGGTTTGTCCCTGTTGGTACTTTGGCATCGGGATAGAAACAAAGGCTTCAGTATGGACATCAAAGTAGGTTATGCCACCCTTTTGTGTACCGATCCAAAGCTGGCCAGAATCATCCAGTTCCAGTGATGAGATAAAACTATCAGAAATAGAACTGCTGTCCTCCTGGTCCGGATGATAGCCCAGAAACTGATCTCCATCAAATCGGTTCAAGCCCTCAGCCGTCCCAATCCACAAAAATCCATACCGATCTTGCTGAATATCTGTGATGGAATTATTGGTCAAGCCGGAAGAAATCGTATAGCGTTCCTGATGTGGCAAGCCAAATAGTTGGGCATTGGTTTGCAAAGGAATCATCATCAACAGCAGGCCAGATAGGAGAAGATGCACTCCTGGCAAATATTTCTTATGATGAGTATAGATGTTTACAAACCAAGGCATAGAACAGGCATCTATTTTTCAATTTGACAATTTACTCATTTACCCCCTAATTATTCCCCATTTGACCTCCTGCTCTTCCTGGATTGTGTTCATCTTTGCATGAGAGAAGGAACTACAGTCACATCAACTATATTTTATATTGCGTATTTTTAGGGAGTTAGCGCTACTATTTACACACACCTTCCCACCTTCATGAACATCATATTTACAGAGAACATGAATCGAATTTTTTACTTTTTGGGGGGACTTCTGTTGATACTTATTCCTGTTTTGGGGATGGCTCAGACTAGCTTGAGCGGGACCATAACTGACGCAGAAACAGGAGCACCTCTCGTCGGGGTAAGCATTGTCGTGGTGGGAGGAACCACAGGAACACTCTCTGACGATGCCGGAACCTATCGATTGCCGCTGCCTGTAGGGGCAAAATCGATTACCTATAGCTATTTCGGCTATAAGAAAGAAACTGTTGCCATCAACGGTCGCGACAACATTAATGTCCAGCTTGAGACAGAAATTGCCTCTATCGATGAGGTGGTTGTGATCGGGTATGGGACTTCCAGAAAAAGAGAATTGGTCGGTTCTGTTGCCAAGATCAAATCAGATGATCTGAACGAAACCATCGGAGGTAGTTTTGAAAATGCTCTTCAGGGCAAAGCTGCAGGTGTACAACTTACCCAATCCAGTGGCGTCGCTGGTGCAGGTTCGGTGATTCGGGTAAGAGGAGTTGGCTCCCTGAGTTCGGGCGGCGACCCGCTCTTTGTGATTGATGGGATTCCGATAACACAAGATCCCTTCATGACAGGCGAAACGGGAGGATTGAACAACAACCCTCTGTCTTCCATCAATCCTGACGATATAGAATCTGTTGAGATTCTGAAAGATGCCTCCGCCGCAGCGATATATGGCTCAAGAGGGTCCAATGGTGTCATTCTTATCACAACCAAAAGAGGAAAAAGTGGAAAACCAGCTTTCTCCTTCAAAACAAGAGTTGGATTTGCTGAACCGACAAATGTCATTGGACTGCTGAATGCGGAAGAATGGGTCATGGTACAGCAAGAAGCCTTTGAAAATGATGGCGGTGTTGGCAGGGTTCCCCTTCCCCAAAACCTTACCTATCAAGATATCAAAGGCATAGATACGGACTGGATAGATGAAGTCTTGCAAACCGGGCTCAAGCAAGAGTACAACCTCTCTATGAAGCAGGGAGGCAAAAAGCTGAAGTCCTACGTTGGGCTCTCCTATTCTGATTCCGAAAGTTATCAAAAGGGCAATACCTTCCAACGGATCACAGGTCGGGCAAATCTGGACTATGCCATTACCCCCAAGTTGGATGTGGGAATTTCTTCCTCGATTGCCAGAGGCTTAAATGATCGCATCAACCAGGCCTGGTCTGGTGGATTTGGGGCAGCCATTTCGACTGCACTCCCTATTTATCCCATTAAGGACCAGAATGGCGATTGGTTCAATATATATGGAAATCCAGTTGCACAGCGTGAACTTCAGGATTGGAAAACACAGGAATGGCGATCCATCAATAATTTTCAGTTGACCTATAAGCCAATCAACAATCTGAATATCAAAGCCACGGCGAGTTATGACTATATGGATTTGGGAGACTATTTCCTGGAAGATTCTGTTTGGACTACCACGACCTTTCTGGCCAAGCGCTTTGCCTCCAAGGTGAATAACTGGTCAAGCTATCTGACAGCAAATTACGATTGGAAAATCACCAAAGAGCATCGGGTCAATTTGTTGGGAGGGGTAGAATATCAAGCCTCGAATCGGGTAGGATTTGCGGAAGAATACAGCAATGTGTTTACCCATCTGTACAACAATCCTGAAATCGGACCTAATGATACACTGAGATTTGAAGACTTTGAGATTGATCGCTGGCGATTTGCCAGCTTATTTGCACGGGTCAATTATAGCTGGAAAGAAAAAGTATTTGTGCAAGGGACCTTCCGCCGAGATGGGTCTTCCAAATTTGGCAAAAACCGTCGATTTGGCAATTTCCCCGCTGTCGGTGTGGGCTATATCATGTCTGATGAGTCCTGGTTCAAAAATTCTGTTGTCAACTATCTCAAATGGAAAGCGAGTTGGGGAATTGTAGGGAATGCCGATATCAGTTGGCGAGAACAGTTTCCAAGTTATTTTTTCAGCAATTTGAATGGGGAAGTCAGGAGTCCCGGCTACAATGACAATTCTACCAGACATCAGAGTAAGCTGGACAATCCCAATCTACAATGGGAGGTATCCACGACTTATGATGGCGGATTCGAGCTCGGTTTGCTCAACGACCGCATCGTGCTGGACCTTACTGCTTATTACAAGTTGACCACAGATGCGATCATCAACATTTCTATTCAGAATTCTTCCGGGATCGACAATCTGAATTTTTCTGAAAATGTTGGCAAAATTGAGAACAAAGGAGTGGAAGCTACCTTGACCACTGTCAATCTTACTGGAGACTTTCAGTGGAAAACCATTCTTAACTTTGTTGACAACAACAACAAGGTCCTGGAAGTCGGCACAGCTACACCAGATGCGCTCGATGGAGGATTTGGAGACACAAGGGCAGTCCCTGGTTATCCTGTTAGTACCAATTTCATTGTGCGTTTTTCTCATATTGATGAGCAAACGGGCCGCCCTGTCTACCTGACTCGTGAGGGAGAGGAAACCTCCGTATATTCCGTTGTGGAAAATCGCGTTGCAGCAGGCAGTCCGGCTCCGGATTTCTCAGGAGGAATCACCAATACCTTTTCCTACAAAAATATTAATCTGACTTCCCTCTTTGTTTTTGTTTCAGGAGGAACCATCTATGATGATGCGGCCAAGCGACACTTGGGAGTTGTGACGGAAGATTGGAATATGAGACGAGAGGTGCTGGATCGCTGGCAAGTTCCAGGGGATGTTTCCAGGGTTCCCCGCCTGACCCGAAGTATGATCAACTGGGGGGGGAATGCCAATTTCTGGCAAAACAATCATACCCTATGGATGGAAGACGCCTCCTACATTCGGTTAAGAAATCTTGCGCTATCCTATAATTTTGGTGCGTTGAAGGCCTTGAACCTGGATCGGGTCGTGTTGACATTTTCCGGGACAAATCTCATGACCTGGACCAATTATTCAGGGATTGATCCTGAAGTGGCACGGGACCGGACGACAGCGGGCCAGCGGAATATAGGCGGGACCAATATTACCTATCTGACAGCTCCACAGGAGAAGTCTTACAACATCAGCCTGAAAATCGATTTCTAAGAATTTGTTTGTGAACAAGACATTCATGAGAGATAACATATATCAAAAAATCCTTTTACTATTGGTGGCACTCAGCTGGTCATTGGAAGGATGTGATGACAGCTTCCTGGAAATTGTTCCGGAAGATGCCGCAACGACAGGAATTTTCTGGCAAACACCAGCAGATGTTCAAGAAGCCCTCAATGGGGCATATGATGCGTTCCGTTCAGGTTCGTTCATGGGAGGACAGGGACAATTCCTCAGTGAATTGATGGCCGATCATGTGAGTGAACGAGCTGCCCTGGCCAATGGGGATTGGGCTGCCCATTATACCCGAACAACAGATATTTTTCTGGGAACCACGACTACCTTCATGCGGGATGGATACCGATCGATTTCCCGAGCGAATTTTGTCCTGCAACATATGGATCAAATTCCTGATCTCCCAGCCAGTGATGCTACGCGGATTGCTGCCGAATGCAAATTCATCCGGGCGGTGGCACACTTTGAACTGGTCAGAATCTTTGCTCAACCGTTTGGATACTCGACTAACAACAGTCATTTGGGGATTCCGTTAAGAACCACTTTTGGGAAAGACATTCTTTCGCGGTCGACAGTCAAAGAAGTATACGATCAAATTCTTTTGGACCTGACGGAGGCGGCTGCCTCCCTTCCCAATGACAATGGTGGATATGCCACGGCTCTGGCCGCCAAGGGATATCTGGCGAAGGTGTATTTTCAGATGAATGACTTCCCCAATGCGTTTGCCCAGGCCAATGACGTCCTGACCAATGGAGCCGTCGAAATGGATAGCAGCCTGTCTAATCGCTTTTCAGAAAACGGAACTTCGGAAGCCATCTTTGAACTGATCAGTGATGGACTGTTCAACAATTCTGGCGGATGGATTCGAGACAACTATCGACCAAATCCCGGGAATAACAATGTTCCAAACATCCATTTGTCTTCTTACCTCTACAATCTGATCACCGCTGATGCCGCAGACAAACGAGGACAGGAATGGGTCGAATTGAATGAAAGTGGGGCCTTCCCCTTGTATTTGAGCACCAAGTTTGAACTGGAAGAAGCCATGAATGTTCCATTGGTACATGTAACAGAATTGAAGCTTATTCGAGCAGAATCTGCCGCCGAAACAGGAAGCAATCTGGATTTGGCAACTGCTGATATTAACGATATCCGGACCAGGGCAGGTGTTGCTCCTATCACAGGAGGGGCTGCCTCTCTGCTAGCTGCCGCCAGAGGAGAACGAGAATTGGAATTGGTTGGAGAAGGAAATCGCCTTCATGAATTGAAGCGTCAGGCAGTGCACAATCTCCCTTCTTTGAATATCAGAAATGCGCTCTGGGATTGTGCAGGTCTTGTTGCTCAATTTCCTTCATCAGAGTTACAAGGAAATCTTGATTTTATCCCAAATGAAGAAGGAGGCTGTAATTAGTGGAAGGGCCTAACAAACTATTGAAATCTAAGGATACATGAAACCTATATCATCTCTTTTTTTGCTCCTCATGAGCTTGATGCTTATCCTTGCAGGTTGTGAGGAAGAGACCTACGAATTTGGAGAACCATTCTCCAAGATTACGGGCATCACTGGCAGCTTCGTGCTGACAAAGGTTGTCCAGGTTGACGAGCGGACCACCGCGCTTGACAACACATTTGATATCTCAGAATTCTTTATTGGATCAGAGCCAGCGAAACTCAGTTTCAATGGCTCTGATTTTTCGTATAGCCTGCAATCCGGGACAGCCCCTAATTTTCTCGGAGATACCCTTGGTAGCTGGAAGTTTGATGACAATGATTTTCCCACAGAGATTAGTTTGGGAACGAGTAACCCAACGGTTCTCAAACTGAACAGGACTATTCGAGAGATTGATCAAACACTGGAATTCAGTGTCACGCGGTCTTGCAGTGGGACTGCCGGGGTGAGTTATCAATATGTGTTTACAAGAGAATAACAACGGACAACAAAGAAAATGATGACACGACAGCATATACTTTTGATCGCCTGTCTGCTTGGCAGTCTTCAGGGCCTGGGGCAAAAAATATGGACTGTTCCTGCGGAATTCGCTGCCAATCAGGAAATCAAACTCTTCATCAACATCAAGGCGTGTGAATGTCAGCGCTTGTTGGGAACCTCGGACTCAGTCTTTCTCTGGACCTGGCAGCCGAGTGCAGATGGGGATCGGGAACCGCAGTACAAGAATGGCCAATGGACAAGCTCCAATCCCAGCATGGCAATGACCAATGAAGGCAATGATGTGTGGAGTATGACGATGATTCCAACGGAATTTTACAATGTAGATGCAGCCACCATTTTTGCTAATGATATCCACTGTTTGGCAAAGTTGAAAGACGGCTCTGGTGCTGGTGGGGGGGGATGTGATGAGGACAAAACGGAAGACCTGATGCTATCAATTGACCCTCCAGTTGTTGGACCACAAAAAGTGTTTAGCTTTCCGGCAACCTATTCCAAAGATAGTTTGGCAATCACAGCAGATGATGTATTCACGCTGGTCTATGACAACAATTTGGAAGAAAAGGAGAGCATGCAGAATGTTACAGACCTCTTTGTATTTGCGCAGGCGACCACCATGTCCGGCAGGACCATTAGGGTTGAAAATCTCCGTCAGGTAGATGAAAATCCTGCATTGCAAATGACCTATAAGGGCGATGGTATCTTTCACTGGACCATTATCCCGAATCAACTGTATCCGGTCCCGGCGGGAGATCCTATGGATATTCTTCGTCTGCGGATCATCAAACCCAATCTGGTCAACAGTGCTGATGCGGTGGATGGGTCCTTCGATTATCGATTTAATTGTCAGGAATAACAGTTCCCAAGCAGCATTTGACTCAAAAAACAAGTCAATATTCAAACCTTAACCAATTACCTTTACCATTTATTTATGAAAACTAGATTATTACTTTTTCTCTGTCTTATGTGTGGAGCCATGCTTGGGCTTCAAGCACAAATCAATGTAACCTTTCAGGTAGACATGGCTGAGCGGGCGGTTTTGGGATCTGTCGCCGACACTGTTTCAGTGGCAGGAAGTTTCCAGGCAGCTGCTGGATTTCCGGCAGATTGGACGCCAGGGACAGCGATTGCAGTGGATACCACCCTGGGAGATAGCATCCATACGCTCACCGTAAGTCTTCCGGCAGGTGCTTATCAGTACAAGTTTGTCAATGGAGGAGATTGGGAATCCGTACCCCCAGCATGTGAAACCAATGGGAATCGAGGATTGGACCTGACCGGATTTGCTGGAACAGATACCCTGCTGCCGCTGGTTTGCTTTGCCAAGTGTGATACTTGTGTGACTGTATCTATTCCTGACACTGTGGAAGTGACGATGCTTGTCGACATGAGCAATGAAATGATTGCTGATACAGTATCTGTCGCTGGAGACTTCCAGGCAGCAGCCGGTTTCCCTGGTAACTGGTCTCCTGGGTCTTCTATCATGACCGATACCATGGGCGGAGTTGCTGATAGCATTTATGAATTGGTCATCATGCTTCCTGAGGGGTCATATTCCTTTAAATATATCAATGGTGCCGCCTGGGGAAAAGATGAAGGGGTCCCACAAGCATGTAATGTTGGTGGAAACAGACAAATGATCATTGCCAATGATGGCTCCTTCCAACAAACGGTCGGGCCAGTTTGCTATGCAAGATGTGATTCTGCTTGTCCAGTCGTTCTTCCTCCGATCATGGTCACCTTCCGGGTTGACATGAATAATGAGATTGTGAGTGATAGTGGGGTGTTCGTAGCCGGGGATATGCAAGATCCTAACTGGGTAAAAAACCGGGATATGCTGGTCGATACCACTGGAGATGGATTCTATACGTTCACTTACGAATTGCTTAGAGGTGAATATCAGTTCAAATTCTTCAATGGTGCCAATGGAGATCCAAGCTCTGATGAATTCTCAGAAACAGCCAAATTTGATGAGTTGGGGTGTGGAATTGGTGGATTTGGAAACAACCGCTGGATTGACCTCAATAATGCAGCCGGAGATACCATTCTTCCCGCATGGCAATACAATAGCTGTACGCCCAGCTTCGGTACCTCTATCGACAATGATCTCAGAGATGAGATTGGCTTCAAAGCTTTCCCGAATCCTGCACAAACTCTGATCAACCTCAGCGTGGAGTCTCAGCAAATTGAGCAGATCGAATTGCTGGACATGAGCGGAAGAATTGTTCATCATAAAGCTGGGATCAACCAGTCGCGATACCAAATCAACAGGGGTGAACTTCCTGCTGGATTGTACATCCTGAAAGTGAAAGTCAATGATACGCATATTACCCAAAAGGTGATGTTCGATTAATTGAAACCACTTTTCAATATCATAGAGGCGCAAAGAATCCAGAGGTTCTTTGCGCCTCATTCTTTTATGGAGGCTGACAAACTTGTCTTTCCCAACCTCAAGCTTTGTTCATGGCTCTTTACGACATGAACGATTTTGATCTGTCAGTTTTCTTCCGTCCTGCCCTCAATCACATGATGGTTCGTGTTTGTTTATTTCTTTCTCTTTGCTTCGGAATGAAGAGTCAGATTTCTGCCCAAAATCATCTGGCCATTCATATTCCATCTCCTGAAGAGGAAGCAGAATATGTCTGGAGAACCATTCAGGATATTCGTTTTTTCGAACAGTACAAGTATCCTGTCAATCTTCCAGAGCATCCATTGATTGATACCCTGATTCGGCGATGTAAGCAGAATCGGTTGTCAGATGCCTCTTTTCCTGAACTGGTTCAGTTGATAAAATCAGATATCTACCAGAAAGAAGACTATCAAGCTGCTGCGCGCAAGATCGACCAACAACTTCCCTTGATAAATAGGATGATTCATCACTTGAAGAAGATGAGATTCAGATGGGAATTTCATTCCTTCGATCAGTATCGCGTCCGCCTCACCTTGTATGGCTCAGGGGGCAGCTTCAATCCAGACGATGGATCATTGATCCTCCTGACGACCCCGCAAGGAAGCTTTCGTCAGTATCCGAATCCTGCCAATACCATTATTCATGAAATCATTCATATTGGGATAGAACGCGCCATCGTTCAGAAATATGAGCTTGCTCATCCTGTGAAAGAACGAATTGTGGATGGAATCATGCTGATTCTGTTTTCTGACCTATTGCCTGATCATCGGATTCAACAAATTGGAAGTTCGAAAATAAATGATTATTTGAATAAGAAAAGAGAGGTAAAGAGACTTGACAAAGTCATAGAGCAATTCCTAGAAGAAACAAGATGAACCTCTACAAAAGGGCCAATATGGATCTCTACAAAAGTCGAAAGATTGTTTTTGAAGAAGTGATCAGAGTAGGGGAGTGGTACGTCAAAATGTATACCATTACCAAGTCAGCTGAGTTTGAGCATCCCGAGTTGTACCAGCAAGCGATCCAACAGCTTCCCGTCTGGTTGGAAATGAAGAATCAATTTGATGACAGCCATGCACATATGGCTTTTCTGATTGTGCACGCAGGGACCATAGGAATTTTTTCTATTGTGAATTGGTGGGTAGGAACCAATATGCTGAATACACATATTTTTTTGACAGTACCCGATTCACCAACAACATTCACCAAAATCTCTGGGACCGGTCTATCGCCTTGTATCTGGGAATTGGAAATCATTAATCGAGAAAGGATTGCCTGGATGAGGCATGTACTCCAACGATCGCCCAATCCTGATTATGAAGCCTATCTGATGGATACCTTTACTGGAGACATTTAGCAACAATTTATCCTTCTGTTAATTCTACCTGATCCACTGCTAGCAGAGATTCCTTCTCTCCTTTGTTTCGGAAGCCAATGCTGAGGGTTGTGCCGATCCAGTCTGTATGTTCGTCTGCAACAAGCACAACTTCTATTGGCCTCCAAATTGTTGGCCAGCCATTATTCCAATAGAGCTTCCGAATGCCCATGAAATCGCCAGGTTCTCCCTCCGCGATGGATTTTCGATAGTCATACCCCAGATAGAATGTGCCTTCTTCCTCCCAAATATGAGGGTGCCCTGGAACCAATTGTTGGCCTTCATCTCCCAATAACATACTGTTCCCATAAGCATTTCTGGCTGAATCAAAGGTCATCATGTCTACGCCCAGCTTATCCAGAAAAGGGCCTTTAGGGCTAGTCCCACGCCCCATCCGTATCGTATAGTTTTGGCCCAAATGTCCATAGGAAGCCAAAAAATACCAATATCCGCCATGTTTATACAAGGCTGGCCCCTCCATCCAGCAATTGGACCAGCTATCCCCACACCATCCCTCATCAGTCTCAGGCCAGCTTGCAACGGGAATATGCATATCGGCAGGATGGGTGTCGTATTCTGTATCTGAGGGAGGATGAAGGAAATTGCCAGTGTTCGGGTCCATCTCTGCTACATAACAGATGCCTCCGCCCCAACTCATCCAGAGTTGTCCAGTAGATTCATCGTAGAATGCATGGGCATCAAGCACCCAGGGAAATTCCGTTTTGTCATGATCCAGAATGACTTTGGCCTCAGCCCATGTATATGCTGGATCTCCCCCGCTCAGTGCCTGGATCAGGGTGATGGAGGAGTAAAAGTTGTCAGGATCGTCCACATAATAGGTCCCATAAATATACTTTTGTTCCCCTGCGATCACATTGCCTACTGCCCAGCCCAGACCATGTTGCACCCGTTCTCTGTACTGACTGTTCTCAACCAGCAACCAGGGATCAGAAATCGGATCAGCATCACGGGCTTGATACAAGTGGTGATCAGCAAATTGATGCCGATATCCTTGATCAATCCAGACATTGCACCCATCGTCATTTTGAATATTGGCAGCTGCTCCTTTGAGCGCCTGAACATTGACGGGCTGACTGTTAGAGTAGATTTTATTCTCATCTGCGAACAAGCCAACTTCTACAATGGTCTCTGATCGATTGTCGCGGCCATTGATACTTCGGGCCCATAGTCTCAGCGTATATGTCTTTCCTGCCTCGATCTTGGTATTGGTTGTTTGTTTGATCCAGCCCTCTTCTCCTCCTTGCACCACATAATGTGAGCCATGCACCGGAGCATGATAGGCATTGTCTGAGACCTCTCCTGATGTTCCTGTCCATCCCTGAATCTTTTTCCAATCTCCACCGGCGATGTCATCCAACTCAAAGCTTCCATTCAATACGATTGGGGGTTCTGATGTATGATGCTCCTCACGATTGGGGGTACATGTCCATATAGCCAAGCAGATCAGGAGGCCAATCATGTTTGCCAATTGGAAGCGTGTGGGTCTCATAAGGGATGTCAAATGATTCAACTCAAACAGTCTCTAAAGATCAGATTCCGTCCAGGCTTTTTATGCGAACATTTCTCAGCCAGATGTTCCCTTGCTGTGCATAGAGGGCAATCAATCCTTCTGTCGCTTTGCCATAGTCTGGGACATTTGCATAGATGCTCCCCTGAATATTGTTTTGCCACGTATCATTGCCAAGTTCGTAATCGCTTACCTTGATGCCATTGATCCAATGTTCCACATGCGTTCCCTGGACGAGCATACGCGCATGGTTGTATTCATTGGCTGGATTGCTGACCACATATTCTGGCTCACTGATATCGTAATTGGCTCCGGATTGATGTTCCCGAACAGCCTTTGCGTCTTCGTTGCCTTGATCATCCACGAGTTGCATACGAGGAGAAACACTGAGGGCAGTTTTGGTATCGCTTCCGTCAGGCATATGAAATAATATTCCCCCTTCAGCTCCAGACTCTACCTTCCACTCAAGTTCCAGTTCAAAATTGGCGTAACTGCGACTAGTTGCCAACAAAGAAGATTCTCCCTTTCCCTGCAATTGTCCATCAGACACAGACCAATTCGTATTCTGATCAATGGGAATCCATCCTTTGGTGGTGCGTCCATCAAACAGCAATTCCCAACCCGCATCGGCTTCTATTGCACTCAGGGCATTCATTTGGCTGGGGTGTGGATGTGGATTCACCACACCAACTTCGTCTGGAAATTTATTCAAGGTATACCAGCCCTCATTGGACCATAGTTGTTCATTGTCTTCACTCAGAAAGCTAGGCTGGAGTTGAACATAAAGAACATGTTCCTGTTTCATTCCATCCAATTCCAGGAAGGCTTTGGTTCGATCTTCATTGAGACTCACAGATCGAATATTCAGGTTTTCCAATTCTCGTTTTTCCTGACTGTCGATTTCTTCTGTCCAGACAAAGTACCATTGCTGAACTTTATAGTCCGATGGATCAGTGCCATCGCCAATTCGCAGCGGTTTGGTAAATTCCACTTCCAGGCCATTGGCTTTGGCACGGATGGCAAGCATTTCGAATGGTGGATGACCATTATAGGTCAATCGTTGAATGCCAAACTGATGGCCCTTGTGTCCAAAATCCTGACTACCTCCCAGACCGGCTGCATATAATGCGCCATCCGGCCCCCATTCCATCCGATTGATCCCGACTTCAAGCCCTTGAGTGAATCTGAATACAGCACCCTGATATTGTCCCTTGACTTTCTCTATGAAATCCCGCTTGATACCGCCATGTGTGATTTCTCCGTGAATCATCTGTCCCTCATAGGGACCATGATGCATCATGATGGGTTGGGAAGGAGAGTTTCCGATTTCATTTTGTGGAAGCCAAATGACAGGTGGTTCTGGTTTTATTCTTTCTGGCAAATTGTCTTTGTCCACAGATTTGTTGCCATAAAATGGTTTTCCTTCTTTGGGGATATGCAGGATTTTGCAGACCGGAATAAATTCTCCTTCATTTTCGGCAGCAAATATTTCTCCATCTATCCCAAAGCCAATTCCGTTGGTTTCTTTCAAGCCGTATGCCAGATGTTTGTACGATCCATCCATCGCCACTTGAATGGATTTGCCTCGGTCCAGCGGTTGGTTGTGAGCATTGTGTCCCATGGCGATTCCTGTATTGAAATGAAAGCTACCATCTCGATAGAGAAGGCCATAAGTCCACTCGTGAAAATGTGCTGAGCTGCCCCAGCTATCTGCGATACTCTCATATTCATCTGCTACCCCATCCTTATCATGATCCACGAGTTTGGTGATTTCCCATCTTTGTAGCACGTATATCTCGCCATCGACAATTGTGATTCCCAAGGGTTCACTGAGGCCATCAGCGAACTTGCTCACCTGAACTTGCTCAGAATTGTCCTGGCTAACATTCTCCAGAATGTAGACTTCTCCATCCCAGGTACAGAGTGCGAGCCGACCATCCTGCATGAATTCAAGATCTCCAACCCGCGGTTCAAACCCTTCAGGTCGAACCGTAGAGAGATCAAAAGCAGGATGAATCTTTTCAAGGGAAGCTCCAAATCCAGGCGCATTGCTTTGAACAATTTGTTTGATCCCGGAAGAGGTAGGTTTGAGGTCAAACGGATTGTAAGTGAAGAACTCTGCGGGAATGGGCTCATATTCATCCGATTTATTCTCCCGCCACATGAGGATGAGATATTTGTCAAATAGATGATGATAAAAATCAATATGAATCTTATGGGCCCCTTTGGTCAGATAAAGTTCTGCCTGATCGATGAAAGTTCCTTCGTAATAATGCCCTTCGGTAATAAGTTTGCCATCCACAAAAAGTCTACCGCCATTATTGGCAACGAATTGGAGATCATAGGTTTTGGATTCTGGCACATTGAGATAGCAGTTGACAGCCATCACGAAATCTGTCGAGAAGTCACTGAACTGCTCGTCTGTGTTCATCCCAAGATCCGGATTCCCTGACCGAAAATCGATATTGGGATAGACATCAGAAGCATTGGGATTTTGGCCAGCGACCAGCTCTGGCAAACTCGGCAAGGGCTGTCGAATGTCATAGAAATCGGCTGCGACTCCCGCTTTTCGCTCTACCTCATCATCAGAAACCACAGATAAAATATAGGCTGCCATTGCTTTTGCCTCATCCACTTGAACCAGAGGATGCGGAGACATGGGCCGTTCTCCCCACACACCAGAGCCACCCTGGATGATTTTTTGAGACAGTTGGTCAATGGTTGCCATATCTGATTCATATTTTTGTGCAACCATCTGATAAGAGGGACCAATAATGGCCTTGTCTACAGAATGGCAGGCGGCGCAATCATTTTTGCCAATGATGTGTTTGCCTTTTAGGGCAAGGATTTCTATCTCACTTAAGGTTTCATTGGTAGATTCGCTTATTTCTTCCTCATCCTGTTCCTCTTCCTCTTCTTGGGTCAGTGCTACATGTGCGGTAGCTTTTGGCTCGAAATATGTGCGAAGGACAGTAGTCCCATTTGCTTTTAGCTTCAACCTTCCTGTATACTTTTTGCTGCTGCCCCAATCAAAGCTCCGTTCTTCAAAGGAAGGATCTACCCAGCTTCCATCTGTTTCTATATCGGATTCACTGTTCAGATGCTCAACTGAGATGGCTAACAACAAGTCTGTTCCTTTGGGCAAGCTGGAGATGGTAAACATGCGCTCGAATCCAGGCCTACCGTCTTTACTTCTGACAAATTCTGGTTTTTCTTCTACCTGCACAGTCTCTCCTGATGGCAAAAGGATATGGTATTTCAGGCTAACAGTCTGTTTCCCGCGCAGATAGCCTCTATAGTCAGCTGTGATAGCCTCAGTTTTTCCCCCAACTGATATGAACCAGGGATTCATCCCGACAGTGTCCTGGATATAGGCCTCTCCCCGAGATACCGGTTGATTGCCGTGAATATTGTCATAGACAGGCCCGGTAAACCAAATATCTCCTTTCCATACCTTATACAATGCAGCGAGTTGGGCGTCATAGGCTGCATAAAGGTCCTTGTTAAGGGCCAATCCTATCATTCTGGGACGTTCATCCAGATTGAGTCGCATGACCCATGCGGGGGTAACATATAATTCTCCCTGCGAAATAAGTGAAGCATCGATGGTTCTCTCTACCTCATTGGACGAAGAACAAGCCATCACTACACAGAGTGTGAAAAAGGATAAAAACAGCTTTGTGGGGGTATCCATAACTCAGAGATCCAAAAATATTTATGATGAAAAACGGCAAATGCACACTGATTTTTGCCACTTTATTTTAGCAAGTTACAATTTCCTTCCTATCAAGACTTCATTGAGATACTGTGCATTCCTTTGCCTATCGAACACGATTCCGGTGCAAGGTAGTACTTTCTAACATTCTGAAAAAAAGAATAAAAAGCTTCAGCCTAACAATCTGGCAGCAGAACAATTGTTGAGACCAGAAATAATTCCTGTATCCTTCCTGAATCAAGTTCTTTTCTACTCAGTTGTAAGGACTTGCCTGTTGATTTTCTGCTTTCTGTTTCCGTCTTTGCGTTTCCACATCTTCCCTTTATTGTGAATTTAATGCACTGATCTCATGACTTCCACTACTACCTACCTACACAAATTACCCTTCCTTTTGTTTCTGATTCTCTTTTCCTGTTCTGCTGACAAGAGCAGAGATATGGTGTCAACAGAAGGGTTCCCGGAACTACTAGTCGAAGGGGCAGAATTGAGTCTCCTCTCCAAAGAACCTGACATCAATACTCCGACAGGGGTGCAAATAGATGATCAAAACAATATTTGGGTCATCGAAAACCATACCCATGTTCGGCAAGAGGATTATCCGGGCCCCAAGGTAGACCGAATTCTGGTATTCAGCGGCTATCTGGATGAGTCAAAGGAGCAGACGATAACAGAATTTGCCACAGATTTTGTCGATGGTATGTCTCTCTCATTTACTCCTGACGGCAACATCCTGATCACCACTCGTGCTTCCGTCATGAAGTTCTCGGATACAGATGGAGACATGGTCGCAGACCTCAGAGATACGCTTATTTCTCTACAGACAGAGGAAAAATTCCCTCATAATGGGATGTCTGGCTTGGTCGTCGGTCCAGATGGGAAGTTGTATTTTCAGTGTGGCGAAAACTTTGGCGCGTATTATGAATTATCCGGGACTGATGGTATCACTCTTTATGGCAAGGAACGGGAGGGTGGCAGCTTGTACCGCTGTCATATGGATGGCTCAGGCCTGGAGCGAATTGGAACAGCAGTCTGGAACTGCTTTGCGATGAATTTTGACGATTATGGAAATTTGTTTGCTGTTGAAAATGATCCGGATTCCCGACCTCCATGCCGCTTGCTTCATATTGTGCGGGGTGGGAACTATGGATTCCAGTTTCAGCATGGCCGAGATGGCCTGAGTCCCCTCACTTCCTGGTTTGGGCAGATTCCAGGCACCCTACCGATGGTGGCAGGAACTGGCGAAGCCCCTTGTGCAGTCATGTATTATGATCAGGATCATTTTGGATCGGAAGCCAATGGGTCCTTGATGGTCACAGGCTGGGGGGACAATGATATTCAGTATTTTCCTCTCAAGAAGCAAGGAAGCTCATTTACTGCTGAGTCCCGACCATTTATGAAAGGGGATCGGAATTTCTATCCGGTAGGACTTGCGACTGATAATGAAGGAGGGATTGTAGCTACAGACTGGGCTAGTGTCTCTTATGCAGTCCATGGCAAAGGCAGAATCTGGAAAATATCGAATCCTGATAAAGCGCAAAAACACCCGCGCGATACTCAAACAAAAGATGGCCTAATGGCGATGCTGAATTCAAAAGATCGACGCGTAAGAGCAGCGGCAGCAAAGGTGATTGTACGGGATCGTGCTTCTGAATTAGGCTCATTTTTTTCATCTTCTGAGTTGAGCGATCCCGGAAAAATGAACCTCCTGTGGGCTGCCTCTCTTGCTGAAAATGGCGAGTTGCCAACTCTCCTAAAAAAAGCATTAACCTCTGACAATGAATTAGTCCGAGCCGCAGTAGTACGAATGATGGTCGATCAGCAACTCCAGCCCAAGGAAGAGTTTTATGTACATCTGATTCGACAAGACGCTTCCTCTTTCGTGAAGCGGGAGGCCATTTATGGTCTGCGGTCTGAGTCAGCATTCCAGTTTGTCGTGGGACTCTTTGACGAAGAAGATCCCTTCATCCATACAGCGATTATTGAATCCTTTGGCAAAGCTGAACATGTAGACTTCCTCATGACCGCAGCCAGAAGTCGCCAGGCAAGCACACGTCTGGGAGCGCTATTATGCCTAAGAAAATCTGGTTCTGATCAGGTGACAAGCATGATCCCCTCCTTTCTTAATGATGCAGACACCGATATTCGTCTTACCGCGCTGAAATGGGTAGCAGAAGATCACCTCACCACATTCAGAGATGAGGTGGAATCTTCGTTTAGCAAACTGAAAGATATTTCGGGAGAACTGTTTGATGCTTACGTAGTTACCTTTCAGTATTTGGATGGTCGCTTCAATGCCAGGAAGCACTTTATGGAAGGGGATGATCACGTCAGCAGAAGTTTTTACAAACGACAAAAATTTCTCATGGCTACTGCCGGGAATCCCAACCTGAATTTTGACATTCGTACCAGAGCTCTGGCAGGCATCAATCCCAATCATGAGGACTTGAAGGTGGAGACATTGATCGAGTATAGCAACAGTCGGAATGCCAGCTTCCAAATAGAAGCACTGCGTTCTTTACGTGAACACACAACGGAGGAGGCTGTGAATCGCCTTCAGGAGGTAGCCAAAAGGAAACGAGCAAAACGAGAGGTCCGTCTGGAAGCAATTGTTGGATTGGCCAAGAGTGCCAGTACCAATGAGAACTCTCGGAAGATCCTGCTGGACATCGCACAAAAGGGAAATGATGAGTTGAAAGCGGAAGCAGCAAGAAGCTTGGAAATTCTCTCAAATGAACCAGAAGTACAAACAATCCTTGAAGCGTATCGAGCGAGTATGCCAGCCGCAGAGGAAGGAGGATCGCCGGCTTACTGGGCGAATCTTGGCAGAAAAGAAGGGAATGCTGTTGCAGGTGCCAGAACCTTCTTCAATGTCAAATACCAGTGTAGCAATTGCCACCGGATAGATGGAAGAGGCGGAATCTTTGGGCCAGACCTCTCCAAGGTTGGGAGCAATGCCAACAAGGATCGAATCGTGGAAAGCATTCTTGATCCGAGCGCTGTTGTCAGCCCAACGTATTCTGGGTACTCTGTGTTGACAGAAGATGGCAAAACAACTGTCGGCAGACTAGATAAGGATCTGGATTCCAAGCGTCATCTCCAGATGATTCTGATCAATGGAGATCGAGCTGCTGTTGCCTACAATGAAATTGTTGAGCAGGAATTATTGGCACAATCCCTTATGCCAATGAACCTGCATCGCTTAATGACTGCACAGGAATTCCAGGATTTGATTCAGTTTTTGTCTGATCAGAAATAAGGCAAGTCGCTGACTGTGAGTGCTTATCAATAGTCATGATTTCCTCATAGAGGATCGAAGTCTCTGGTCAGATTAAGTCATCTGATTCAGAGACTTTGCCTCCTTATAGGCATCAATGGCCAAAAAGGTATTGGCAATCAATACAGAACCGAACATGATCCAGTACAATTGCTGATCATAGGCTTTGATGCCAAATTCTACATAAGTCAGAAGAACCGCTGCTACCGTCAAGGCAAGACCTAACTGAACTTTGGTTCCATTGTAGATATAGCCAGGTCCCATCAGGAAGAAATTCAGGATGGCCGAAATGATTGGGTTCTTTTTTTTCATGAGATGGATCAGAAGTGGGTGAATGGATATGTTCGCCAATATTAGAGAATCCACTTCTGGTATCCGCTTACCAATTGGTAACTAATGCCAATCAAGGGTTGAATGTAGTTTTTATAGCCTGAATGTCAGCTTATTTGTGGGTATAAGGTATGGGGCTATATGGTCAAGGATCTGATTCAACATCTAGCCATATCCCTCTCTTTGCGGCCTATTGCACCTATTTCCCAACATCCGAACTCTTGATTCACATAACTAGTAGAAAGTATTTCCCCAATCAAAAAGATCCATCAATAAAGGAACGGCAGATTTGCCCTTCTCCGTCAAGCTGTAGGCATGAGCAGAAGTGCCATTGGTTCCATTGGCAGGAATTTTGACAACGAGCTCATATTCCTGGAGCATTGCCAAATGTTCTGCCAGGACTTTTGCACTCAGATAGTGATCCTCCTCCAAAGAATTGCAGACTACCGCATCCTGAACCCGATCCTTCAAGGCATTGAATGCCAATGGGCCGCCAATGAGTTGATAGAGGATTGATCCCCGCCATTTTCCCCCAAGGATACGAAGTGCCAATTCGACAGGACAAACGACGCGCTTTTTTTGTTTGGCAATCTCAGGATTCATAGGATAGGTATTCAGGGGTTAAGCCATCAAGATAAAGATTGTTATGTGCAAAATAATGGAAAATCCGGATATCAAATCCAATTTGAGAGGAGTTCCGGATTTGGGAAGGGTCTTTTGGACAGGTCTCTTAGAGGCTTTGGCCGTGGTGAGCCATTGTCCAACTGAAATAGAAATGACTGAATCCATCTCCCAGCACACCCTATCATGCAATGGTGTATACAAGAGAGATCATACGATCGATATAAGACAATTCTCGCTGAATCATGAGTCATCCAGACTTCTTGAATTGTTTTCGATCTACGAGGCAGTGTCTTTTGGTCAGGGAGAAATTAATTTTGAAGTATCGGATGACAAGGTCTGAAGAATAAATATCTGCTGCCATTGATTTCATCCTTTTCAATGGTTACCTTCTTCGCTACTAGCTCATCTATCACCTAGATATGAATTCTACTACCCTCCTCCCTCTTTGTTCAAGAATCTTCTATACCGGGATCTTGATTTCGTTGCTCCATTGTTCTCCTCCGGAACATGAACAAGCCCAAACGACAAATCGCCCCAACGTCATTTTCATTATGGCAGACGATCATACCTCTCAGGCTGTGAGTGCGTATGGCGGAATCCTGGCAGATGTATGTCCTACCCCCAACATTGATCGTCTCGCGACAGAAGGGATGTTGTTCAACAACTGTTTTGTAACCAATTCCATCTGTACACCGAGTCGGTCTGCCATCTTTACTGGAAAATATGCCCACAAGAATGGGGTCTATAAGTTCACGGCTCTGGACCAGTCTCAGCCGACCATTCCCAAGGCCATGCAGAAGGCAGGCTATCATACGGCTTTGATTGGCAAATATCATCTACATTCCAATCCTGTTGGCCTGGATTTTTACTCCTTGCTTCCCGGACAAGGACGATATCATGATCCTGAGTTCATTGAGGTAGGAGATACCCATCCCAGTGGTTGGCTGCAACAAGGGAAGCGTACCGTCTATCCAGGTCATTCCTCAGATGCCATTGCAGACAAAGCATTGCAGTATCTTCAGCACAAAAGGGACCCTGACAAACCCTTCATGTTGTTTTGCCACTTCAAGGCACCACATGACACCTGGGAATATGCCCCTCGCTATGAGGCATTTCTGAAAGATGTAGAGATTCCTGAACCTGAAAATCTGTTTGATGACTATGAAGGGCGCTCAGATGCCTTGCGCACACAGCTGCAGTATATTGGGAGTGAGTGGGGAAATCATACCAATTTCAAGAAGGAAACAGCCCATCTAGCAGGCAAAGCCAAAAAGAAAATGCAGTATCAATTGTATATGAAGAAATACCTCCGATGTGTGAAAGGTGTGGATGACAATGTCGGACGCATTCTGGACTATCTGGACGCATCAGGATTGGCTGAGAACACAATTATTATGTTTACAGGAGATCAGGGATTTTATTTGGGAGAACATGGAATGTATGACAAACGCTTCATGTATGAGGAAGGATTACGAATGCCATTCCTGGCTCGATGGCCAGCCCAAATCAAAAAAGGGAGCAAAAGTGATGGGATGATCCTCAATATAGATATGGCTCCTACAATTCTGGAAGCGGCTGGCCTTCCTCCTCTGGCTGGAACTCAAGGGAGAAGTTTTCTTCCATTGACGAGGGGGAACATCCCTGAAGATTGGCGAACGTCTATGTACTATCGGTACTATTATTCCCATTTCGAAACAGAGCCGCATCTGGGTGTTCGGACCTATGATTACAAACTCATTCACTATGATGGGATCGATCAATGGGAACTGTATGACATGAACAAGGATCGCGCAGAGATGAAGAATCTGTATGGAGATTCTGGATATGAATCCATTACACAGGAATTGAAAGCAGAATTGATTCGACTGCAAATGGAACTGGGGGATGATCCACAGGATGATGGAAGTAGACCGAATATCGGGTTTTTGGCTCCCAACCCGCTTCAGCTTGCTGAGGATGTGGCTGTAGGAACTGGAGCGAATAGCTTGTTGTTCAGGTTTCAGCCAGGAGAAGGAGGTACCTTGTTTTCCAGATGTGCTCTCGAAGATGTTCCCTATTCAAAAGGCTTTCGGGCAGCAGGATTCAAAACACTCTGTATTCGCAAGGGAGATTTATTCTTCTTTGATGACTTCGATGATGATCTTGCGATCCGGATCGAAGCAAATCTGACGGACGATCAGTGGCATACGGTAGGCTTGGTTCATACAGGCTCTGCGTTTAAGCTGTATTTGGATGGAGAGCTGGCCCATTCGGCAAGCAAAGCGCTGAATGCGGATCATCCCGAACATCAATTCAATGTTGGAGCTGGCATAGATACGGGAGGGTTTCGCGGATATAATTTTCGAGGAAAGATGTCAACCGTTTTACATTACGCCCAAGCACTGACTGATGAGGAAGTCGAAGGATTCTCAGAAGGGCAGATTCCGGTAGGAGGAAGAGAGATTTATGCGGGAAACTGAAGCGGTGGATATTTTTTTGAATTCGCGGAACCGTTTGGTCATTTTCTCTACAAATGAAATCTGCGTATCTTTACTTTAGGCAAAAAAGAGAAGTCCAAATTGATTTAGAAGGTGCATATCTTCAGCGAGAGGAAACACGTGAAAGCCCTCTCGTCCAGGAATGTTAATCCTCCTTTGGGAACTTAGAACGAACACCCATCCCCCGGGAAGTATGTATATTTTCTTTCTCCTTTAACTAACACTTACAGGAATACCAGTACGATCATCTAATTGTAGAATCATTATGCGGCTAACACTTAACAAGCTCACCTTTATGGTGTTAATCGGACTGAGTGGCCTTTTTACTCAGTGCACGACAAACGAGCAAGCCATTGGAAGCTGGGACTATCAACTTTATTTTGAAGAGGAGTATGCAGAACGTGGGACTATGCATATCAAAAAGGAGGGGTTATTATATTCTGGAACCCTGACTTCTCTTGAGATAGGAACCATTGAGATCGAAAACATGGCCTTTAATGGCAATCATATGACAGGAGAATTTGACATGTTTGAAGTGCCATTCTACCTGCAAGGCACATTCTCAGAGAATGGATTTAAAGGAACACTGTCTGTCGAGAAGGAAGAATTTCCGATACTTGCTACGCGCTTCATCCCGGATACCTTGCCTGCCAACAGACCCAAAGTGACCTATCTATTGGATGAATCAGCCTTGGCAGACTATGAACAAGATCTCGACCATGCCACTTTAGTCAGAGAAATGAATGAAGAAAGCTTTGAAAGAGGGGCTCGGATTTACAATACCAATTGTATCAATTGTCATGGAAATCCAGACATGGAAGGCTCCATCCCCTTATCCCTGAAATTCTGGGAACAAGCTTTCAAAGCTGGCAAAGATCCCTTTGCCTTGTACCAAACCATTACCAAAGGATATGGAGCGATGCCTCCTCAAGTCCTCCTAACTCCGCAAGAGAAGTATGATGTGATCCTGTATATCCGAGAAGAATTTGTCAAAGAAAATAATGCAGAACAATACTTTCGGGTAGGAGAGGAGTATCTGGCAAGTTTGCCAAGCGGATCGACCACAGGTCCAGCAGCCAAAGCCTATCATCCCTGGTCTGACATGGACTATGGCAATTTCTTCATGAATACTTACGAATTGGTGGATGAGAAGACAGGGCCAGAGCGTTTCCACTCTCCAGGTCCCATTCCATTTGTGGATGAAGACTATTCAGAAGCAAACTTTGCCTATAAAGGCATTGCCGTTCGACTGGACGAAGGAGCTGGAGGTGTATCAGCAGGCAATACCTTTATGATGTTTGACCATGATGTCATGCGTGTAGCCGGAGGCTGGACAGGAGAAGGCTTCATTGATTGGCGCGCCATCCTTCTCAACGATGAACATGAGACGTACCCAAGGATTGTAGGGGAATTGCATTTTGAGACAAGTGTAGGACCTGGCTGGGCCAATCCAGAAACAGGGTCTTTCGAAGACCCCAGATTCAAGGCAAGGGATGGTCGGCATTTTGGACCTCTTCCCCGAGGATGGGCAGACTACAAAGGATTGTATCGGCATGGAGATCATATCATTCTTTCCTATTCGGTTGGCGATGCCAATATTCTGGAAGAATTTGGAATGGCTTCACAGCGAGAACAAACAATCTTCCTCAGAACCTTGAATATTAGTCCATCAAGCACAGGATTACGTCATCGGGTCGCAAAAGCTGGTACCCAGATTGTTGTGAATGGGGAAGGAGCAAGCATATCAGAAGCCGATGGCTTTGTGCTTGTAGATATTCCGGCCAATACACCGGCAATCTTTCAACTCTTGATTGCAAAACCCTCAGTGAAAGGGGTGGAAGAGTTGGCCAAGCAACTTGGACCACCTGCCTCTTTGGATGCTTATACGAAAGGTGGCCCCCCGCTTTATCCTGAAGAAATCACCAGCAGTATTGTGAAAGGCAAGGATGAGGGACCCTTTCTCGTAGACCAACTGATGCCTCCTTTCGAGAACCCCTGGAATTGTCGCATGAAACTAAGCGGCATAGATTTTCTTGAGGATGCAAACAAAGCTGTGGCTTGTGCAACTGACGGAGATATCTGGTTGATTTCTGGTCTGACGAGTACCATCGATACCTTGAGGTGGAAGCGAATTGGGACCGGATTGTTTCAGCCACTTGGGATCAAGGTGGTAAAAGGAGACATTTTTGTTGTGTGCCGGGATCAGATTGTCCGGTTGAGGGATTTGAATGGAGATGATGAAACGGATTTTTATGAAAGTTTCAACCATGACCATCAAGTGACAGATCATTTCCATGAATTTGCTATGGGACTTCAGGCTGATAATGAGGGGAATCTGTATTATGCTAAAAGCGGACGGCATGCCAGGGAAGCCTTGATTCCCCAACATGGGACCTTGCTGAAAGTGAGCAAGGATGGGCGTACATCCGATATCATTGCCACAGGATTTAGAGCTGCAAATGGCGTATGTATCAATCCGGATGGAAGCTTCATCGTGACAGATCAGCAAGGATACTGGAATCCGATGAATCGCATCAATTGGGTTGAGGGAAATGGAAAATTCTATGGAAATATGTGGGGCTACGAACCTCCTGAAGACAGCAGTCGAGCAGCCATGGAACAACCTCTGGTCTGGGTGGATATGGAATTCGATCAGTCCCCTTCTGAACTCGTGTGGGTAGACAGCAAGAAATGGGGACCACTTCATGGAAGCTTGTTGAGTTTTTCCTATGGATTCGGAAAGATACAACTGGTCTTGCCGGAAAGGGTGGGGAATCAGATGCAGGCAGGAGTGATAGATTTACCCGGTATCAAATTCATGACAGGAGTGATGCGGGGGCGGTTCAACCCGGATGATGGAGCACTCTATGCCTGTGGAATGTCAGCTTGGGGAACTTCTCAGTTGATGCGAGGAGGTGGCTTGTATCGAATTCAATATACCGGCAATCCCTTACCAACTCCGATAGCGTTGAAAGCCTATCAAAACGGAATCAAATTGACATTTGCACACCCACTCAATCCATCACAGGCACAAAATACCGACAATTTCGAAGTCATGACCTGGGATCTGAAAAGAACAAGAGAATATGGATCAGATCGCTACAATGTGGAGACTAAGAAAATATCAGAGGTTAACCTCATGAAGAATGGGACCTCTGTATTCATTGTCTTGCCCGATCTTGAACCAGTAGATGTCATGACGATTCAGTATACCATAACTACAGCAGACGGAACGCCTCTGACCGGCAAAGTTCAGAACACCATTCATACCTTGGCACCCAATATTTGATCCATCTTTTCTCAAGATTTGGGCAGATATTCGCCAAGACATAAACAAGAGTTGATTTTTCTTCATCCTTACACCAACAATTTTCGATATGAAATACTTACTCCAGGCCGCAATCGTGTTAGGAATCAGTCTTTCCAGCTTGTATGCGCAGATCGAACTCACAGAAGCTGTATGCCAATCAGCTCATCCAGTTCTTGGAGATACCTTGACCATCAGCACCAAGGTCCAGGACCCCAATGCGCGCATTGACATCATAACCGTGCGATTAAAAGAATTCCCATCCATGGTCCTTGTGCTTACTGATAAAGGACATCTTGGAGATGCGATCAAAGGAGATGGGATATGGTCTACACACATGCGAATTATGGAGTACTGGGACCCGGGACCATATACCTGGGAATTTAGAGCCTACGACAAGGACAACAAACGACTGACAATTTCAGGCAAAGAGGATGGGAACTTTGCCGGTGCAGAGGCCGGATTTGAAGTGCATAAAAAATAATCGCTCCTATGAAACATTTGCCAGCGTTCTATGTGCATCTGGCTTGCCTCATCAGCTTGTTTGCTTGTCAGCCCCGTAGCTTTAGTGAGGAGGAGCATGCTGCCTATCAGCACTTTGTAGAACGTCTACAGGCAGAAGAACCGTATATTGGATTTTTCGCAGCAGAAAAGGCCTATATTCCTGATCGAACTGAAGCCTATCTTCATGCACGGAAGATTTGTTTTCTGGGGATCAAGAATTCAGAAGAAGAACCCTATGAGTTTGTCGAAGACTTTGTTGACTTTTGTGAGAAGCAGGACCTATTGGCAGAATCTGATAAGGAAGCATGGGAAAAGGTGCTTACCATTCTGAGTTTTGAGTTATATCAGAACAAACCCATTTTTGACTTTACCACTGATCAGACCATTGCTCATAGGTCTCTGGTATTTGCAGAATATCCCAACAAGCAGTTGGCGCTGGATTTGTTTCTTCCGAAAGTTCCGCTTTCCGATCCGATGCCCGTTGTGATCTGTATTCATGGCGGGGGATGGATGGTGAATCGAAGAATCTGGTTTGAACCATTTGCACAATATCTCGCGCATCATGGGATCGCGGCTGCAACCATTGATTATCGCATGCTTCCTGCTGTTACCATCAAGGAATGCGTATTTGACAGCAAGGCTGCTGTGAGATGGATTCGGGCCCATGCGCCTCAGTATCATATTGATCCTGAACGGATCGGACTGATCGGTGCTTCTGCTGGTGGACAATTGGTCGCTCTGCTTGGAGCGAGTGCCAATGAGCCTGAATTGGAAGGAGATGGAGGCAATGCCGGGGTGTCGAGCGAAGTACAAGCCGTAGTTGGGATCGCAACGCCCTCTTTTAATCTTCATTCAGACAAAGGATTTATGGAATACATGGATATTGAAGAATCCCTTATTCGCTTTCTCTCTCCTTATGAACACATTGACTCCACTTCTGCCCCTACTTTATTGATTCAGGGAACGATTGATGAGGTGGTTCCACCTCATAATGCTCAGGAACTTCATGATAAGCTTAAGAATCATGGGGTCCATACAGAATTGATTTGGATCGAAGGAGAAGGGCATGGATTCTATGAGGGAAATGATAGAGCTATCAATATGGCGACAAAGTTTTTTAAGAAAATATTATGAGAATTAGCTACCTGCTCGCGATTGCTGTTTTTATATTGATGTCATGTCAACCTTCTCCTGAAAGTCAATCCGACGCACAGTCTTACGGAACAAACTATGTCCGAAACCGGGCACCTCTTTATGACAAACCCTATCTTGGCTTGCCACTCGGGACAATCAAGGCAAAAGGATGGCTCCTCACCCAACTAGAGCGTCAAAGAGATGGATTAACCGGAAAAATGGATGAGGTCTATGCCGAAGTGGTCGGCCCGCGCAATGGCTGGCTAGGAGGAGATGGGGATGGCTGGGAACGAGGACCATACTGGATCGATGGGCTTTTACCCCTGGCCTATATTCTGGATGATCAAACCCTAAAAGACAAAGTCCAACCGTGGATAGAGTGGTCGCTACAAAGCCAGACAGAAGAAGGATATTTTGGGCCTGTCCCCTTTGAAGTAGAACCAGAACCAGAAGCTGGATTGCAGAAGTCCAGAAGAAAAGATTGGTGGCCCAAAATGGTCATGCTCAAGATTTTGATGCAGTATTATACAGCCACCGAAGATGCGCGCGTGATCGATCTATTGACCAAATATTTTCGCTACCAACTCAATGAACTTCCCCAAACACCTATCGATCATTGGTCATTATGGGGGAACAGAAGAGTGGCAGACAATATGATGGTTGTATACTGGTTGTACAACATCACAGGGGATTCATTTTTGTTGGAATTAACAGAATTGATGCAGGAACAAGCCTTTCCCTGGGAGCGCCTGTTTCTCAATGAAGATTGCTATGAACAGCAACATGACCCCTGGCACTATTCGAGAGTCATGAAGCGCTATCCCTATGATGAGGAACAGCTAGACAATCTCTGCCTGAAACAAATGGGGGGATTTCATACTGTGAACCTCGCGCAGGGGATCAAAAAACCAATCATTTATTATCAGCAACAGCCAGACGAACTGTATATCCGAGCAGTCAAGCAAGCCTTCAAGGATTTGAAAAAATATCATGGTCAGGCGCAGGGGATGTACGGAGGAGATGAACCGCTTCATGGCAACAGTCCCAACCAGGGAGTAGAATTGTGTTCTGTAGTCGAGTTGATGTTTTCTTTGGAGCAAATGATGGCCATCACAGGCGATGTTCAATTCATGGATCATTTGGAGAAACTTGCATTCAATGCCCTGCCCACCCAAATCTCGGACGATTTCAACACCCGGCAATACATGCAATCTGCCAATCAGGTGGAAATATCACGCAAGCCCAGAAATTTTTATGAGGATGTCTCCCACAAAGGGACAGATATTTGTTTTGGAACCTTGACAGGATATCCTTGCTGCACCTGTAATATGCACCAAGGCTGGCCCAAATTTACCCAAAGCCTGTGGCATGCGAGCACGGACAATGGTCTGGCAGCCCTCAGCTACGCTCCTTCCTCCGTTACAGCCAAAGTTGCAGATGGGGTAGAGGTCCGGCTGGAAGAGGACACCCAATACCCTTTTGAAGATACAATTCGACTGAAGATCAGCACTGCTCAGTCAGTTGATTTTCCGTTGCATCTGCGGATTCCTGCCTGGTGTGAAGAGGCGACTTTGTTGCTCAATGGAAAGCTGTTAAGAGAGGAAGAGGGAAATCAACTGATACAGGTTAAAAGGGAATGGAAAGATGGAGATGTCTTGACATTGATTTTTCCTTCCAAAATTACCGTTAATCGGTGGGTAGATTATTCTGTTGCATTGGAAAAAGGCCCTCTCGTATATGCCTTGAAGCTTGAAGGAGAACGGAAACTGGTCCGAAATGAAGATCATTACGGAGATTACTATTCCGTCATGCCCAAAGCCAATTGGAACTTTGCCTTGATCGAGCAATACCTACAGGACATTCCCAATCAATTCACTGTCAGTCATCACCCAACGGAGGCATATCCCTGGAATCTCGAAAATGCTCCAATTCGCATCAAGACCACTGCTGTGCAGATGAAAGATTGGACCGTATACAATGGGATGCCGGGACCAATGCCCTGGAGTCCACGCCGGCAAGAGAAGGAAGAATGGGAATTTTCCAAGATAGAATTGATTCCCTACGGCTGTACAAACCTGAGAATCACCGAATTTCCTACTGTTTGGTTCAACAATCTGTAGAAGGACACTGTCTGCCGCTTGTGGATCAATGCACAAAGTGGCGCACTTCCGGAATGGCATTCTGATCGCCGGGATCTACGACCTCTTCCCAAATCATGGAGGTATCATTCAGGTTCACAAATCGCCAGGACCGGGGGAGAATTGCAACTCCATTGCCTCGAACCACATAGACGGTACGAATCGTGGAATAATCTCTGACAAATCGCCAATTTCTCCCTTCTACTTCTGAGTCATCATTGGGGAAACAATCCAGACTTCCCTGATCGTGGCTGAAATCCGAATCGGCAGTAAAAAACAATACATCATCCAGGTTGCAGGCCTCACTGATTTCAATATTGTTGCGTTGAATAGAGACCAATTGCCATTCTTTGTCTACCAGCAAATCAAGATTTTCAAATTCTGCTATATCAGGTCGACAACTGCTTCCAAGTAGAAGGATCAGGAATAGACTGGTGAAAGGAAGATAGGATGGAGAATGATTCATATTGACCCAATGAATGTTGCTTGTCGATATTCAAATCTGATAAACGTATCCATCAAAAACTATCCAAAAATAATGCTCATGGGATAGAAAGACGATGTTATTTTTCCATGTTTCGCAGCCTGATTTGCTTTTGAATTTCTTTCACCTTTACCCAATCCATGATGTGATTCTTGTCGGCCCACTCCTTATACATTGCAATCATCTCATTCGCTTTGTCTGACTGAATATCCATCAGGTTATGGAGTTCGGTTCGATCCTGTGGGATATTGTACAATTCCCAATCACTCGGATTTTCATCTTTGAATTTCTTCACCAACTTGTATGGACCAAGTCGAACGGCTCCATTGCCTTCATGTTCCCAGAATATGGGTTCCTGATGGATGGACGTTAGATCTCCCTGGATCAGCCTGAGCATGCTTTTTCCAACCAGTGGCTTGATGGTATTTCCTCGATAGGTGGTGGGATAGTGAGCGTTCCCTACCTCCAGAAATGTCGCCATCACATCTGGCAGAAAACTGTACTGTCGAACGAATGATCCCCGACTCTCTGGCTGGATTCCTGCTGGCCAATGAACGATCATGGGGCTGGCAATGCCCCCTTCATGGGTCCAGTGTTTGTATTCTCGATAAGGGGTATTGCAGGCGTTGGCCCAGGCTTTTCCCAAGGTTAAAAAATACCCTTCTTTGGTTTCCAGTTGTTCGGCCGACCCTCCCCCGAGCATGTTTCCTTCCGCACAAGCACCATTGTCATTGAGAAAGAGGATGAGGGTATTGTCGAGTTTCCCTAAAGCTTCAAGATGATGGATCAATCTGCCGATATTTTGATCCATACGATCAACCATCGCAGCATAAATAGCCATTCTCAAGCTCATTTCTTCTTGTTTTGCGTTGTCCAGAGATTCCCAATCGATGGCATCTTGTGGACTCATCTTCCATTGTTTATCGATGAGTCCCATATCGATCATTTGTTGGTAGCGCTTGTTTCGAAGTGCTGCCCAACCATCATCGTACTTTCCTTTATATTTCTCAACAACTTCCGGCGGAGCCTGAATTGGCCAATGAGGGGCGTTGTAGGCCAGGTACAAAAAAAATGGTGAATCCTTGCCTGACTTAATGGATTGGTCTACATATTGGATGGCATGATCTGTGAAGGCATCTGTGGTATAGAAGTCTTCCTGGTCTAACACAGAGAGCGTATCATTGCCTTCGGTGATCCCTCTTGGATAGGTTGGCTGAAAAAAATTGCAGGCCCCCGGAATAATTCCATAAAACTGATCAAATCCGCGTTGGAGGGGCCATTGTTGATCATCGTAAAAACTCAGATGCCATTTGCCTGCCATGAGCGTAGCGTAACCGGCTTCCTTTAATACTTCTGCAATGGTTACACATTGATTGTTCAGCTGACCGCTGTATTCTGCCGTTCCATAATCATGAATATGAGGATCTATTCCTGGATAATTGGTCATATGTCCAATGCCTGCCTGATGCGGGTATAATCCGGTCATCAAAGAGGCTCGGGTAGGACAGCATCGAGCAGTATTATAAAATTGCGTGAACCGAAGCCCATTCTCTGCCAGGCGATTGAGAGTTGGCGTTTCAATCTCTCCTCCAAAAGCTCCCAAATCGGAATATCCCATATCATCCGACATGATGAGAATGATATTAGGACGTTGATCTTGAGGATTGGGTTGTTGCTTGCAGGAAGATAAGAACCCTATCAATAACAAGCTGATAAGGAAATGGGTATGCTTGGCCATAGTCGCAGAGTTAATTTCCGAATAAGATAGGGAATTCTTCATTTTTTCCCTGACTCATGGTCGCCAATTGCTCTTCCTTCCAAGGTTTGCAATCTTTTCACTCATTCATCCTCCGCAAACAAAAAGCGGTAATAGGCTTCTGGTGCCTCCAGAAAGCGCCTGGTTAATTGGAAGTGCTCGGTATCTTGATAGTTCGTTTCGGAAATACCCTCTTCATCCAGAGACAGCAAGGTGGCTCCGGGATATGTCAGCAACATTGGAGAATGGGTTGCAATGATAAATTGTGCCAAACCAGAGGATTCCAGCTTATGTACAATCGTTAAAAATGTCAATTGGCGTTGGGGGGAAAGCGCAGCTTCTGGTTCATCCAGCAAATAAATCCCTTTGTGAAAACGATTGTTGAACAAGGCAAGAAACGATTCTCCGTGAGATTGATGGTGTAGAGATTTGCCTCCGTAAGCATCTACAGCACCGGGAGATCCTTCCTCTAGCCTGTCTATATAGGTAGCAAAATTGAAAAAGGTCTCAGCTCGCAAGAAAAACCCCTGGGTCACTTTCACTGGATTCCAGGAAAGTCGCACAAAATTGGAGAGATCAGATTCTGTTCGATGGAAATTGTACTGATGGTTCCGGTTTCCGCCAGAAGGGTTAAACCCGCATTGGTCCGCAACCGCTTCCAGAATGGTCGACTTGCCAGATCCATTTTCTCCCACCAGAAAGGTGACATTGCTGTGAAGGTCAATGTCCAGCCCTTGTGCAATAGAAGGAATAGTGAATGGATAATTCTGGCTTAGATGAGGAGGGATATCTTTGGTTTGAATCCGACTTAAAAAAGGCATATAAATGGCTCATTTTCAAACACCTCACATTTCTACAAACAAAGGTGTAAGGATGGTTAATAGACAAGAGAAATGAGCAGGATCTTCTTCTATAAAGAAAGACAAAAATCTGAATTTTTCCTCCCTTTTTGAAGAAAAATTGTTAACCATTTCTTGATTTTTTTCATCGCTCGATGAATCAACTTCTTATCGATCCACCACATGAAAAACCATCCATTAATTCTTTTTGTAGGGCTTCTGATAGTTGCCTGTTCAGTTGGCTGTAATCGCATGAATATTGACCCCAGTCAGAATGCTACTTCCCAGCTATGTTCAGATATCCTCGGGCCAGAGGCCATTTATTGGGATGTGCGAAACGGAATTCCCCGCGGAGACCTTCCGGGAGGTGTGCCGACAATCAAGAATCCGGGTGGACAGTTTAGCCATCCAGGATTCCCCTTACTGGGGTTCATGTATCCAGCAGGCTGGAATCCAGAAACACTGACTGATCCTTCCGGAACTACTGTCGGCGTAAATCTGTATCGGCAGGACAATCAAGCAATCTATCGTTGGACTTCCTATCAGGCTCCCGGAATCGTCCCGGTTGAGGATGTCCTGACTGTTGAAATTAATGGGATGCTTGACTTTTTTGGCAATCCCGGAACGATCCAGCGAATATGCATCAATGAGGGCACGGATAATTCTTTGGGGAATATCATCCGGGCAGGAGCGTCTCGCTTGATTCGGGCAGGTGGATTGTCAGCCATCGTCAATGTCAATCTGACCTATGTGGATGGACTTCCCAACACCTTTATCTCAGTACAGATCACAGCTGGCCCAACAGCAGAATTCAATCCTTTGATTGTTGATACATTTCTTCCCATTGATTGGCAGATGTTGATCAATCCAAGTGACAGTTCTGTCTTTGATGACTCAGATGGAGATGGGGTAAATGATGTGTACGACAACTTTCCTAACGATCCCACCAGATGGTAGGCTGGCAAAACGAGGGGGACTTACAAGATAATCCAGGATTTCCAAAATTGAGAATCATCCTCTTGCATGGAAATGGGAGAGGTTTTGGATGTTCGATTTATTCAGCCAAACCATTCTTGAGTGCGTATTTTGCTAATCCAGCAATATTTCTTACGCCTATTTTTCTGATCAAATTTTTTCGATGGGTCTCTACTGTGTGTGTACTGATGCACAGGCGAGTTGCGATTTCATGGGTTTTGAATTCCTGGGCAATAAGTTTTAATACTTCGGTTTCTCTCTTGGTAAGATGAACAGGGATGGTCATCGTTTTTCTGGAAGGTGAATGAAGGTGGCTTTCCATTATTTTATCTTTTACTTCTTCTGAAAAATATACCCCTCCTTCAGCCAAGACACGGATGGCCTTGTGTAATTCTTTTTTGTTGGTATTTTTAAAAATATATCCCCTGGCCCCTTTATCTAGAATGGCCTTGATATACTCTATTTCTTCATGCATGGTGAGGACCAACACTTTGATATCAGGAAATCGTTCTGCAATCTTTCCCATAGTTTCAAGTCCATCCAATTTCGGCATTCTGATATCCAAAAGGACAATATCTACGGTATCAGATTCCAATAGGTCCAAAACTTGCCACCCATTCTGTGCCTCCCCTACGATGAGGACATCGGTATCCTGTTCCAGAAGTAAGCGAATCCCATCTATGAATATTTGATGGTCATCCGCAATAATGATTCGAATCATAGGAATAAGTACAATTAATGTTTCTCTATTTGAATAGGAATATCAACCCCGATAAATGTGCCAGAACCTTCATGAGAATCTATTCGGAATTCTCCAGCCAGTCTTTGTTCAACAGTCTTTCGGATAGACCTAAGGCCCATACCTGCTGTTTCTTCTGCGGGTATTGGATCGAATCCGATTCCATCATCTTCGCAGGTGAGCGTCAACTCTCCATTATGGCGAATTAGCTGTATCTCAATGTTCTTGGCTTGAGAATGTCGAATGGCATTGGATAGCATTTCATGAATGATGCGATATAAATGCCGCTCTGTTGAGGCTTCTAATCGTTGGACTTCATGTGTTGTAACTGTGACTGTCAACTGTTCTGATTTGGAAATCTTATCTGCCAATTCTCTGACCACTCGCTCTAATCCAAATTGCTGTAATTCTCCTGAATGCAAATTGTGAGAAATTTTCCTAACCTCAGAACATGCTTCGTCAAGCAGATCCTGAGCTTGAATATATTGTTGCATTTTCACCTCTAATACATCTTGCATCCACTCTTCTAGCGTTCCAAAATAAAGTTTGATCGTAGCCAACATGCTCCCCAACCGATCATGTAATTCCTGTGCAATTCGCTGTCTCTCTTGTTGTTGTCCATCCAACATGGCGTTCATGGAGTTGATTTCCTGTTCATTCATTAAGGTCAGGATCTTTTGCTTGTTCTCAGTGTCTTTTGCCTCTGCAAGAAGGCGATTGTTTTTTAATTGCTGCCGGAAGTTGAGTGCCAGTAGAAGGCCAAGGATTACCAAAAAAAGGGAACTCCCTATTAAACTATTTCTCTGAAAGGTATTGCGCTCAAGGTCAGTTCGTAATTTGAGGGTCTCCTTTTTCTTCCTTTCTACTTCATAGAGAGTTTGGTATTCAGCAATTTGTCTGGTTTTGGTTTCATCAAGGATGGAATCCTTTAGGGCAGCATGTTGTTGGAAATAGCGAAGGGATTCCTCAAAATTTTTGGTCTGTTCATAGGTTTTTGAAAGATTTTTGTAAATATCTTTCAATAGATATCGATCACCAAGCTGACTTGTCATAGAATCCGCTGCTAAAAGGTATTGTATGGCAAGGGCATAATTTTCCAGGTCTACATAGACGCTTCCGATATTTTGGAGGCTTCTTGCCTCTCCTTCCTTATCGCCAAGGAGTCGATAAATATCCCACATGTGTTGAAATTCTCTCAAGGCAAGTGCCCATTCTCTTTTCCGATAATAAATAACCCCGAGATGATTATGAATTCTTAGAGTAGCAACTTCATTCCCTACAGATTCCCAGCCTTCTTTTGAGAGTTGGAACAATATCTGCGCAGAATCGACTTTTCCGAGTTTGTCAAATAGTACTCCTTTGTTTTCATAAACGGCTGCCATTTTTTGAATTGGCATGTCATGTTGTTTGATGAGTGTTTCTGCCTCCTGATAGAATTTCAGGGCTTGTTCCAAATCCCCTTGCAATTCGCTGAGGACCCCCAGATTGTTGTTGATGTTGACAACACCTATATGGTCTTTGAGAAGAATTCGGATTCGTAAACACGCCAAATAAGCTTCATTGGCCTGAACAAATTCGCCTTTGTTCTTATAATTGACGCCCAATCTGGCGTAGCTATCACCTTCGTCTTTTTTGGATTCAGAAGTAATCGCCAATTCCAGCGCTTCCTTTGCATATGATAAGGCTTGGTCTGTGTCCTGTCTTCTATATTGCCAGGCCAACTCATTCAGGATCGCACTTCGCTCCTGCTTCGAAAGGGTTGTATTGAGCTTCTGGTGAAGGCTATCAATGAGATGATTATTCCCCAATGCAGTCAAAGTCCAACAGCAACAGACTGTTGCTGTCAGACTTTTGAGAAAAATTCGAATGGTCTTGTTGAATGTCATAAAATCGAGGCTTATCCATCAAGGAGCTGGAAAAAACTGGCTTGGTTTATCATCTGCATGCTCATGCAGAACGGTCATTTTCCCCTTTTCTACTCCTGTACTTTGGTCAATGACCTGTACCAAAATTTGTTCTTCATCTTCTGTTTTGGTGAAGGCCACAATCCGTTCTTCTGGATCTGGATGGGTTCCTCCCAGCCTCTTGACAACAATCTGAATTTCTCTTTCCACGTATCCTTCTTCAATGATGTTGTTGACCTGGACAATTTTGTATTCTTGGCTGAGATGGACCAGGATTCTGACAATATATTCTTCATCCTGGGGATTATGGAGATAAATATGGGGCCTGAATTCAATCATAATAGTTTATATATTTAGGTGGTTTAACATCTGGACTACTGGGCCAATGATTTGGACTTTTTCTCCGTGTTTGCGGTTATATTTTTTGGTTGTATAACAAGACCCATCCGGTACCAGTTCGTAGTCCTTTAGGCCTTTTACTAGGATCCCTTCCACTTCATGGGTACAGGCATTGAATACAGGCGAACCAGAATTGCCCGAAAATGTATCCAAATTGGCAGAGAAGTAGTTTCTATTAAATCTCTTTACAAAATGGGCACCTGGGGTAAATTTAGCGGGCAAACTATTTCCATGGCCAATTGTGTAGATCGGTGTGCCACGAGTGGGTCGTTTATTCTGATTCAATGGAAGAAGTGGAACCCCCTTAGCATCTCGGTCTAATTGCAGCACGGCAAAATCTTGATTGCTGACTTTGGTTACCCACAATATCTTCTTGATTTTGTATTCTTCCTTTTCTTCAATGGAAGGATATTTTTGGCTGTGATGCGACAGGAAGCAGCCAAAATATATGCTTAGATTCTCCCAATTGATATAGGATTCATTTTTGTAATTGAAAATATTGTGCCCTGCAGTGATCACGATATCCGGCCTTATAAGGAATCCTGTCCCCCAGGAAAATGCCGCCTGCATCTGATGCGGCTCTTCCGCGCAGAGTGCCTTATTTTTGACTGCCTGTATTACCTTATGAAACAGAAGGTCCTGCCTTTTTTTAGGATCAAGGAGTGTCTCTTTTTGCTTTTGAAAAACGAGTGAACACACAGATTTAAACGCATCTTTTACCTTGCATGGGTCTTCAGTCAATTGCTTGTTCCAGTCCAGACTGGCATCCGTTGAAAAAAAATTCTGCCAATAATCTGAATCATCGATTTCAAAAAAAAGTCTTTTCGATCATCCAAGACGCAATGAGAATTCAGGTAAGGATAAATCGTTTTGAATTTATATTCCAGCCGTTTCACATGATTAAGTGCATGAAATTGATAGGATTTTGTGCTGGGAACTCTGTTAGCAAGGGCCTCCAATTGCAAAATTTCGCGTTTAAGTCTTGCGAATTCACCATCCATTGCTTTCACACTGATGGGGTTACTCAAGTTATTTGGTTGATTCATAATTATGTGATCACCGTAGATTGAAACGAAATAAGAAAAAGTTAAAAGACTCTAAGTGCCAAAATAACGAAAAGGCATCAAAGGACCATAGCCACTTCGATTGTCATGGTATCCGGGATGGGCTGCCATTCGAAGCAAATGGTTCTTCAGATCCTCACAATTGTGGATCTCTGTTTTGTTCTTATATTTTTTGTGCTTGGCAAGAATCAGAGCTGCCACTCCTGCAACAAAAGGAGTCGCCATAGAAGTCCCACTCAATTCAGCATATCCGCCATCTGTGTATGAAGACCAAATGTTCGATCCTGGGGCAACAAAATCAACTTCTCCTCCTCGAGAGGAAAAACCCGAAGCCATGCCATCAAAGTCATGGGACCCTACAGTGATCACCCCTCCATATCGACCTGGGTAGGCAATGTTGTTGGATTGAAGAGATCCCTCATTTCCTGCTGCACAGATGACATGAATCCCTTTCGCCAAGGCATTATGTATAGATTCGAACAAAACCTGTGCAGACAATGTTGTTCCCAGAGACATAGAGATAATATCTGCGCCATTCTCAACTGCCCAATTTATTCCATCAGCTATCCATTGGTGAGAGCCATTTCCCTCATTATCCAATACTTTGGCAATCAACAATTCTGCTTTGGGTGCAACACCAATAAACCCAAGCATATTCCGTCTGGCAGCAATGATGCCAGCACAATGAGTTCCATGTCCATTGGTGTCTTTAATACCACTTCCCGTAAAATCTTTCATGTCGACAATGGCTGATTTCAAATCAGGGTGACTGGGATCAATTCCTGTATCCAGTACTGCGACTTTGATGCCTTCACCTTCTGTTTGCCACCAGATTTTATGAACTTTGAGGACACGTTGTGCCCAACTGATTTCCTCCAGGGCTTCTGATTTTTCAAAGGCAGATTTGAGACTTGCCCCCCCATGTTCGTTTCGGATAATTTGATGTCTATTGATGGGAGGAAGACATACAAGATTAGGGTTCATAATTATATACGGTTAAGTAGTTGGACAGAATTATTGTTACCTATTCATAGGTTTCAATGGCAATTGCTATGGGACAATCAGACAAAACTTCAGTGAAATTGATATTAAGTATTGCCTATGCGCTTACCATACTGAAAAACATGTAAAGTTGTAGAAGAACAAGGAGATAGCAGGAAGCGAATGAATCTGATGGAGCAGTTGCAACGCTAAAGAGATCAAGAATCAAATGGATCAATTTTTCAGATTTTCATTCACTAGTCCTGCATGTTTATCGGACGAACTAGATCATTTATTCATCCAGAATCTCTGTATCATCGTTCATGAGTTGTCCAAAGAATAAGTCTTCGGGACGAACTTGAACAAGTTCAGGACTATCCAGATATGGAGCTACTGTTGACCTTGTGGTCGCAGGCAATGCCTTGGCTCGAAAGACCGGGGTAAAAAATCTCATCTGGACTTTCGAAAACCCAATCAATGGTTGCATAGCTGCTCCACTTACTTGATAGCCTACCCTTGAACTAATGGTGGCTTGCAATTCAATACTTGCATCTACTGGGTTAATGGTTTCGATTTCTGCTGCGGCTTCTAGAACGATCCGCGAGTCATTGGACGCAGATACAGCTGTAATGGTCCGTCCAGCTGAAACAACATCCGTGATGATCACCCATCTCCGTTTCCATTTGCCAGATTTATAAAGAGTGAGTATTTGCTTGCCAAGATCATTTTTATCTGCAATTCTATTTGCTCTGGCGTCAATTGCTTTAAAGTAGACTGCCCATTCTTTGGTAAAAGCAATTTCCATTGCTGCATTGGCACTGGGATCAAGCTTTCCTTTTGCATAAAAATTCACATTGGCAGCTCCAGATGCCCCAAACTCATGATTATCAGGAGAGGGATCTATCTTCTCTATGAACTCAACCCCAAAGTCTTTGACATTTCCAATGGGTCTAAAAATGCCTCCTTTAAATTCGCCGTATTCCCCTAACTCCCGTGAATCTCCTGGCAGCCAATTGGCAAAATACGGTTTCAGGTTTCTTTTGATAGCTCTACGATAAATTTTTCCAGCTTTCATTGTTTTAAGAATTATTTGATTATGGTTCTTGAACAAAAGTACCTGATGAAATTCATCTTGATTACCCAGAAATTGGCCAAATCGGAGATCCCTGAAAATAGGGATATTACAAAAGTCAGACTCAGAGACTTGACCTAAGAGACTGTTTGAAAATCTGTCACTTATTGTTTGTATGCGTCTTTTTTCCTCATCCTGCAGTTTTTTTTTGTTCTCATAGCCCCACTATGAGATTACGACGGCATCAATGTCTTTTCGGTCTAGAATCTGACGAAAGTCACGGAAAGTTCCACAACCGGATCCGGCCCAGCTCTTGGCTCGCTCCAAC
>JBCCGK010000008.1:0-177826 GCA_039029315.1 Bacteroidota bacterium | reverse complement strand
CTTAGATATTGGACAATATGCCTTTGAATCATATCTTTAGAGAATATTTCTATCATAACTGCGACAACTTGTTGATTAGTAGTGTTTTCTACAAGATCGTCGCAGTTTCTCTTTTTCCAAAAAAACTTTAAATCAGTTCATCAGAGAAAATTTCCAAACAAATAGCTGGGAAGGAAGATTTCAGTTCATGAATTATTATCCAGATACGTTCTTTGTAGAGGAGGGCACGCTTAGCACATATTCCAAAAGAAATCATCCACAAACAGTTGTCCTTCATATTCAATCCGAGCATCCATGAGAATTCTTCTGACATATGTGCTCTTTTTTTGGTATAGTCCTGAATCTGTCTCTCAATCTCCGCAGACTGACTCTCTTCCTTCATTTCTGCTGCATTCTCTTCTCTCTCAGCCCATGGAGTGGCCATTTCCCTCCCTTAAAGTGGAAGAATTCTCGTCTGAGATCTACTTGGATTGCCCCATAATAAAAAATAAGACTTCTTCTCATCACCTGATGACAGCAGATATGGACCTTGATGGGCAGGAAGAAATTCTGTTTTCGGGCCCTTGCGATCCTTATCTCAGATTTGATATCTATCAACACGCTATTTCTGCCTCGACGTATCACAAGATTTTCAGTATGCCAGGGGAGTTGATTTGGATACAACAGACGGCTGAACACACCCAATTTGCAGTAAGAATGGATGCCTGCTGTTGTAATTATTATCACACGCTCCATATCTATCAATGGAACAAAGGAGCTGATCAAATGAAGGAACTTTATTCAGTGGCGGTTCACACAGACATTCTTCCTCCTTCTTTTCATCCTCAGTATGAGGACTTGCTCGATCAATGGTTCCGCTCTCCTCTCTATCTTCCTTTTAGGAGTAGTCCGGTCATTCTCAGACAAACTCCTGCTGAGGATGATTTGCCTCGGGAGGATCCTTGCTTTGGGACACAAGTAATCGGCAATCAAATCGATGCTGATTTCCAGACAGGAACAGGATGGATACTCGCTAAGAGTGCTGACAAATTGTGGAATCTCGTCCTGATAGCGGAAGAACAGAAACCCACAGATTTTCACATCGCCTGGGTGAAATCTGCCTCCCTACGTCAGCCCTCTGAATGAACGGGACAGCTATCCCCACCCGCTGCATCGATATTGTTTGTCTTCAGCTTTGTTTGTGAAAGGGCAATCGTTTCAGTCATCCAAATAGAAATTTCTGTTCCAAAATCCATTGATGCAATGGACTGATTCAAGTATCTTCGACACATGAATCGATTGTTTAGCATTCTTCTTCTCTCCGTATGTATATTTGTCAGCAATACGGTCTGCGCTCAGAAAACGCCTTTGCCACCCCCTGACATGGCTGATGTATCCTATGGTCCTGATGAGCGAAATGTCATGGATATCTGGTTTGCAGAAAGCAGTTCCCCTACTCCATTGGTGGTGTACATTCATGGCGGAGGCTTCAGAAATGGCAGCAAAAAAAGTCTCAAATCCAAAACGCTAGCCACTCTGCTCGAAGCAGGCATATCAGTGGCTGCAATCAACTACCGCTTTGTGACAACAGCTCCTCTCCCGGCTCCTCATTATGATGGTCTGCGAGCAGTCCAATACATCCGCCATCATGCCACAGAGTGGAATATCGACAAAGAACGACTGGGAGCTTTTGGAGGATCAGCAGGTGCGCAAATCTGTATGTGGCTGGCCTTCAGCGATGAGATGGCCAATCCTTCAGCAGATGATCCCATAGAGCGGGAATCATCTCGACTCAGCTGTGTGGCCACAAATGGTGGACAGACTACTCTCAATCTTGATTTGTGGGTAGAATGGATTCCTGGCTATGACAAACCACATATCGATCCTTCCTCTATCTCCAGCCTTGACTCAGATGGGGATTATAGACAAGAGGCAAAAAAAATATCAGCCATCGATTTGATCTCCGCAGATGATCCCCCTTTGTTTATGACTTACGGCATGGCGCCGGATGCGCCCATTCCTACCAATGAAAAAAGAGCCTTTGGCTGGAAGATTCATCACGTCATCTTTGGCATCAAGCTGAAAGAAAAAATGGATGAACTTGGTGTAGAAGCAGATTTGTCCTATCCCGGAGCTGAGACCGTGTATCAGTCCAGGATAGATTTTTTTCAGGCAAACCTATGATGGTGACGATGCCGAGCTTCAGATCTTGAATCTGTATCTGCTTTGCAAGCCACTTAGCTCATAAAGTCTGGAGGTATGCCAAAGATTGGGCATACCTCCTCAAAGTACTGAATAGTTGTGTATGTTAATTTCCTGATAGACCTCCTGATAGCTGCTTTGCAGATTTTGCAAAGGTGATCCTCAGAATCATCAAGACAATCTGTATGAGAAAACAGACGGGTCCTAGAATCAGATAGGCCCACATAGCTGCGCCAGATCCATTGTCAGACCACATATTTTCATCTGGATAACTCGCGATGAATGTATAGATGAGCGGAGAGAGAAACAGAAGGAAGTTCAGGATAAGGAGGCCGCGCATGAGTTTCTGCCTGTTTGGGTTGGCGTCCTTGGCAAAGAAGAGAATGATGGCAGAAATGGGAATGAACCCAATTGCAATGAATACCATATTGATTTGTTTTCTTGGTTGTTGTACTTATTTGTGACGGATCAGCAGGCAGAAATACATTTCTCCCAATCATTCATTCTCAAGTTGTACAAAGAAATTCCCATCATCAATGCTGAATAGCTCTGAGCAAGGCATGATGGCCATGGCTGCTACGAACCCCAATCCAGTACAGCCTGGAAGCTTCTGACAGGGCAAAAGGAGGTAATCAGGCTGTAGGTTGGAGGAAAATTCTCAAGCAATGAGGATACTGTTAGTTCACCACAAGTCCATTCTCCAAAATCAAGTCATAACGATAGCCAGCCCCAAAGTCCTTGTCCAGGGTCACGACTGCCTTCAGTGTGACAGCTTCTCCCTCATGGACATGGGCAGTGGTGGTTACAACCAGATCAAAATCATCCTTGGTCCCATCTTGCAAGTGAATCCAGTTTCGATTCATGATATTGGGGTTGATTTTGCTACATGTCCCACTGATCTGGACCTGCTTTCCTGCATATCTTTGAGGGTTGCTCACCAGTTCAGCAATGGTGATGGATCCTTCTTTGCCGGGAGTCTGGGTATTGGAAGTGGAAGAAGTGGTCTCAGATCGTTTCTCTACATAATTCTTGGGTGTGGACGGAAGACTGCCCCCCCCACCATGATTCTCTGCAACAAGTTTTGACACCAAAAATATTCGATCAAAGACTCGATTGTATTCCTTGCTTTCAAAATTGGTTTTCAATAAGCCATCTCGATAGAAATATCTCCCACCTAGTTGGATGTCCTGTTTGCGTGTAGCAATCCAATATTGCTTCACTCCTTCGGAAACCTTGAGGTAGACATACTTAGTCGTTGGCAATATTTCCTGTACCACAACCTTGTGAACCTGATCGGAAAAATCAGCTGAAGAAGGGGAAGGAGAATGTGTATGTGTGGCAGGTTCTTCATCAAAAACCCCACTGGAAGTTTCTGAAGCAGATGATTCATTGGCCTCGATAACTTTGGGACTTTTGTTGCATGCACTGGAAAGCGCAAACAACAAACCCCACAGAAGGATGAAGCTCCAATAGTTAAATCTCCTTTCTGATACCTTCATGATTCATTATGTATTTTTAATGCTTGATCATCTTTTGATGCGTTGAAAGCGTTTGATGATCCTGCTATAGATTCGATAATTCGTCTCTCCATTAAAATCAGATCGTTCACCAGCCAGGGTAAAGACCAATGTTCGCGTGAGTTTGTAGGAAAGATTGGTACCAATATATTGTTGTATCCGGGAAAGATCACTGTTTTTGAACACATAGTCTACATATCGATAATAGAGACCAGCGCTCAGCTTGTTGTCAATAAAAGATCGTGAATATCTGGCAGCATAAATATTGCTGTTCAAATAGTTGGAGGCATTGTTGTTATAGGTCACGCCAAATCGTCCCCCTATGGCTGGAACTTTGGTTACCGTCACATAGGCGTGAATATTGTCAGACTTATTTTGTTGATCACTCTGAAATCGCTGGCTATAGCTCCCACCAACAGACAGATATCTGATAGGCCTGATGTTGAGGCGAGCACGAATTCCTTGCCTTGCCAAATCATCATTGAGTAAGCGTTCGATCTCGGTCTGCAAGGTTTCATAATAAAGAATTCGCTTGCGAGAGTCATAAGAGATCATCAGATTGACCTTCCTTACGGGTCGATATGTGGCTGAGACAAACAAATTGGGAAGTCGCAATTCAGAACTACTCACCCCATTGACAGAACGGTACATATCCAGTTCCATAGAAGAAAACAAACTCAGCTTCCGTGCAATGGTACTGGAATGTTGAAAATAGGCATACCGTCGATCAATCTTTCCTTTATTCCTCTGTTCGATAAACCCCAAAGTTGTTTCGGAATAAAAGTTTTTGTCATCTGACATTCTCCCAACATAGCCGCCATACTCCAGCAAATTAGGATTTACAGCAAAGGTTCCGATATCAGGGCGAGAGCCCACAATGGCCCCAACATAACTTTTGCCCAGATACTTCTCCGCCTGAAGCCCATCGATGGCCCCCAGAGAAGAGGTTTTGGGATTGATTCTTCTGCCAGCTACGATCGATAGACTCGGATCTACATCATAACGTACGGCCAGATTATATACTCTGAAAAAGGAGGTATTTACGTCAATGGCGGCAGGATCAGAAGGAATGATGTGTCGATATGTGAGAAAAGATTCGAATGAGAATTTGGAATTGTTGATGTGATCAGCTGTCAAAGCAAATCGGGACATCAGGCGATGTCGGTCATCTCGATCGCTGGCGAGAAAGCTATAGTCGGAAACAGAGAATCTTCCCCTGATTTTTTCTTTGTACAATGGTTCTGGTGGATCAGCAGTCGTTCCCGTCTCCTCGGGGCTGTCTGACTCTGGTTCAGCAACCGGATCTGCTGCTTGGGGGGGATCATTGATGTCCACCACCTCAGATGTCGGACGAAGGGCCACTTCTACTTCATCCCCCTTGGCAATCACACAGTCATTGATCGGGCTACACACGCAAGAGCTGGAAGATTTGTTGGTCACCAAAAGACAGGGACCATTACTACCGCTCACTCTCAAGGTATCTCCAACAGCAATCTGCTCGGTATTCTCAAAGCTCACATAGACACTTCTGGAAGTAACGTAGGAAACAGTTCCTTTGACCACGTCTGCATTCGACTGTGCAGCAGTAAAGACAAAGGTACCGAAGAGAAAGGAAAGAAGCGTAAACAGGTGTTTCATAAGGATTGACATTTACTCCTCTCCATCCGGATGACATTGTAAACAAGCATTATTTTCATACACATAACCATTGACACCTACATGCAAGCTCGCTGTGGGACTTTGACGATGGCAATTGGTACAGGCAAACAAGGTGAAGTTCCCTGCTGTTGTATGGCAATCAATACATTCATTCCAGACCCCATTGTGAGAACCGCTGAAAATCGGAAAATAGTCCGCATCATGATTAAAATCGGCTGGCTCCCAGTCATCCTCGTTGTGGCAAATGGTACAATCGGTCGGGAACATCGAGGCTTGATGGTCTGGATCATCTGCATCATTATAATCATTTTGATGACAGCCAAAACAGGTATTGGGGGTGTTGTTATAATTTCCATTGTGGCACATGGCACAATCTTCAGCGATATCAGCATGTGCACCGTTCAGGGCATAGAAATCATTGTGAATATCGAATTTGGCTGGCATCCAATCAAGTTCCGTCGTATGGCAAGCTGCACAATCATTGGACAGATTCAGTTTCTGATGAGAAGGATTGGCGGTGGCAGTATAATCGTCCTGGTGGCAGCCCACACAATCCGGCGAGGCATCAGCAAAATTATTGGTGGTATGACAGAGGTTACAGTCTTGAATATCATGGCCCATGGTCAGAGGGAAAAAATCATGGGCAATCGGATCAGCATCCCAGGCAAATCCCAGGGGATTATGACATTCCGTACACTCGGTAGAAAAACCAAAATTATCATGTCGGGGATTCTCCGCATTGACATAATCGTCCAAATGACAACTGATACACTCATTCCCAATCCTGTCGAAACGCAAATTGGTTTCTGCCAGATGACACTCAACACAATTGAGATTGGCATGTGCCCCAATCAGGGGAAATCCGTTCTCTTCATGTAATTCAGGGATAATGTCTACCAGCCAGCTATCTGAATTATGACAGCGCACACAATCATTTCCCACCAATTGGCTATGGACATCCGTATGGCAAGAAGCACAATCCATCGGCGCTTCATCAAAGATCATACTCGTATGGCACAACCTACAATCTGTCTCCTGATGTGCCCCTTCCAACGCAAAATTGGTGGTCCCATGATCAAAGACGACATCGACATAATTGACTTCCCAACCGGAAGCATTGTGACATTGGGCACAATCGATCCTCAACTCATCCCCATGTGGCGATTGAGCGAGCATCGGGATTACTCCCAGCATCAGTAGGATTATTGATGACAATCGATACATGCAAATTTTTCTATTTTATAAATCACAAGAGTGGTCCCATCATCCTGCTCAATCTGGTGACAAGCCATACAGTCTACTTCTGCATGACGTCCGTCCAGTGGAAAATTAGTTGTATTATGATCAAATTTCTCAGGAACCCAGCTTGCGGTGACATGGCAACGGATACAGTCTGTCACCCCATTGACCGCAAATTCATCTCCATGCACATTGTCATGACAAGCTATGCAGTCCGTCTGCAAGGAGTTGAACATCTGCGTATAAGAGGCCCCATTGTCTGCCATCTCAAAGTGACAATCCCGACAGTCCACTTCCAGATGAGCCCCATCCAGCGGCCAATCCGTCTGATTGTGATCAAAGTCGACAGATGCCCAGGCGTCATTGGTATGGCAGACAGCACATTCGTTGTCTGGATAGAATCGCTCACTGATATATCCCTCATGAATATCTTCATGGCAGTCCACACAAGTTGACCCAATGTTTCTGAATGTCCAGCGCTCATCATCTTCACTGATATGACAGGCAAAACAAGGCGTTGCAACATGCGCGCCTTCTAATGGAAAGGCAGTTTCTTGATGCTGCTCGATGGTATACAAGCTGTAATCAAATCCGTGATCCAGGGAATGGCATTCATTGCAATCAGGCGATGTGCCATTGTCTGCGAACTCTCCTTCGTGATAATCTTCATGACAGTTTTGACAAGCAGAAAAATCAATCGGTGTCGAGTAACGCTCTACATGGCATTCTTTGCAATCGACCTCCAGATGTTCTCCCTCCAATGGATAATCCGTCAGTGCATGATTGAAGTCAGCCATATCATTCAAACTCAGAAAGCTTTCCTCATTGTGACACTGTGCACAATAGGCACCAAATCTCCCTTCGTGAACATCTTCATGACAAGCAACACAATTGTCTTCAGCCACATTCCGTCTGTCCTGAAACACCCGAAGCGGATCACTGCTTTGTGCATGGCATTCATAGCAATCTGTCTGGCGGTGACTTCCTTTTAATCGAAAGCCTGTCGAATTGTGGTTGAAGCGGTTGGTCCCGACGAAGCGTGAGAAAGATTGCTCAATATGGCATTGCGCACAAGTTCCCGCAATCTGGTTGTTGTGCGGATCATCATGGCAGGATCGACAATCCTCAAATGGAATTCCTGCGAATTCCTGGAACTCCACCCCGTTTTTGGTTGACAAAGGATGACATTCCTTGCAATCCACATCTGTATGTCCACCCCGAAGTGGATAGTCCGTATCATCATGATCAAATCCAGGCGCAGGACGAAACGCATCTATGTTATGGCAGGAAATACAATCTTTAGATAAAGTTTCTTGATGATAGTCATCATGACAGCTGAGACATTCCTGATCCAGGCCCAAAAAGGTATTGTCTCGGGCACGGATCTCAGCATCAGCAATATGATCTGGCATATGACAGTCCCGACAATCGATCACATCATGTTGGCCTTCCAACAAATATCCCGTCAGATCATGATCGAACTTGTCCTGATCGAAACGAACTGCATCGAATTTTCGGCCGTGGTGCTCACTATGGCAAGCAAAACAATCTTGGGTCTGCACACTTCTTTCGGCATGATACCCTCGGTCAGCATCTACCAAATCCTGAATTTCCGTATGACAAGCCAGACACTTGTCATTGGAGACTTTTTTGCCGAGGTCATGACATTGAGTACAATTGCTGATCCCTTCCAGGTCTGCATGTGCATTGGACAAGGGGCCAGGAGAGATCTGTGCTGGGAGAATGAGAGGCAAACACATCAAGAAGAAGCAACAAGCGACAACTGGGCCTCTGTTCTTTTTGATGAATAAGGATGCGAAAGAAGGGGGAAGACTGAATATCGAAGGTTGAATGTCGAATGGAAATGTGTATTCCATTCGGTATGTAGTATCTATGATTCGTGTTTCGGTATTCAACATCTTCGTAGAAGTAGATCTGTTTTCAAGTTATTTGTGTTTTTTGATGATATACCCAAAGCGTTTGGTAATCTCAACTCCTGCTTTTTGCAGGAATTTTGTCGGCAATTCCCCGCCAGCGAAAATATACACCAGATCATTGGGAATCAGAACTCCTTCATCATTTTCTGCCGTTTTTAGCAGGACATCTTCCTCGTTGATCGACACAAGATTCGAGCTGTAAATAATGCGAATGGACTTATCCTCCTCAGCAGTCAGAATTTTGGTTTTGTTTTTGGGCTTGAGACGAGAAAACTTGTCTTTGCGATAGGACAAAATCACTTCGTTGGTATCTTTCAAGAGAAGAGCAGATTCAATCGCGGAATCCCCTCCTCCGACCACGAGGATTTTTTTATTGGTGATTCGTTCAGGTTCCAATAGTCTGTAAGCGACTTTTTGGGTATCCTCTCCCGGACAGCCCAACTTTCGTGGAGTCCCTCTTCGTCCGATTGCCAGAAGGACATTGTTACAGATATATTCTTTGCCAGTATTGGTTTTGACCTTGAAGGTATCGTCTTCCTGCGGAATGATGTTCTCAGCCTTGGTATTCTCAACAATCTTCAGATCATGTTCAGAGATCACTTTGTTCCAGAGTTGCAGCAATTCATCCTTGGATGTCTCAAACAACTTTACTTTTCCATGCAGAGGAAGATCCATCGGGGCCGTCATGACGATTTTGGCCCGAGGAAAGGTATAAACAGTTCCCCCCAGCGAATCCTGTTCCAGGGTAATGCTACTCAATCCATGCTTTTTGGCAGCAAGTGTTGCCGAGATTCCTGCAGGTCCAGCCCCTACAATGATTACATCAATCACACCTTCTTTGTGTGATTTTTTGTTTTTGACCATGCTGTTAATGGCCTGTGCCCCTTGTTCCACACTGTTTTTGATCAAACCCATTCCTCCTAATTCTCCAGCAATGAAGATGCCTCGAACATTGGTTTCATAATTCTGGTTGACATGGGGAAGATCTACGCCTCTTTTTTCAGTGCCAATTCGAAGAGAGATCGCTTCGACAGGACAGGCATGAAAGCACGCGCCATGCCCAACACAATTTGAGGCATTGATGACGGTGGCTTTACCATCCACAATTCCTAAAATGTCTTTCTCCGGGCAAGCCGTTACACAAGCGGCACTTCCTATACAGGTTTTAAGGTCAACAAATGGATGCAGAGAGACAGGTTCAAACAGACCTTCTTCTTTGGCAATGGCTACCTTGCGCTCGGTTTCCTGAGAAACAGCTTTGAGTTTGCGGAGATAAATATAAATGATGACGCCTATCAAAATAAAGACGGCTCCATAAATCAGTATTTGCTCAAGTAGTACTCCCATCAAAAAATCCATTTATAGCCGAACGCGAGTGTAACCCCTACATGAATCACAACGATGATCAACATGATTAGGGCGAATGGCAAATGCGCTACATGCCAGTATTTGAACAATTTCTGCATGTATTCCAGTCTTGCGATCTTGGAAGACAAGGAAATTTCTTCTTTAATCATAGACATAATGGAAACCCGATCCTGTTTCGGAACCTGCTTTTCTTTCAGGGTCTTCCTCAAGGTCTTCATACTTTGTTTGGCATGGGGAATGTTGTCATCATCCGTAATCCCAACCACCATCGCCAAGAGGGTATCATCGAGTGAAAAACTTTCTTTCAGTTTTTGGGTCAGATTATTTTTCAAATCCTTGACCTCTCCCAATGTCAGAATTCGGCCTTCTATACTATGCGGAATCTGTATGTAAATAAATCGACCAATTACTCCACTCAATACCACTGCCACCATACTCCAGAAGGCGATTGAGACAATTCCTCCAAATTTAAAAGCCGTATGAAAGAGCACCAAAATAGGCCCAAGGGTACAGAGGAAAATGTGAAATTCCAGCAGGTATTTGAGTCGGATGAGTTTCGCGAGAAAATTATATCGCTTTCTTGCAATATACAGGACCACGCCAATCAAGATCATCAGGGTTCCCAGGATACCGATTCCATGGCCATATGCACCACTAGGTTTGAACCAGTCATGACGCGGGTGATAGAATCGCTCTTCCAGAGAAGTATTGTAATAGGAATATCCTGTATAGATCAAATAAATGGTAACCGCAACCACAATGGCTACCATCGTACCGATATAGATGTTGTGTACCGATTTTTTCAAGGAAGTATGGATAAAATCTTTTCGATCCCGAAATATATTAATTGTCGAGCGATCAATCAAGGGGTGGTGGTAACAGGAACAGGACGAGAAAAAAGTGCAAAAGGGTTGCCTGGGACAACCCTTTCGCAGTGAAATCGTCCGTGGGTATTATCCGACGGCAGTTGTCAAAGCGCGTCGGGCATATACACTTGCCAAATGCTTTCGATACTCCTCGGAAGCAAAATGGTCGCTGAGAATATCAACCCCATTTGCAGCCTGAGAAGCAGCCGATGCAATGCTATCAGCAGTAGCTGCCTTCCCAGTCATTGCTCCCTCTACATTGGCATCTCTGAAGGCCATATCACTGACTCCTGTGAAGGCTACTCGCACATCTGTGCATGTTCCGCCACTCTGGGTAATCATGACTGCACAGCCGACAATCGCAAATCGCGAAGCAGGCTGGAGAAATTTCTCATAGGCAGAGCTTGTTCCCGCTGCAGGAATTGGCACATGAATTTCTGTAATCAGTTCCCCATCATTCAGGGCTGTCTCATACAAGCCCTGAAAGAAGTCAGTAGCAGCAATGCTTCTTTGTCCAGCAGATCCTTGCACCACAATGGTCGCTTCAGCTGCCAATAGGCTTGCAGGCCAATCTGCGGCAGGGTCCGCATGGGCGATACTGCCGCCGATGGTTCCCATATTGCGCACCTGTATGTCTCCAATCATTCCACCTGTCTGTGCCATCATCGCAAGATGTTGGTTGACAAGTGCATTGCCCGCAATCTGTGCATGTGTACACATGGCCCCGATCACGATGTTGCCGTTGGATTCAGAAATGTTTTTGAGGTCCGACAGCGCAGATAAATCAATCAAATGATCCGGGCTGTTCAATCGGAGTTTCATAGATGGTAGGAGGCTATGTCCTCCTGCCAGAACTTTGGCTTCATCTCCGTGGCTGGCAAGCAATTGCACAGCTTCACTGACAGTGGAAGGCCGATGATATGAAAAATTGGTTGGTACCATGAGTTAGTTTTGAGTTAGTTATACCTAGCCTTGCATTGCTTTCCAGACACGTTCGGAGGTCAGTGGCATGGTGATGTCCTTGATTCCCAAAGGAGACAAAGCATCCATCACAGCATTGACTACTGCCGGCGTCGATCCAATGGTTCCTGCTTCTCCTGCTCCCTTGACTCCCAAGGGGTTGTGAGGACATGGGGTTACCGTTCGATCAATTTCGAAGGAAGGGAGATCATCGGCTCTCGGCATGGTGTAATCCATATAAGACCCATTGGTCAATTGTCCATTTTCATCATAAATCGCTCCTTCAAACATAGCTTGTCCTACTCCCTGTGCAATCCCTCCATGGATTTGTCCATCCACGATCATCGGGTTGATCACATTTCCAACATCATCACAGGCTATGAATCGTTTAAGAGTCACCTTTCCTGTATCGGTATCGATCTCAACGATTGCAATATGCGCCCCAAATGGATAGGTAAAATTGGTCGGATCATAGAAACTGGAGAAATCCATGCCTGGTTCCAGGCCTTCGGGATAATTGTGTGGAACGTAAGCGGTTAGTGAGACGTCTCCAAATCCAACAGATTTGTCGGTTCCCTTGACCGTCCAGCTTCCATTCGCATATTCCAGATCATCTTCTGCGGCTTCCAATAAGTGCGCGGCAATTTTGGCTCCCTTCTCCAGGACCTTGTCCACACTCTTGACAATCGCACTTCCTCCTACTGCCAGGGAACGAGAGCCATAGGTCCCCATCCCAAAAGCAACTGATTCAGAATCTCCATGAACAATTTCGACATCGGCAATGTCTATGCCCAATCTATCAGCGACAACCTGCGCAAAGGTGGTTTCGTGTCCCTGACCATGAGAATGCGATCCGGTATATACACTCACCTTCCCTGTGGGTTGCACACGTACCTGTGCAGACTCATACAGACCAGCTCGTGCTCCCAACGATCCAACTACGGCTGAGGGGGCAATCCCACAAGCTTCTATATAAGTTGAAAATCCTATTCCAAGATATCTACCTTGCTCTCTGGCAGCAGCCTGTTCGGCACGAAAATCTTCATAACCGACCATCTCAAGTGCTCGTTGTAGCACCGGGGCATAATTCCCGCTGTCATACTGCAAGGCAACCTGTGTCTGATATCCAGGTTCGTTCACCCCATCAAAGGGAGGGATAAAGTTCTTGAATCGAAGCTCAGCGGGATCTACTCCCATTTCCAATGCGGCCGTATCCATCAGGCGCTCCAGCAAATAGGTAGCTTCAGGTCTTCCCGCCCCGCGATAGGCATCGACAGGTGTCGTATGGGTAAATGAGCCCACCAAATCCAAATGAATGGCTGGGGTCGTATACAATCCTTGCAAGAGGGTTCCGTGAAGGTAGGTAGGAACTGCTGGCGCAAAGGTAGACAGATATGCGCCAAGATTAGCGAATGTCTTGATGCGCAAGCCAACTACATTGCCTTCTGCATCAAAGCCCATTTCTGCTTTGGATACATGGTCTCGCCCATGTGCATCCGTCATGAAGCTTTCACTTCTTTCGGCAATCCACTTAATCGGAATTCCCAATCGTTGGGAACACCAAATCATCAGGGCTTCTTCTGCATAGTGAAATATTTTACTGCCAAATCCTCCTCCTACATCTGGCGAGACAACACGTACTTTATGCTCAGGCAATCCGAGAACAAACGCACATAACAGCAACCGAATCAAATGAGGATTCTGTGAGCTGGTATAGAGGGTATATTTATCATTTGCTGGATCAAAATGCCCGATCACCGCACGTGGTTCGATGGCATTGGGAATGACTCGCTGGTTGACAAAATCCAGAGTTGTGATGTGATGAGCACTCGCCATCGCTGCATCTGTTGCAGTTTTGTCTCCGATTTCCCAATCAAAGCACATATTCTTGGGTGCATCGTCATGGACCAAAGGCACGCCTTCCTCTACTGCCTTGGCAGCATCTACTACGGCATCCAGTTCATCATATTCAACTTCCAATAAGTCAGCTGCATCTTTGGCCAATTCACGGCTTTCGGCAATCACAACAGCTACGGCATCTCCCATGTATCGGGCCTTATCTGCTACCAACAATGGGTGCGGCGGCTCTTTCATGGTATCACCATTCTTGAAGTCGACCTGCCAGCCGGCTGGCACGCCTCCAACACCTGATTCTGCTACGTCCTGACCTGTATATACAGCAACGACCCCTTCCATAGATTCTACAGAGCTTTTGTCAATGCTGACAATTTTGGCATGTGCATAGGGACTGCGAACAATCTGGGCATAGACCATTCCGGGCAAGACGATATCATCAGTATAGCGACCTTTGCCTGTGATAAAACGCTTGTCTTCAACCCGCTTGATTGATTTTCCAATAAAACTAGACATTTGTGCCCTCCTTTCTCATTGCATCAGCGGCATACTGGATTGATTTGACAATATTATGATACCCGGTACATCTGCAATAATTTCCTTCTAATCCATGTCGAATCTCTGCTTCTGATGGATTGGGGTTGTCATCTAGGAGTTGGACGGAAGTCATGATCATACCCGGTGTACAAAATCCACATTGCAGGCCATGATTCTCTTTAAATCCTTCTTGAAGTGGATGAAGCTCTCCATTTTGGGCCAATCCTTCAATTGTTGTGATTTCTGCACCTTCTGCTTGAAGTGCAAGTAAGGTACAAGATTTGACCGCTTTTCCGTTCATTAGGACCGTGCATGCCCCACAATTGCTGGTGTCACACCCAATATGGGTTCCAGTCAGTCGTAGTACATCTCGCAAGTAATGAACAAGAAGGGTACGCGGCTCTACCTCCTGGCTGTGTTGTTTGCCATTTACGGTAACAGTAAGCTGTAGTCCCATCCAGATACAAGATTAATGGTTAAGATTAATAAGAAAGATTGATGTTTGTCTCGCGAGTCAGGAGCTTTTGGCCCCAAATATATTCTTTAGCCAGTTCATAAATCTGCTCCACAAATTGTCTGAAGCAGTGGATGTTTCTGGTTCTTCTATGTTTATGACTTCTATTTCTGCCTCCAAATCTTTGAAGAACTGGTTGGTAAGTGTCCTGGCCACACCGCTGACAACACGTTGCCCCGTTCGGGCAAGTGTCCCTGATAACTTTGCATCGCCTTCGAATTTCACCTCTGTCTCTTTAGGGGTTTGGGGTATCAATTGGATGGCTCCTTCTGCCGACACATTCCCAATTTTGCTTTTTTGTTTAATCTTCAACCCAAAACTTTCGCCCTCTACTTTATCGACAATTTGTACCGTCCCTGAGAATGCACCATTGACCGGGCCAATCTTTACTTTAGAGATTGCCTTAAAGGTATCATCTCCTGTGGGTTCAAGATCGGTAATTCCAGGCGTAACTTTTGCCAGGATTTCCGGATCCATCAACAAGGTCCAGATTGTAGAGGAAGAGGCGGGTAAAATGTGCGAACCCTCTAAATGCATAGTCTATGATGGGCTAAGTAATAGTAGTAAATAATTCTCTCCTAAATTAGGAGAATCTTTTCAACATGCAAATATTTTCCAGGCTTCGATCTGTTATGTCAGGATTATTTCTTCCAGGGAGGAAATCTGCCAGTCTGGTTCGATCCCCAATTCTTCCAGATTTCCATTGTATCGATTCAACCAAATGACCCGCAATCCTGCTGATTTGGCTCCAGCAACATCCCAGGTATTGGAAGAGACAAAGACAATTTCCTCTTTCTCCAGGCCGAAAGCTTGCGTCGCCAGGTCATATACAGCGGGTATAGGCTTGTACATCTGAATGCTATCAACACTGAGGATATGCGTCAAAAAAGGATGAAGTCCATTGTGATGAACTGCTTGCTCAAGCATCTCCGGGTTGGCATTGGACAGCACAGCCAGCTGAACAGAGCTCGCCAGTTTGCCCAAACTGGAGAGGGTATCTGGAAAGGCTTGAAGGGTATAATATCGCTGAACGAGCTGCTGTTCAAGAGAAGCAGACAACACTTCTCCCTGCACTTGGCAAGCATATCTCAGGGCATCGGTGGTTACATTTGAAAAGGGTTCATATCGCCCCATCAATGACCTGAGCCAGGTATATTGGAGTTGCTTTTGTCGCCATATGGCATTGATCGGTTGAGATTTGTCGCCATAATGCTCTTTCAGGAAGGCGTCCAGAGTTTGGACATCGAAGAGGGTTCCATAGGCGTCAAAGACGATTGATTTGATAGAGGTGGGGAGAGAAAGGGGCATGAGCAAAGGGAAATAAGGGAAATAAGGGAAATAAGGGAAATAAGGGAAATAAGGGAAATAATGCAATTCGAACGGTCAACCTCCTCTTAGCCTCTCTTCGTTCATCTTGCGTTATTTCCCTTACCTCTGGGACTATTTCCTTGTTTCATTTACTCTACCAACTTAAAGGTCACAGGTAAGGTCTGGTAGACAGCGACCTGCGTATTGCGGTGCTCACCTGGTATCCATTTTGGCATGCGGTCCAACAATCTGATCGCTTCCTCATCACATCCAAAACCGATGCCTTTTACTACTTTGAAATTGGAGAGATCTCCGTTTTTCTCCACAATAAATTGAACATAGACGACTCCTTCAATCTGGCTTCTTCTCGCTGCAGTTGGATATCGGTTATTTCGCTGAAAATATCTGGCGATCCCTCTGGTTCCTCCGGGATATTCGGGCATTACTTCAGCTGCCAACATCGGTTTGGAAGGATCAAAATCATCAACGGGAGTGGTTTTTTCTACAACTGGTTCAGGGGTTGTTGCTTCCTGAATCCCTGAAGAAGCAATAGCAGCTTCATCTTCAAGTCCCTGGAGGTTTTCCTCTTCCACCGAATCGTTTGCAATCTCTTCTATATCAGATGCCCCCCGCAAATCAGTAATGGTGAGATTTGGCTGAGCATCATCAGGCATATTGGGCCCTGATTCTCCTCCGTCATTGGGATTTATATTCTCAGAAGAAGCAAATTCAGGCGTATTGACTTCCTGTTCGAGAGTATTCGAGGCAGATTCTTCCTCATTGGTTTGGGATTCGGCGATCACGTTTTGCGCTGGTTGGCTGTTTGCCGAAATCCGAATTGACTTGGTATAGAGGCTGCTTTTCTCGCCTTCGGTGGCCATCAGTCGAATCACAAATCGACCTGGAGAAGGATAAGAGTAACTATAACTTTGTCGAATTCTTCTTCTAAATCCATTCCCAAAGTCCATCAAATAAGTGACCGAAGGATCATAATCCTCAATTCTGAAAGTAAGATCTTTTCCAGCTTTACGGTCACCAGCAATGTCAATCACAAATTGGGACAGAGATTCCTCTTCAGCGAGGGCTTCATCGTCCATGGTCGAATCACTTACGATGTCATATACCAACTGATTCTGAGATTGTTGGATCATCTGAACCAATTGGAGACGGCTGTGATAGTCTTCGATGGATTGCAGGGTGTCGAACCCGAGTTCGGGATGGGTAACGCCGATGGGACTCGGGTCTTCAGCAAAAATTTGAGCGACTTGAGATTCTGTTAATTCAGTTAGGGCGTACGACCGAATTTTTGTAGGGGCCTGGATCATTCGGAAAGCCAGGAAACCACCTCCTAAAAGAACAACCAATCCTACTGCCAAAAGAATTTTCTTTCTCGTCTTGCTCTTCTCCATCGCCTCAATCCTGTCTAGATAGTCGTCGAGCTGGTTAGGGGAAACATTGTCTTTACTCATAACTTAACAATCGGGTTTTTGTTTATAGTATTTCTCAAATCATACAGAAGCTTTACTTTATGGGTCTTAACTATCTCATAAACATCATTACCAAGGATTTTTTTACTTCAAAAAGTCAAATTAAGTTATTTTATGATAGAAAAATATTTTGAAAAATCGTTAATTGCCAATTTTGGTAACGGATATCTATAAAATCGTATATGGGTAAAATCATCTTTCTGAATTCAGATCGAATTCAGGCGAAAGAGGTCATTTCCTAGTAAAGGATCAGAAGAGACAGTGGATAACAAGAAAAGTTTCCAAAGGAGGAAACCAGATATTCTGCGAGAGAGATACAGCTTGAATCTATTCAAGGATCTTCTGTCAGAATAGCTGGCAAACAAAAATAAAAGGATGATCTACAGGTTCAATTCAGTCAAATTGAGTACAAGGAATCAAATTCAGGCAGTAAATTAAGCTACATGCAGGTATTAAATTAATTGTGGTTAGGGATTTAATGTGACACGTATTCTGATACTGATAAATAAACATCAACTTGATTGGCGAAAAGGGATCACAACCTTATGATAGACAGGCACATTCAAGCCCTTTTCTTTTCCAGGAATCCATCGTGGCATCTGAGCCACCAGTCGGATCGCTTCCTCATCAAATCCTTCTCCCAATCCTTTCAGTAATAAGAGGTTCGAGAGGCTTCCATCCGCATTCACAACCACCTGCACGACTACTTGACCTTTTCGTCCAATAGGTGCTTTTTCGGGGTATCTGACATGCTTCTTGATGTAGGCATTCAATGCTGCATTTCCTCCGGGAAAATGAGGCATTTTGTCTGCCATCACTACAGGATTTTTAGTGGTCGTATTCTTAGAGTGATCCAGGATCAAGACATCGTCTGAAGATGGTCTTTCTATTTCAGTCTTCTTACTGGGATCCATGGATCGAGTTATTGGAATATCTACAAATCTGCTGTTTGATTGTGCTTGTGTTTCATTCTCTTCTTCCTCAGCTGGCAGGATCTGATAGTTCAAGGTATGGAGTACTCTAAATGTATCTGCATCCTGGATCAGGAGTCGCATATCAAAATATCCTGGTAGAGGATAGGTATATCTATTGGTTTTGCGTGCCTTTCTTCGAATGCCGTTTCCAAAATCAAGACTCAATTGATGATCGGAATTATGATTGTCAATTGTATAGATAAGTTCTTGACCCACCTTTTTTGTTCCTTGAATCTTCACAGTCATAACTGGCAACAAAGCAGGCAAATCATCTTCTTCCTCTACCATCTCAAAATCAAATTCAGAACTGGCAGCAAGAGCAGATTCTGATTCTTCGTTGAGATCAGAAACCGGGACAGCTGGTACGGATATTTCCTCTTGATGTGCATAGGGAGGATTCACTTCCTCCGGTTGCAGAATCGTACGCTGAAATACGACAAACCCGATCCCCAGAAAGGCTAAAATCATTCCTCCCATTAGAAGCTTTTTTCGTTTATCAGCTCTTTCTTTTTTTTCCAGGGTTTCCAGATAAGCATCCAGATTTTCCATTGGTTCGTTCTTCGATTTCATTGCGCTAGGGTTAATATTCTATTCCTGTTGCTTCAAAGGTATGAGTTTATCTGATTGATACCTTCGCAAAATACATGAGCTGTCATTTTTTTCATTTCTATGGTTAAATCCTGTGTATGAGCTATTTCCTTACTTTTTTTTGAGTTAATCAGGATTTAACCAATTACGAAACACCCCCTACCTGTATCTTATGGAGGGGATAAAATTTCAATTTTCGAATAGTATTATATGATTCTAAATACGATGGGAATCGTTCGATAAACAGCCACTTTTTGACCGTTCACTTTGCCGGGATACCAACGAGGCATGTTCTTGACAACTTTCAAGGCTTCTTCATCACATCCTCCTCCAATTCCTTTCAGCACCTTGGCATTCGACAGAGAGCCATCTGCATTCACGACAATCTGAACAACAACTCGCCCTTCAATCTTCTCTTCCTTGGCTCTTAGCGGATAGCCAACTTTTCGACTCAGATAATTGTGAAGCGCTTTTTGCCCTCCTGGAAATTCAGGGAGTATATCTGCATAGACCAATGGCTCATCCAGGGTTGTTTTTTCGACAACTGCAGATGTGGCAGGCGGCCTTGCTGACTCAATCGGGGAAGACGCAGTGTTTCCCAGGTCTCGAATCTCCAAAGCAGGAGAGATCGTAGATGTTTCTTTGTGTTCTTCTTGCTGCTCTGCCGATCGGGGCGTTGTGAGTCCTGTTGGCTCATTGAACAATGGCAAATCCAACTCTGGAACCACTCTTGCATTGGGCCTAGAGGTGGAAGTGGAAGTGGCAGAAGAAGCGATTTTGGTCGAGGGATTTGGAGGGTGAATCCGGAACCTCTTCGAATAGATACTGGATCCTTTTTCCTTGGCAGTGGCAATAAGTTGCACTGTATAATTTCCAGGCAAAGGATAGGTATATTTTGTCCTGGCCTTAATCCTTCTTTTGACTCCATTGCCCAAATCCAGGGTATACTGGACGATAGGATCATAGTTCTCAATCGTGAAGATCAATTCCTGATCTACCTTTCTTTCTCCTTCCACATCCAACACAAACATCCCAAGAGAAGCCATGGGAGTCGAAACAATGCTATCTGCAGCAATAGCAGAAGCTGTATCTTTGGGCACAGGGCTTTTGGCCATGGAGATCAATTCAGAAAGATCCGCCAGTTGTCGAAAATCTTCCAGAGTTTGAATCGTATCCCATCCAAGGATTTGGTGCGAGACCAGGATTTCATCACCATCAGATCGGAAGAGTCGAATAATTTTCTCCTCACTCAGCTCCTCGTACTTAAAGGTACGCAACTTTGCTTCTCGACGAAGCAAATCAGGCCACTGATACATGACCAAACCAATCCCCAGAATACCTATAAGCAAAATGCCCAGAATGAATACATTCCGTTGACGGACTCTTTCCCGAGCCTGAATCTTACCCAGATAATCATCAAATTGTTCGGTAGTACGACGATAGCTGTCCATAGATCCTGTTTAATTCTGTATTGGCACCAAAAACCCTGCCAAACCTGAGACGAAAATCGCAACAGGTGGCAGGTCCATGCGGTGAAAGAACTTCAAATCTCCTTTCAATAGAAGATTTGCGATTGGGGTTCCGTAAATATTTTTGTCTGTATTACAGAACCAATACTTGTTTCATCTCTTTGTCGGATGATTGAATATGCAAGACATATACTCCTTTCTCTAGCTGAGAGAGATCGATCTCTTCTCTCAAATGTTTTTCCTTCACATTCCAATGCCGCATATACAGTGTCTGTCCTCCTACCTGGTGGACCATCATGCGGACCTTGTCTGGCTCATCCAGGCTAAGGTCCAGAAGGACAGCATCATCCATATACAGACAACTTCCCTGGAGACGTTCTGCCTGCGCTGGAGGTTCGAGTCCATTCACAGTCGGAAACGGTGTCGAATGAGAAGCTGACAAACTGCTGATAAAAAAATTATTTCCAGGGCCATAAAGGGAGAAAATACCAATGCTCATACAGGCAACACTCAGTCCCAGAATAAGCAAGCGAAAATTGACGGTACCAGATCTCATGATGATTGTTAGGGTTTGATTACGTGATTATTTTTTTTGCCCTGCATGAACATAACGCCCTTTCTCCTTGCGTATGACTTGACCATTTGCGCAATTCAGTATGATTCCCTCCCAAAAAGATTTGGGGGTTTCATTTTTTTTTCACATAGGAGTTGACCATTTGTGACAGACAAAGCCGCTCTGATGCAGTAGCGGTCATCGAGGAGGAGAAGAAAGTCCTAGGTATTTGACAAAATTATGTCTCCTTTCTGTAAGGAAAAGTAGACCTTTGCATCAAATATTCCGAAATATTGGTCAAAAAATCCCCAGGGTCTTGAGGATCAGGTAGACAACTGCAGCCCCACCCACGACAAACCACCAGGGCTTGGCATTGTTGTTCTTGCCAGAATTGTCAGCAGTCCAGCTTTCGAGAAAGCTTTCGGCAGGTGCCAACTCCTTGAGTTGATCAAGGATATGTGTCAATCTGGCTGTGGTGCTTTGGCTGATATTGAGTTTCAGGCCCTGTCGAAGGATGAAGATTCCAAGCTTGACACGGCGGTGGACATTATGGACGGCCACTGCCAGTTCTTCTAAGGCCAATCCATATTTATCCCGACTACCGCCAAAGTATTCAGGCAGGTGATTGAGTGTCAGAATGAGCATCTCATCACAAACCTCTTGAATTTCGGCACCTGGTGCCTGTCCTTCTGAAATCTTCGAAGCAACCTGAGAAACTTCTCTTGATTTGGAATGAATATCTCTGTAGGTGTCTTTGTAACAAGCAGCATGGAATTCTGTCGGAATGGCCAATGGATGTGCACACATCATTTTGACTTCTTCCCAATCAAGTTGCCGAAAGGCATGAAACAGTCGCTTGTTGTATTGTTCGGCAAAATACGGACCGATATATTTCTGAAAGGCACTGGATTCAGAGGATAACAATGCAACATCTCCTGAAAAAAAATACTCCAGGGTTGAATCTTCCAGAAAGGCCATCAAAGAGGGTAACTGATGTATTCGCAGGTGCATATTCGCCAGTTCGGCATCTTCCAGTTCATCAAATAGCTGCAAGACAGTCGCTTTGTCCAGCATTTTGCCTCCCAATTCGATGGTATTGGTATTGTGTAGTTCAAACTCTGCCAACAGGCGTTTTTTCTCCAGTTTCAGGCTTTCTTTATGTCCCTCAGGAGAGAATTCTGCCAGATTCAGATTCAGTCGGGTGAATGGATTCAGGTATTCCATAGTCTAAAGATACGAATAAGGTAGGGATGGGTTGGAATATTACCACTGAGAACTTGCATCAATGTCTTCCAGCATCCTCAGATAACTATCATATCTGGACGGATGCACCTCTCCTTTCTCCAGGGCGGCTTGGACAGCACAATGAGGCTCGTTGATATGGGTGCAATTGTGAAAGCGACAGGCTTCCATCCGCTCTCTCATTTCAGGAAAATAATGGCTCAATTCTCCTCTTTCCAGATCTGTCAGTCCCAGTTCCTTGATGCCAGGCGAGTCAATGATATAGCCTCCAATCTTCAATTTGTGCATCTGGGCGAAGGTAGTGGTATGTCTGCCTTTGTTGGAATATTGGGAAATTTCAGAGGTTTTCAGATCCAGCTCTGGATCGATCAAGTTGATCAGGGTGGACTTTCCTGCACCAGAATGTCCTCCGATAAAGGTGAGTTTATCCCGCAATAGAGATGCAATCTGGGGTGCATAGGAGGCCTCCAGCGCACTTACCTTAATAATCGGATATCCAATCTTCGCATACAACTCTTCCACCTCCTTCAGGCGCGCCAACTGCTCTGGCTCAGAGAGCAGGTCAAGTTTGTTGATCACAATATAGGTAGGGATATGGTAAGCTTCTGTGGTTACCAGGAAGCGATTGGCAAAACCTGTAGATGTGGCTGGTTGATCGATGGTGAACAACAATACTGCCTGATCTACATTCGACGCCAGAATGTGAACTTTTTTGCCATGTGAGATGGCTTTGCGAAGGATATAGTTTTTGCGAGGCAGGAGTTCTCGAATGACACCCAGTTCTCCTTGTTCTGGAAGATGGAAGCGGACCCAGTCCCCTACTGCCACAGGATTTGTGGTATTCAGGCCTTTGATTCGGAATTTTCCCCTGACTACACATTCATACTGGCTTTCATCTGCGGTCTGAACCCTCGTCTGGGACCCCACTGATCGAATCACAATTCCTTCTATCAAAGGACGGTCAGGAGATGTCGGTCGATCCCTCTTCTTCTTCCCCATACAATCAGGATTGCGACATATTTGATCCTACTTCCTGCTTGTCCTTGGCAGCCCCTCCAACTTCTTTCCATTTTTCGAGGTTCCTGGCCTGTGTGTCTGTAGGATCAGCCCGAATGACGAATTGAGGAATCTTCCAGGCAAACTCACTGGGCCTCAAGACCGTTCGAAACAGTTCTTTGTCATGAAAGAAGAATATCAGAATCTCTGGAGAATCGGCAAAAAATTGCAATAGTTCATCAGCATTCCCTTCTACCTTTCTCCCACCTATACTAATCAATTCGTCGCCATAGCTGATCCCGGCCTGAAGTGCTGGACTTTCCGGCCACAGATTCTCCACGATGGTCTCTCCTTTTGATCCACTTCCCAACTTCATTCCCCAGCGTGCTTCAGCGGTAGAATTGGATTCCAGCATGAGCATATTGAAGCCATAAAATTGAGCCATGTCTGACAAAGCTGCCTCCAGAGATTCGACTCCGGATACGAAAGCTGTAAAGAATGAATTCAGGCTCTTGCCGAAGAATTCTTCAGCGATCTGTTGGTACTCTTCTCCGGTATAGCCACGTCCCTGCTTTGCAATCCGATGATACATTGCGTGAATGACATCGTCCAGAGAGTGTTGGTTATTGGTCCCTTTGCGGATCTCCAGGTCCAATAACATCGCCACAAGATAGCCTTTGGTGTAGAAAGAAATCTTTCTATTTGGAGCGCCTGTTTTTTTGTATCCATTTACCCAACTATCAAAGCTGGCAGATTCCAGAGAAATAAATTTCTGTCCTCCCATCCGAAAGAAGATATTGAGTTCGTTGTTGATACTTTGGACCCATTGGTCCAATGTCCACCCCCCACCTTTCCAAATCATCAGATCGCCATAATAGGTCGTCACGCCTTCTGTGATATAATGGAGTCTGGAATAATTCTCCTTGCTATAATCGTAAGGAAACATATCGGCAGGACGCAAGGCCTTGACATTCCAGGTGTGGAATAGCTCATGAGAAGAGATTTCCAAAAAAGATTTGTAAAAATCTGAACGCATGAGTCGATGCCCCGGCCCCATCGTAATAACAGTAGAGTTATAATGTTCCACTCCGTGCCGAAAGTGATTGGGCAACATCAAAAAGAGGTAATGGTATTCCGATACCGGAAACTCCCCAAACATATCCAGTTGGGCCTGCGAGTAGTTCAGAAAATCTGTTTCTATCCTGGCAAAATCAGGTTTGCAAAACCCCATGAACCACAAATGGGTAGGGATTCCTTTCAGATCAAACTGATGATGGATCAAGTCTTTAGAAGCGACAAAGGGCGTATCTACCAATTGATGAAAGTTCTCAAACTGATAAGTGGGTCCTTCTCCTGGCAATCCTCCCCCAATGACAAACTCTTCAGGCAAGTCAAGGGTTAGCTCGCAGGCTTCTTCTTCCTTACCAGCTTGATACAAAAAGCAGTTGATCCCATTGACATAAATTCCTTTCTGATCTACATAACTGCCTCCAGCATCCGTCTGATCCGCAAAATAGCGGTAATTGATGGTCAGATCTGTTGCTTTTTCTACCCTAAATTCCCAGCTATGAGAGGCTGACTTGCGAATTTGCACGGGCTCACCTGTATTGGTCATGGCCCATAAATCAGAAAAATAGCGCGCATAGTTTTGCAACTCATATCTTCCGGGGCGCCAATGAGGAAGACAAAGTGTCAACATTCCTCCTTCGGTAGAAACGGAAATTTGTACATCAATCCACTTTTCGTAGGGCGCAGTATATTGAAGCCGGTATTTCATATATAGGGCTGATAAGTTTGGAATAAGGAACAAATATAGAAAAATGGTCAGGACTTAGCCTATTTGGCAGATATATTCTTGAATTGATTGCATCCATGACACAAGTAGGCATTCATCGGCTTATCTCCATTTTCATACTTTCAAAATTTGTCCATTATATATTGCTTCTTATATTTATGTATCGAAATTTTTTTATTTCCAAAATGTATTTCCCTAATTCGTTATTTCTCAACACACAACAGACCTTATAAGTGACCTTTCCCTTTTTCTGCATCTCAAGTTTAGACCTCAATAATTGAACCCACAACATTCACTATGCCAAAATCAGTTATACTCGTTTCATTGATTTTGTTGGGCTGGATCATAGGCGGGACCTGGTGGTGGACTTGTAAGCACAGAGGACTGTGTGCAGGTCAAACATCAGCATCTGTCTCTGCCCCAGACAGAACCGCTACCGATGACACCTCTTCTCCCAACAAAACCGCTATTACCATTCCCGCGAAGACATCCCCATTTTCCATTCAGTATCAGGGAAAACCCTGGTTCAAGGGGTCGGATTACATTCGATTTGCCAAATCTCAGGCGGCTGGATTCATCCCGGGATCTGTTCGTCCTGGCCTGGATTCATTGATTGCATTTTTGAAAAGTAATCCCGATACAGATCTGGAAATTACTGGCATGTATGCTGAAGCTGAAACCAATACCTCTTCCAGCCCCAACCTGGGTCTGGGCAGAGCCCAATTCATTCAGCAAATGCTCATTGACAATGGGATCTCAACAGATCGCTTGATCCAGTTGCCCAGACAAATCGCATATGATGGATACTTCAGTTCTGATGACACCTTGTACGGTGGGATCAATCTGAGCCTGCTTGACAGAGTATCTGGAGAAATTGCCGATGCACAGGCAAGACTCGCAGGTGATGCTGCCAATGAAGGAGACGGCAATGCGACCGCTCCAGATGGAGGGTCTGCCAGCTCGACCACAAATGACAAAGCACCCACGCCTTCAGCTGTCGCATTCGAATCTCGCAACTTTTTGTTCGAGCTAGCCAAATCAGACCTTGTCCTGAGTGCAGATGATCGGAGCTACATTTCTGGAATCATTCAGTATCTCAGACAAAATTCCGGCAAAAAACTTCTTTTGACTGGCCATGCTGACAATTCTGGTTCGACAGAGAAAAATATGCAGTATGGTTGGGACAGAGCCAATACAGTGAAGAATTTTTTCACTTCGTTTGGATTGAACGCCCAGCAAATTGTAACAGACTCCAAAGGCGATACAGCCCCCGTGCAACCTAATGGCACAGCAGAGGGACGCCGTCTTAACCGTCGGGTAGAAGTCCGAATTGCCAATTAATTTTTCCCATTATTCAACTCATTACTTCAAGACATATAAATCATGCCGTTTCCTGATGGATTTTTTACCGCTGTAGGAGAAGCGTTTCTCCTGATGTTGATTGCAGCCATTCTCGGGTTTATCATTGCCTGGCTTCTCTTCCGCAATCGCTATCAAGCATTACTGGGTCAGCACGATGAACTGACTGGAAAATATAGCAATCTGCAGAACAAATACGATGCACTGCTTCTCCAACATGACGAACTGAAGCCAAAATACCAGGAGCTTCAAACCGCTCATGAAAAACAAGGCAGACAATTGAAAGAGTGTGGACAAAGCCGAACTGAACTTGACATGGAACTGACACAAATACGCCCATTCAAGGACAAATTCGAAATGCTGCAAGTTGACCACAATGCCAAAATCAAAGCTCATGACGAGCTTCTTTCACAACACAAAAGCCTTTCTGTCAAGGCTGGAGGACTTGAAACTGCGCTCAAGGAGGAGAGAGAGAGCAATCTTGGCTTGACTTCTCAACTGGCTGTTCTGAAGAGCAATCAGGCCAAAGCTGAAGCTGAAGCGATAGAAAGCAGAGCGATTGACCTCTCAGGTGCAACGACAGAGGAAGCCAAACCTAAGGCGAAGGCCAAGAAAAAAGAGACACAGGAAGAAGCGCTGGAACGCATCAAACAAAAAGCCAGTGGGATCAACTTCGATCGCATCGGCATAGCCAATATCTCGGATAAAGATGATTTGAAGCGCGTCAAAGGAATTGGGCCATTCATTGAGAAAAAACTCAATGCCTTGGGGATCTATACCTTCCGCCAAATTGCCAACTTCACGGCTGAGGATGAAGATATCGTCAATGATGCCATTGAGTTCTTCCCTGGAAGAATTCGCAGAGACAGTTGGTCCTCTCAATCAGAATCCTTTGCTGATGAAAAGGACAAGCAGAAAGAAGAAAACAGCAAATAAGCAGCTGTTGAGATCGATTTAAAAAAAATGTCACTTTTTTTGTGACCTTTCCCTCCATCTGCGTCCTAACATAGAACAGACTTGTTTCTGTTCCATTTTAGGGCGTTTTCATGGCTGTTGCCCACGAACTCTGTTTGTGGGCGTTTTTTTTTTCGGTAGTCAAAAGATTGCTTGATTGCAGGCCGGATGAATGTGTAAAATCTTCGTTGTCCTCCCCCTCGAAAAAAGTCCCGAAAATCATATATAATTGTCCATTATTTTTTTTCTTTCTGTAATTACTTTTTCGTTAATTTACAGATGATGTAATACTTTCCCTGCCCTGGTTCCAAACACATTCATTGTCTAACCAACTTCCAAGAACCTATGTCTTATATCACACCTGCCTATACCATCCTATCACTGGACGGAGGAGGAATTCGGGGAATCATTCCATGCAAAGTCCTGGAATATATTGAGAACCGTCTGTATGACGAAAAGAAGCAGCAAGGACCACAAATTGCAGATCTGTTCGATCTTATTGCTGGCACCTCTACTGGTGGCATTCTCGCTTGTGGCCTAACGATTAAGGGAAAAAATGGCCGCCCGAGGTATCGGGCCAATGAATTGTTAAAGATCTATCAGGGAGATAGTGGAAAAAAGATATTTTCCAGGCCCACGATTGGAAGAATCACCCATTTTTTCAGATCACTGGCAAGGAGTAAATTTCCTGAAGAGAACATAGAAGAGGTATTGAAGGATTTTTTTGGCCATACTCGCCTGTCCAATACATTGACGGATTTGCTCATCACCTCTTATAATACCGAAGCCAAAAAGCCATTCTATTTCAAATCTTCGGATTGCAGAAAGAATCCTGATCTGGAGGATTTTGAACTATGGGAAGTAGCTCGTTCGACCTCAGCGGCTCCCACCTACTTTCCTCCACGGAAAGTCGGATACAATGGAATCCTCCGTATGATGGACAAAAACTATAAGCTTCGAGAGCAGAAAATGGATCACCTTTCTCTGATCGATGGAGGCGTTTTTGCCAACAATCCTGCCCTTCTTGCTTATATCGAAGCCAAGAACATCTGGCGGGAGGCGGGAAATTCTACCACCAATTTGGGAATGAGAATGGAAGAAGCTGAAGTGCAATCCCGAGGAATGTTTGCATCCGTTGAAGGCGATAACCACGAAGTTCCATTTTTTATGCTGTCTATCGGGACAGGAGAAACCGGAGAAAATTATCAGTATGATGATGTCAGAAAATGGGGAATGGTAGACTGGGTGCTTCCATTGATAGACATATTGATGCAAGGGGTCTCAGAATCTGTGCATTATCAAATGGAGCATTTGCTTCCTCCCTATGAAGACCAGACAGCTCGATATATCCGACTCAATATCCAATTGGACCCCAAACACGCAGAAATGGATGATGCCTCTGATGAGAACACAGCCCGATTGTCTGATTATGGGAACCGCATAGTGGAAAGTCCAGCAAATAAGGAAAAACTGGATATGGTCTGCGATCTTCTGATGAAAAGATATGAGATGAAAGCTTATCAGGGGAGCTAGAAGGTTTTTAACAAAAAATAATCGCGTTCAGATCAACCAAACGAGACCTTCTACTCCCTTGATTGCATAAAAAAACCCCGGTCAAAACCGACCGGGGAAAACAAAAAAAAAAATAGTTTTTGCTGAATCTCTTCCTAGTTCTCCTTACGGACAACATGGATGTCGATTTCTGCTTTGACTTCTTTATGAAAGTGGATCGTTGCAGTATAATCACCTGTATGACGAATATCATCCAGGGTGATAGACTTTCGATCTACTTCGTATCCTTTTTCTTTCAAGCGGCTGGCAACCTGAATAGCTGTGACTGAGCCAAAGAGTTTTCCATCTGCCCCTGCCAGGGTTTCAATGGTGATCTCCAGGCCTTGAAGTTTCTCAGCCTCTTCCACTGCTTGCTGCTTGATATATTCTTGCTTGTGCGCCGCTTGCTGGACTCTAACATCCAGGTCTCTTTTTGCGGATTCGGTAGCCATCACTGCCAGTCCCTTCGGAATCAGATAGTTTCGGGCGTATCCCGCCTTCACTCTCACGACATCTCCCGCATCACCGAGATTGCGCACAGGTTGTTTCAGTATGATTTCCATAATCTTGATTTTTGAATCAGTGATCCCTATTTGAGTTCATCAGTGACAAATGGTAGCAAAGCCAAATGTCGGGCTCTCTTGATCGCGACAGCCAAACGACGCTGGAATTTCAGGCTGGTACCTGTCAATCTTCTAGGGAGAATTTTTCCCTGTGGGTTGACAAATTTCAGCAAGAAATCAGGATCTTTGTAATCAATATACCTGATTCCGGCTCTCTTGAAGCGACAATACTTCTTCTGTCGTGTCTGCGTTCTGATGCGATTGACAGCTGTGGGTCCAATTACTGGTGCTTTTGCCATGATCTTTAGGTGTTAACAATTATCTGGTTGCTTTCTTTCTAAGACCAAAGCCTTGTTCTCTTCGCTTGTTGTTAAAAGCAAAGGAATGCCTGTCCAGTCTTACTGTCAAATATCGGATTACCTGATCGTCGTAACGGTACGCCTGCTCCAATTTGGCAATCAAATCACCAAAGGCCCGGAATTCCAGGAACGCATAATAACCGTTCGTCTTTTTCACTATGGGATAGGCAAGTCTACGCATGCCCCAGTGTTCGATGTTCGACACTTCCCCATCATTGTCTTTAATTAGAGAAACGAATTTCTCCACTGCCGCGCGATGTTCACTCTCAGGCAGTTCGGGTGAGAGAATGAACGTTGTTTCATAGTCGTTCTTGAACGACTTTGGTTTGATATCCATCATAATTTTACAAATGGACCACAAAGGTAGCCGTTTTTTGGGAAAAAGCAATCTCCAGACGATTTTCTATCTCACAGAAGCAGCATTATGTCCATTGAGCAAGTCCTCATGTAAAATTTTCACACCATTGCGAACATGAAACCACATAACAAGTTGCTACTCTGTGCATTCTCCAGTCTGCTAGCTTTCTCCTTTTCTTCCACCAAGCTGTCAGCACAAGCGTATCCTAATCAAATCAACATCAGGGCTGAAGGCTCAACCATCATAGGTCTTCAATATGGTAGATCCTTTCTCTTTCGGGACTCCAGTCATATGGAATTTCATATTGGACTTGGAAGAACACTATTTGACGAACTCCCTCCCGTGTCCTTGACCTCTGAAATATCAGCCTTTCATAAAAACCACCGCAGTCATTTATTTTTGAGTTTTTCTACGCTGCTTAGATCGTATAAGGAAAGTGCATATTCGTATCGAACCACTACAACTGGACAGTTCAGAACCTACGTACCGGAACATTGGCAAAATACTCTTTTACTCAGTCCAGGATTCGGGTATCGTCTCCTCTTAGGGAAACGAAAATATTTTGATGTGCGATATCAGCTTTTATCCATAGTCTCCTGGACCACTCTTCCCGGAAATCAACCTGAATTCAGTATCCTGTTCCCAATTCCGGGTTCAGGTATGCATCCGATCATGATGCTTTATGGCTTTGGGGTTCGCATGGGCTTTCTTTTTGGGGAGAAAAGGTCTTGATTGTTGAATTGAAGAGGAGGCTGACAATCGTCATTGCTTGACCCATCTTCGGCTGATGCTCTGTCCATCGAGCTGCAAACAAAAAATATAGATCCCGGATGGCACAGAACTGACTGAGAGATGAATCACACCTCCAGATCGATTGAGTTGATGCGCTTCCAAAGATTGGATTCTTTTCCCTTGAAGGGTGAGAATTTCGATCTTCTGTAGAGATTGTTCAGCTTCTCCAAGTGAGATAGACAAATCATTCCGCGCAGGATTGGGATAGATTTTCAGTTCAGGGAGTATGTGCTCATCCAATCCGACAGGAACAGTAAAGTAGTAAGTCCTTCGAAGTCCCTGGGGAGACCATGCTGTACCATCCCAGGTGGAATACCGATACAAAGTCTGATCAAGATTGGGTGTATATTCATATTCTGCTTTCGAACTCCTGAGCCAGGAAGAGCCATCCCAGCTTTCTCCCAGGCTCATCGATAGTGCTCCTGATTGCATATCTGTATGAGAAGTTGTCCGGGAGCTCAGGGCCCAGTTGGTATGTCCAATGCCAGTTTCAAGCCAAACCTCTGTCGTTCCAGAAGATGGTTTGAGATACGCTTTTCGGTCTTTCGTTGCCCATCCCTGGAACGATCCATCTTCTTGCCATTTGAAGGTCGTGATGGTATCCAGATCAAAATATCCAGGCCCTTTGTATTGATACAAGCTTCGAAGATCCTCCACCCAGATATCTAGCCAGGGATCAAAATAGGAATAGAGAATTTCTACTGGTAGCCCTTGTTGATTATAGGTCCAGCTCCGTCGAGACCCACTAGGCGGTGCATCGAAAGTGAACTTCTCATGTGTGAGCATATGTCCAACCGCATCGAAGCTGTTTTTTTCGTAGCAAATGGTATCCCCCCCTCCATAGAGTAAGGCTTTGTGGAGATAGCCGACAGTATACTGTGGATCGAAAGGACTCCATACTGTTCGGATCATTTCATTCGTGCGCCATTCCATAGTTGAAGCTTGCCATCTCTGCACCAATTCCAGGGTATCCCGATGATGCGCATCTCGAAAAAACAATGTCAATCCGACCCTGTTCCACTGATGGGAGTTGCTATCCCAGCCTTCTCCTAATATCGACAGAATGTTTCCCAGACTATCTCTAATGCTTGTTTGTCTGCCAGCTTTCAACCAGCCTTGTTCATCCGCATCCCATGTGGAGTAGATGCTAAATGAAGAATCAGCTTCGGAGGCATATGACCACTGTTGATAAGGAAGATATCCGATAGAAGTTCCTTCCCATCTATATGTTGTTTCCAACACCAGTTCATTCTCCTGGTCATATTCGTAATGCGTTGAGTCAAACGGACGGAAGTTCATTCCCCAGTTCCAGGTATTACTTCTCGTTTCGGCCTGCTTGATATATTCGACTCCGGTATGGGAATGAAATGGATCCACAGAAGGTTCCCATATTCCAGCATAGGCGGGAGGGAGGCTATCTGTCGAAAAGAATCGGGGAACATGCTGACTCATCAGGCTGGCATACATCAGCATCAGGATAGAAAGAAGAAAGGTTTTCATTGGAGGTCTGGTGTGAAAAGGTTTGGTTTCTGTCTAATTTATAAAAAGCCCAGCATTCTCAAAACTTTGAATTTGTCCCTTCCGTAGCGACATTTGTCTTCTGGCTGTTCTAATCGTGACTTATGACTATCCCTCAAGACAACTCCCTCTACGACTATATCATCATCGGTGGTGGCATTGTTGGGCTTGCCTCCGCTTACAAACTTCAAGTTCGTCATCGCAACCTCAGAATATTGGTACTGGAAAAGGAATCTACCCTGGCATCACACCAGACTGGTCATAATTCAGGAGTGATTCATTCCGGCTTGTATTATAAACCTGGCTCCTACAAGGCGCGAAATTGTGTGGATGGGCGCCATCAGTTGGTGGCCTTCTCCAAAGCACACAAGATCCCGCATGATGTCTGCGGGAAAGTTGTCGTTGCCACCCACGAAAGCGAATTGCCGCATATGGAGCGGATCTTCAACAATGGTGTGGCCAACAATACAGAAGGGATCGAGAAGATCAACGGAGATCAGATCCGCGAGATTGAGCCGTTCTGTGCAGGCATTGCCGGGATATGGGTGCCATGTACAGGCATCATCGACTTTCCGGCAGTGGTATTCAAATTAGCGGAACTGATCCCGGCACTCAATCCTGCCAGCCAGGTATTGACCAGTCACAAAGTCCTTCAAGTAGTGCATGGAGAGGCTTATTCTGAAGTCAAGACCCAACAAGCCAGTTTTCAGGGAAAAAGGCTCATCTTCTGCGGAGGTCTTCAGTCAGATCGTTTGGCAAAAATGGACAAGGCATCTACAGAAGCCAAAATTGTAGGATTTAGAGGGGACTACTATGAACTCACTGATTCAGCTGCTCACAAAGTCAAGCACCTGATTTATCCTGTCCCGAATCCGGCCTTTCCTTTTCTGGGGGTTCATTTTACCCGAATGATTCGTGGCGGAATTGAATGCGGCCCCAATGCTGTTTTCAGTTTCAAGCGAGAGGGATATAACAAAACAGCCTTTGATCTGGCGGATTCGATAGATGCCCTGACATACAAAGGCACCTGGAAATTATTTAGCAGACATTGGAAGTTTGGGCTGAATGAATACAGGCGCGCCTTCTCCAAGCGCTTATTTTTGGAGCAGGTCCAACGCCTCATCCCCTCTCTGACAATGGAAGAGATCAAAGCGGGTCGTGCCGGGGTTCGAGCGATGGCCCTTGGTCCTGATGGCAATATGATTGAAGACTTCAAGATCGAGTTCAAGGGGAACTCCATTCACATTCTCAATGCCCCTTCACCAGCAGCAACTTCCTGTCTTGCCATTGGGGATGAAGTGAGTCAAATGGCCACTCAGGCTTGACAGAAAGTCGTATGTTGGCAGGCATACAATATTCACCAGACCTCTTCGTCTTCAGGGATACTCCACTACCTTTTGGGTCATGGATGATACATGATCCTCTTTCTATTTTATTCGTATGATTCTCTATTCCAATATGAACCTATGCGTTCTTCCCATCATCCTTTCATCCCTATTCCATCATATTTCCCACATACTTCCCAGTACTTCACACGATACCCAGTCCTATTTTTTCGTATCTTTGACGAAAAACATAGGTTAATTTCCACTAGTACACATTCAAATCTGTAACGATATGTCTTTTAGAAAGCCTAATAAATCCAATATGAATAAGTCAAGAGTCGTCTCAACGGCCGCTCTCGCCTTTGTCGGTTTTTTGTTTCTGCTTTTGATCACTTCCGGTTCCTTTATTACAATTGAGGCTGGAGAAAAGGGAGTTCTGTTCCGAAAGTTTGGCGGTGGGGTAGACATGAATAAAACCTATCCACAGGGTTTCCATGTAATTGCTCCCTGGAATACAATGGTCCCTTACAATGTTCGGATACAAGAGATCACCATGGAAAAGATGGAAGTTCTTGCCAATAATGGGTTGACAATTTCTGTTGATTTAACGCTGTTTTATCAACCTATGTCAGATAAGCTCCCTCTCCTCCATGATGATATTGGTGAAGGATATGCCCGAACCATCATCATTCCTGAAATTCGATCTGTCTTCCGGGATGTCATTGGCAAGTATGATCCAGAAGAGTTGTATGCAGGGAAACGAGATCAGGTACAAGAAGAAGTTACCGAAAAAACCAAAACCGGACTGGCTGACAAATACATCATTCTTGATGCGATCCGTATCCGCAATGTGGTGTTGCCTGCAACCATTCGTGATGCGATTGAAAGCAAGTTGCAAGCAGAGCAGGAATCACGCAAGTATGACTTCCTGATTCAAAAAGAAAAGAAAGAGGCTGAACGGAAACAAATCGAGGCTGAGGGAATCAAGGAATACCAGAACATTGTGTCTCAAAGTCTCTCCGAAAAACTTCTGAAGTGGCAGGGCATTGAAGCCACCAAAGAATTGTCCAATTCTGAGAACACCAAAGTTGTCATTGTTGGAGGCGGAGACAGTGGACTCCCACTCATCTTGGGAGGAAGCTAGAAGAGAAATCAGGTATGAGGTATATGGCAGGGTGTTGAAGAGTTGCTTAAGCAGATAAACACAAAGCCCTATCCCTCATACCTATATCCCTTATTCCCTTCCCCACACGCCCTATTCCCTACGAACACAAACCTAAAGCCAAGCAAATCTCATGCGAATCTCAAAAGGAGATCCCATTCTCATCATCGGTGGTGGTCTGAGTGGATTGATAACTGCCGTAACTCTCTTTCATCACGATTTCAAGCAAGTCCGTATCTTTGAGCAGAAAACAGATCTGGGGGAAGAAAAAACGCCCGTTTTTCTCACTTCTGCTGCCCAGGAAGCATTAGAAGCCATCAATATGGGGACGGAAATTGCTGGTCTTAGCCCCAAAATAGATGCCTTGGAATGGTTGTGGAAAGGCAACAAATCCCTGCGAAAAATACAATTTGATGCCCTGCGACAGAAAAAAGGAAATGACATCCATATCCTCTCAAAAGAAGCACTACTCACAACCATTCGCGAACGCTTGCCAGAGGATTGGATGATCACAGGGCAGGAATTTATCTCCTTCACCCAGAATGACAAACAGGTAGAAGCACATTTCAGTGGCAACACCAATGCAAAGGGTGTCATGCTGATTGGTGCCGACGGACGCAACTCAAGAGTCTGTCTTCAGTTGAAAGGAGGCGGACAAGTCAGATCCACCAACCTGATTACCTATCGGGCTATTCTGGATCGCAATGTATTGGCAGATCCGAATCATAGTTGGTTAACACATCCTTGTGTAGAAGTGATGGATGGTGGCAGAAGTGCAAGCCTGGTTCCTATCAATGACAGACAGGCAGGACTCCTTCTGACATTGCCTACACCTACCACTCTTCCGTCCGATGCGCAAGACATCAAGACGTGGTTACAAGAGGCATTTTCTAAGTTTCCTGCTCCGATTCCTGCAGCGATCGGGCAAACCTGGCCAGCTTCTTTTCTCCCTGAGCCACATCAGGATTCTCCTATCCGCAAGGGCTGGTCCCAGGGAAGGGTCGTTTTGGTAGGAGACGCAGCTCATACGACTGATGCTTTTCTGGGCTTCAATGACAGCCTGTCCCTCACCAGTGCGGGGGTTCTCGGAGCGCAGATTGCGGATCAGTACAAACGCATAGAGCGAGGCTTCCAACGCTATGAAAAACAACGATTAAAGGCCAGCAAGCGATTTCAGAAAGCTGCCAGAACTCACACCAAATTCATTGGCAACAGCAATGTAGGCAGTACTGTTTTTCGCAATATGTTCATGGGATTTATGCCGATCGGACTCACAGCTAAACGCCTGACGCGAATTTTGGGAGAATAACGTTCAGTAGGCGAATTGCCGCGTTCATCGGCTGTTCATACTCGTTTACTCACTCTTATTGTCATCAAGCACTAGAGATTCCTACTTTGGTAGTGGAATTGAACGCCACTATTCAGAATCCCAGTGAAACGACTCCGACATATCGCTACTATTCTTCTCTCCCTTCTGCTGTTGGCGGCTACCCTCTATATTTTGATGGATGACCCAAGCACTTCTGTAGGGCAGGATCATGTAGCCGGAAATCAGATTCTCGATGGAGCATTGGGTATGATCAAAGATTCCCTCTCCACGGTTATTCATAATAATTAATTGGCTGAAACCCAATCAGTCGATCTGTCCGATCTGTAGGGGATCGATAATACACAAGGATGGTATAAAAATTTTCTGATTCCAGGTGTTTTCCTTCAAAAGTTCTCTCATCGACCAGATATTGGTCCTCTCTCCTGATCACGTATTCATAATCATACAGCCCCTGTTTCAGGATAATCTCTCCTTCATATCGTTTGTTGACCGCATTATAGGTCATCCGGTTTTCTGGTCTGGTTTGCCAATCTGAGAATCTGCCGAAGACATAGACTTCTCCATCGACTTGCTCCCGGCTTTGAAGGGTAAAATGATTGCGAACATAATCAGCCTGAATATCCGGATACTTCCACTCCTGCACCCGAATGGCATAACTTCCATTTCGATCTCGCCGCCCAGCAAAGCTATTCCTGTTTCTGGGCTCATCCGCAAACAGATAGATGTCGTAAATATTCTCTCTCTCCTCTACATGTCGAATGGATTCTGAATATAGACGCGTGCTAAAACACTCATGGCGACGAAATTCATTTCCTCCATCAAATATATCCGTCAAATCTGTATAATATTCAAATCTGTTATCTGCATAAAATCTTGGCTGCGGGATGATATAGCCATTGTCCCACCGAAAGTTTTGTAACATCACCACCATCAGGTCCTGCGCAGGATTGATGATATTCAAGCCTCCTGGCGTATAGAGATCAAAGGCAAATTCACTTAATCTCAAGCGCTCGACTCGCTCATTCAGCAAGTATTTGCTATCTATCTTCACCTGCCTGTCTGCCACAACGAAGCGCCGGGTGAGGACAACATCTTTGGGATTGGCACCTCGATATACCTTGAGTAGATAATTGCCACTCATCTTGAATGACTCATTTTCCTGTGGAAATGAATATCGATAATGAACATAAGGAACTTTGGTGAACTCGGATCGCTGGTAGATGTCTACCCGATCCTGCACAAAGCCTTCATAGAACTCAATCGGCAATACATTGCTTGGTTCCCAGGCTGCATTGCAGTTGATGATGTCCACAAACAAGTCAGATTCTCGCTGCTCCAATGGGATCAATTCATCAAATTCCAAGACCAGGGGTTCTACGACACCCATATAGATGACTGGATATGTTTCTTTCAGCTGTCCCCGATACAACTGGACTGTGCGAATATTGGTTTCGTAAATGAAATCATCGTAGATGAGTTTTTTTTCAATCTTTGACTCCACAGTTGCCCGGCTTGCTTCTTGTGTAGCAAGTGGACATCCCAACAAGAGGGTAGTCGCCCAACTGATAAGACAGAGAAGGAGAAATCTATTGAGGAGGTTCATGTTGGTTTCCATTGAAGGTTCGACAAAGATATCTGTGATCTATGCGAAAGTAACAACTTTCCATCTGTCTGTTACAACTGTAATTCTTGCACTCTGAACCATCCAAAACTTCGGTCAATCTCAAAGTGCTTGGCAGATACACCTTTCCAGCTCTGGGTTTTCCACTCAGTTGTCGGCACAATGCGTTCTCGGGTGTTTCTCAAAAAAATATCTACAGGCATATCAAAATCTACAAAACTGGTATTCCAGCGATAGGCCAATGAGAGTTTTTTGCCCTTCGAAAGAATCGAATATTCCAGCACAGGAGGGGAAGGATGCAGCAGATATTGTTGAAAGATGTGTGTCGCATCTACATCAATTTTCCATTGAAAAAAATCAAGCAGAGCTTCTGTTGTCAATGATCGATCTTCAAAGGTGGATGAAATCGCCCGACATGCTCCAAACCATTGTTCTTCATTATCAGTCAAGCTCCTGAGAGTATGCAGAATCATCGCTGATTTTTGTTCTTCGGGAAGCTGTTGCAAATAGGACAGTGCCTTCCGGGTATCAGAGCGACATTCGATCACCAGCGAACTGGCATAGGTTCGAAAGGATTCTGTGATCCAGGCATCTTCGGCCAGAGTCGCCTGCAGATGGTTTCCCCACCACAGCCCAGCCAGTTCATAAGCCAAAAGTGGGTCAACCCCATACTTGTCCAGTCCTTCCTGAGCATATGCCCCTCCGGTATCCACCCAGGTCATTCCTGAGGGCTTCAGGGGAAATGACCCAAAATAGGATTCCATACAGGAGAAGATTTGCTGAATTTGGATCAACCGCTCCTTTCCCCACTCGTTTTGTCCTGCAGGCACAAAATAATTCAGTTCCTGATACCCAAAATCACTCCCATAGATATCTGTCAATTTCTCAAAATAGCCAATGTGCAACTCCAAACTTCCAGGAAGGACTGGCCCGACAGTGACATACACACTTTTTTGGAATCCTCCGGGTTCGGATACCTGGAATCGCTGTCTGCCATTGGTGATAATCAGGGGCCCTTTTTCATAAATCACGCCCAGTCGCATACTGTCTACCGGATCAACCACAGATTGTTTCAAAGGACGCCATGCTTCAGGTGCAATCAGATCCTGCTTGAACTGAATTTGGGTTTGATTCTGTCCATCCTGGGAAAATATTCGATTCAGGTTTTCGCTGTGTGGGTGCCCTCCATAAACAATTTTGAGACTATGCCGGTCACGTTCGGTCATGGTATAGGGCAATCGCACCGTGACAATTGTTCCTGAGCGATCATACCTGAGCGTCCGACTCCCCAATTCAATCCTGGCGATAGTCAGACTTTCGGCCAGATCGAATTGCAACAGGTCCGAACTCCGCTTCATTTCGAAGGCCATCCGGCATGTCCCCGCAATTCGCTGGGTTTCTGCATTGATTTTTATTTCTAATTCATATTCATTGACATCATAACAGGTATAGAGAGGAATGGACAGTTGAGCCTGTAGACTCAATAATGGCAAACACAGTGATATCAAAGACCACCGACAAAAAGAAGCAATCAATACTTTCATAATCTGCAATAGGAGATTCCAACCTGGCGCCAAGAATCTCTGTTTCATTGTGTGATGTGGGGGGTAAAATTACGAATATTCCGTCAATCCATCTCTTGATTTTCCAGAACTTGTTAGAAACTGAGGTGATTTCTTAGTTTTGGCAAAACTTCCTTATGAAAGCTGTGATCATCCAACAAGCCGGAGGCCCCGAACATCTCCACATCGGAGAGTGGCCCACGCCTACGCCTGCTTCCCATGAACTTCTTGTGAGAGTTCATACAACTGCTGCCAATCGGGCAGACACTTTGCAACGGAAAGGATTTTATCCACCACCACCAGGAGCCAGCCCCATTCTTGGCCTGGAGATGGCCGGAGAGGTTGTATCGTTTGGCCCTGCTTGCAGTCGCTTTGAAATAGGTCAAAGGGTGTGTGGATTGCTTGCTGGCGGTGGACATGCGGAGTATGTCGTTATTCATGAGGAGTTGGCGATTCCGATTCCGGACGTGATGACCTATGAAGAAGCAGCGGCCATTCCTGAAGTGTTTTTGACAGCTTATCAGGCCTTAGACCTCCTTGGGCAGTTCAAGGCGGGAGAAAACCTCCTCATCCATGCGGGAGCAAGTGGCGTTGGCACAGCGGCGATCCAACTCGCCCGGGAAATGGGTGCATCTGATATTCTGATCACAGCCTCAGCTCCCAAACACGAACTGTGCAGATCGCTGGGTGCGAATGTTTGTATTGATTACAAACAGCAGGATTTTGCAAAAGAGATTGATGTTCACACCAATGGCAGAGGCGTAAATCTGATCATTGATTTCATCGCCGCTCCCTATTTGAACCAAAATCTATCCTCCTTGGCAATGGAAGGACGCATGATATTGCTGGCATTGATGGGGGGAACCCGACCGGAAGACCTGAACATGGCCCCGATTCTTCGCAAAAGATTGCAGATCATTGGCTCAACACTTCGAGCCAGAGCACTGGACTATAAGATTGATCTGACACGGCGATTTACAGACTTCGCATGGCCACGGTTTCAGAATGGCTCTCTTCGAGCTGTCATTGACCGGGTGGTCTCCTGGGAAGACATATCCGAAGCACATCGAGCCATGGAAGCAAATGAGAATGCAGGAAAGATTGTGTTGCGTGTTCGTGCATGAAGCTCTCTGGTGTGAAGAAAGGAATTTGGAAAAATCGCAGAAGAAATAGTGGATTTGCGACAAAAAACTGAGTTCATGCCATTCTCACAAGCATAGGGTCAGCGCCAGGATGAAGGGGATGTCAGGCAATTTTCTCCTGATCAGAATTCAAGTGTCAGTTGTTTCGGCATATCCTCAACTTCATTGTCAAGATTGGAGACATAAACCCCCAGGAGTCGAATGGGTTTGGGCGGAAATTCCGGGGCATGAAGCAATGATGATATGACAGGGAATATATCATCATACTGGCTGATGTAATTGTTTAGTGTCCGGCTTCTGGTCGTTTGCACAAAATCGAAATACTTGATCTTCAGGGTGATGGTTTTGGCTCCTGTATCAATGTTGTCCAATCGCTCAGCCAGGGTCCTGGTGATCTTGCTTAAACGCTCCAGCATGGCCTCTTCGGTTGTCAAGTCTTCTCTGAAGGTTCGCTCTGCCCCTACCGACTTCCGCGCACGATCTGATTTGACTTCTCGCTGGTCATCAGCTCTGACAATGCGATAAAAGTGTCTTCCGGCCTTGCCAAATCTTTGGGCCAAATATACCTCGGATCTGGATTTCAGGTCTGCCCCATTGTGGATGCCCAGGCGTTTCATTTTTTCTGCTGTCTTTTTTCCTATTCCAAAAAACTTCTCGATCGGGAGCTTTTCTAAAAAGGACAGAGCACGATCAGGAGGAATCAAGGTAACGCCATTGGGTTTGTGGATATCAGAGGCAATCTTGGCCAGAAATTTATTGATGGAGATCCCAGCAGAGGCAGTCAATTGGGTTTCTTCCCAAATCCTGGCCCGAATTTCTCTGGCAATTTCTGTTGCTGATGTCAGGCCTCTTTTATTTTCGGTAACATCCAGATAAGCTTCATCCAGAGACAAGGGTTCGATCAAATCTGTGTAGGTTCGAAAAATCCCCCTGATTTGCTTGGAAATACTGCTGTAATACCCCAAACGGGAATTGACAAAAATCAATTCTGGACATAGCCGAGCCGCAGTCACAGATGGCATGGCGGATCGGACACCATACTTTCTTGCTTCATAACTCGCTGCTGCTACTACCCCTCTTGCCTGCGACCACCCGACCGCGACGGGTTTTCCTCTCAGTTCAGGATTGTCACGTTGCTCCACCGAGGCATAGAAGGCATCCATGTCTACATGTATAATTTTCCGAAATGGCCCGGTGAGCATGGGGAGTTATTGGGTTGTTGGGTTGTTGGGTGATTGGGTGATTGGGTGATTGGGTGATTGAGTTATTGAGTTATTGAGTTATTGGGTTATTGGGTTATTGGGTGATGGAAGTTCGGGCATATGATTGGGATGCACAAGTTTGCTTGGGGGGAATAGCAGCGATCGGGGGTAATTGTTCGTCTATTGCCTACAAACTTGTCAGTCAAACAACAATAACAACATGAAAACTTTATTTTACTTCCTAATCTTGCTTTTTTTGTGTTCCTGTAATTCGTGGGATTTACAACCGAGGAACAATTTCAGGTTATTTGACAACGAGACTCTGGTGTTTGACTACTACTTTGATTTCGGTCAATCGACAGATCCATCTTCCAACTATACCATGGCAATACGGTTGCAGGATGGGGTTGAGGTGGAAGGAGGGGTGTATCATGCTTTTTTTGATCAGAACAGCAATCCTGTTCCTAACTTTATCCTGGGAGAGGACAATCAATTGATATACAACCTCCTCCCAATCCGCTATGAGGATGGAAACTATTTTGAATACAGAGGACAAACACTGACAGACGAACGGAAAGAGGTGCTCATCTTGAAGAATAACATCCAAAAAGGAGATTCCTGGGAACAACGATTTGAGCGAACAGATTTCGAATTCATCTACTCCTTCGAAGTGGTCGAGTTTTTTGAGACTTACAATGGATTTGGAATAGAATATGACAATGTCTATAAAATTAAAGAATCGGTTTTCCCATCCCCATTGGGAGCATTTGATCCATACATTTCCTATCATTACTATAACCGAGACATGGGCATTGTCCGAAGAGAAATTCCAATCTATGTCTCTGGCGCTTTTAGCCCTGTTACCTTCAATCGGATTGACTAAGAGACTGTTTGAACATCTATCACTTATTGTTTGTATGTGTCTTTTTTCCTCATCCTACAGCTGTTTTTGTTCTCATAGCACCACTATGAGAACAAAAAAGGGCCTTGGATGAGAAAAAAATACACCATAAAAATTCTCAGGACAGATCTCCAAACAGTCTCTAAGCGATACAGATAGATCTAGTCTACCCTTATGAGCTTTCGAAAAAACCAACGAAGAGACACATTTGGCTACCAGAAAGTAGAAGGCAAAGTCTATGTTCCTATCGCTGGAAAGACCATTCTGGAAGGTAGTACAATCGATCATTTACTTTTGGATGCCTCAAGCCAAGAAGCACTTATCCTCTATGGAGCGTATGAAGTAAATATTGACGGCACAAAGATCAAACATGAAGAATTGGTGGAAGAATATATCGACTTTCTGAATCAGCTTTTGATTGGTTCGACCATCCGTTCAGCGATTGTTCATAGCCAATTAAGCCTAACAATCACGATTGATTCCAACCCTCCCCTCTCTATCTACATTGACAATACGATCCCCCATTATTGGGATGTGGCCTGGGAACACCGTGTTTGAATAAGCTGTAGATATTTGTTCATTCTGTGAGTCAAGCCAAAATCTTGCTACCTTTGAGCTGTCTCCTGACCAAAGAAGCTTCGACTTGGCCTATACCCTGTCTATTCGATCCGCACATGACATCCCTCAACAGGAATGGGACTCATTCATACAGGCATCGCCAGAAGGCTCTTTGTATGCTTTGTATGATTACTTGTCTCTGGTCCGGCAGGAGTGGCAAGCCTATGTGGTCATGGATGAAGAGGGGCACTGGTGTGCAGTTATGCCATACTGGAAGAAGAAAAAATGGTCATTCACTTCTATATCTCAACCGCTATACACCCAATATTGGGGCATCTGCTTTCGATCATTTGAGGAGGCAACAAGAAAAGCCTTCCAACTGAAAAAAGAGTGGATGCAGCTGATCATTCAGCAGATGGAGGGGATTCATCTGTTCGCCATGAATTTTTCTCCTGCCTTCGAGTATCCTATCCCCTTTCATTGGGCAGGATATGAGATTCATACTCGTTATACTTACCATTTGGATCTCAGCCTTTCGTTGACAGAACTGAAACAGGGTCTAAGTTCCAATCATAAACGAAAGCTCAAACAAGCCCAAAAAGCAGGCTTAGAACGTCAATCCGTCAAGCGTTCAGAACATTTGCTGCGGTTGATGGCACGCAACAGGGAGCAAGGGCATGACATTGTTGGGGCAGGTGATGCCAGCTATGAGATGCTGAAGAAGCTGACAGCCTATCTGCTTCAGTCCCAACAAGGTATTCTTCTGGAAGTTATGACGCCAGAGAAGGAAGTCATCGCAGTCGGATTGTTTGCTATCTATCAAAACAAATACCTCTATTTGGCTGGATGCCAACATCCCGATCACAGGCAACTTGGCGCGCAGGCCTTCATGATCTGGGAAGCCATACGTCAAGCCAAACATTCAGGGGCAAAGATTTTTGACTTTGAGGGATCTATGTTGGAAGGGGTAGAAGAATTTTTCAGAAAGTTTGGGGCTCAACCCGTTCCATATTTACAGATTCGAAGAAATCGACTACCTTTACCTTTACGATGGATTCACGGGTTAAGATAATTACCAGAGAGCATTCCTATCTCAACAATCTGTTGTATGAGTTACGGGATCAGCATATTCAGCAGGATCGCATGAGATTCCGCCTGAATGTAGAACGTATAGGAGAGATTCTGGCTTATGAAATCAGCAAATCATTTACCTATACGTCTCAACTTGTACGCACTCCTTTGGGAGAATTGGAAATGTCCTTATTGGCGGAACAACCCGTCATCATCTCAATTCTACGCGCTGGCATTCCCTTACACCAGGGATTTCTACGAATTCTGGATCATGCTGACAATGGATTTATCTCAGCCTATCGACATCATACCAGTGAAAATGAGTTCGTGGTCAAAGTGGAGTATTTGGCAACCCCTGCTGTCAGTGGCCGTGCTCTAGTCCTGGTTGATCCCATGATCGCAACAGGCAAAAGCCTGGTTCTCAGCTACAAATCTATTGTTGAAAACAACAAACCTGAGCAAGTAATCATCGCTGGTGTGGTCGCAAGCGAGGAGGGAATTGCCTATATTCTTCAACATATCCCTCAAGCAACTATTTATGTTGCTGCGGTAGATGGTGAGTTAACCGCCAAAGCTTACATTGTTCCAGGACTGGGGGATGCAGGAGATCTTGCATTTGGTCCCAAATAATTCAAACTTCGAACAGAGAATCCGCGTTATACATAACAGGTAGTCAGATCCATATTCATGTTTGAATTTTATTCTTTTTTGTCCGAGTTGTTGATCTGGGATAGTCTTTCTGCCCTATCAACGGATCGCTTTCTGGTGTATCTCGGATTATTTGGACTTGCCTTTGTCAAATTCGCCGTGGCAGCTCTGGCTGCAATGGCCAATCAGAGTTTGAACTTTGTGGAGATTTTTGCCTCAGTTGGTGGGGGAGCACTTGTCAGCGTCGTAGTATATACCTTCTTTGGGCAACAAATCAATAGATGGATCAAAAAGAACTTCAAGCGGAATAAGCCTGCCAGTTTTGCGAGAAAAAGGCAGATGTACAAATTTTGGAAAAAATACGGAATCCTTGGTGCAGCCGCACTGGCTCCATTTATTTCTCCTATGGTAAGTGTAGGAATTGCTGTCTCCTTTCAGGAAAGTCCCAAAAAAATCATTGGGTATACGAGTGCCAGCATCATTCTTTGGACGATCATTTTCGGATTGATGCGAGAAGGAATTCTTGAACTCGTGTCCAATTTCCAGGGCTAGGCAGAATGGTTTATTGACATCCACTTGCTACCTGATCCTTTGTTGTACCCATCCGTTCTCCAATTAGGGTCAGCCTTGCTACCGAGCTTGCCTGAGTGAGTATATCGTTTCCACATCCATCTGAGTCATTTTTTTTCACTCCCTGGATGCTTTGAAAACCACTTACTAATTCAACTCCTCCGTTTACTAAATTTTCTCAACAATTCTACCCCCAATTTTGCCAATAAGGCCAAAAAATCCTTTATTTCGGTTGTAAGCAGGAGTTAAGGTGTTCTCACTTTACTCAATTAGCTTTACGGGAAAAGTATCTTATAGTATTGGACCCCAACACATTGTTGGGGTTTGTTTGTTTCTATACATTAAGAATCTTTGCCAAGAGACTTACTCAATCCAGTTCATGGTTCTCTTAACAGCTTTTTGCCATTGGCTGTAAAGTTGGTCGCGCTGCTGACCTGTCATCTCTGGCTGGAAGCTTCTCTCCCTTCGCCAATTGGCTGACAACTGATCTGGCTGCCAATATCCCACAGAAAGGCCAGCGAGATAGGCCGCTCCCAATGCTGTGGTTTCGATGATTTCTGGTCTTTCTACAGGTGTATTCAAGATATCGGCCTGAAATTGCATCAGGACGTTGTTGGCGCAAGCACCTCCATCTACCCTCAAGGTGGTGATCGGAGTTCCGGAATCTTGGCCCATTACATCCAGCACATCTCTGGTTTGATAAGCCAGAGATTCGAGGGTTGCTCGAATGATGTGAGTCCTGCTGGTCCCTCTGGTTAACCCAAAGATGGCGCCGCGGGCATACATATCCCAATAAGGTGCACCCAATCCAGCAAATGCAGGCACCACATAGACTCCATCATTGTCAGAGACTTTGCCCGCAAAATATTCAGAATCAGGCGCTGAGTCCAAAATCTTCAATCCATCTCTCAACCACTGAATCGCTGCTCCCGCAATGAATATCGACCCTTCCAGGGCATAATTGACCTGACCATCCAAGCCCCAGGCAAGTGTGGTCAATAGGCCTGAACTGGAAAAAACTGGTTTGGTACCAGTATTCATCAGCATGAAGCAGCCTGTTCCATAAGTATTTTTGCTCATGCCTGGCTCAAAGCAAGCCTGCCCAAATAATGCCGCCTGCTGGTCACCGGCCACCCCGCGAATCGGAATCTCAACGCCATCAAACCAATCAGGATCTGTCATCCCAAAATCACCGCTGCAATCCCGTACTTCTGGCAACATACTGGCCGGGATATCCAATTCTTTCAACATCTTCTCGTCCCATTTGAGATCCTTGATGTTGTATATCAATGTCCGTGAGGCGTTGGAATAATCTGTGGCATGTACCTTGCCTTTGGTCAGATTCCAGATCAGCCAGCTATCTACCGTCCCAAAACACAAATCCTGTACTTTGATATCGGGATTGTTCATGGAGATATAATCCAGAATCCACTTCACTTTTGTTCCAGAGAAATAGGCATCTATGACCAATCCGGTATTGTTTCTCACATACTCTTCCAGGCCTCGGGCTTTCAGGTCATCACAGATCGATGCGGTTCGTCTATCTTGCCAGACAATCGCATTGTACACAGGGGTGCCAGTATGCTTGTCCCAAACGAGAGTTGTCTCTCGCTGATTGGTGATGCCGATAGCAGCGATCTGGCTGGCAGATATGTTGTTGTCTTTGAGCACTGTCCGGGCTACTGCTATCTGAGAACTCAAAATCTCCATGGGATCATGCTCGACCCATCCGGCTTTGGGAAAAATCTGTGTAAATTCCTGTTGAGAAACAGCCACGATCTGAGAGGTTTTGTCGAACAAAATAGCTCTGGAACTGGTGGTTCCCTGATCAAGTGCGAGGATGTAGGAGTCTGACATGAGGAGTAGGTTTACGAATTTCGGTGGATGGATTACTGCCTTAGCATTCTTTCATCGATACGGTACGGGACGAAATTACAGTTTTTGCAACAAATCCAAAGTGAGAGCAGACCGGAATTCGGGATCTTTTTGTCTCTTTTGTTCATCCTTCACCGCCCAAGGCAAAGCAATAATATTTCCCGCCGGCTTTTGTTCCGGGTTTTCCCCCCCCACCAGCGGCAATGACTACATACTGTGTTCCCTGCCAGGAATAGGTTGCAGGAGTTGCATATCCGCCAGCATCCATCTGAAATTCCCACAGGACCTCACCCGTTTTTGCATCAAATGCCCGAAACCGCTCATCCATACTGCCCCCCATAAAGACCACGCCTCCTGCCGTTGCGATTGGTCCCCCCATATTGAAGGTTCCGGTTGGGGATTCTCCCCTTGCCTCCAGTGCAGGATAGGTTCCTAGGGGAACTTGCCATTTGATCTCCCCCCGGTCCAGGTCGATAGCATTGAGGGTTCCCCAGGGCCTTTTGTTGGCCGGAAAGCCTTCCGAATCCTTGAACTCATGGTGCCCACTTCCCAGATAGCGAATTTCCTGAATACTTCGCACAATCGATCTCTGGTCCAGTTTGTTGTTGTTGCCTGTATTTCGAAGAAATGCCACAAGGGCATCTCGCTCATCTTTGGATAATTGAGCAAATTTAGGCATCTGGCCTTTGCCTTCCAGCAAGGTTCGGCGAATCCGGTCCGAACCTCCTTTTGTAGCTATTTCCCGGAGAATCCCCAACGAATGAGACGAAAATCTTGTAGAGTTGCCGGGACTATGGCAGGAGGTACAGCTGGTCTGGAACAAATGCTCTCCAAATTCATATTGAGTGATATGTGCTTTGGGTTCTGCCTTCACCATGGCAATCCACTCAGCTTCATTGCTACAGTTGACAAATAAAATTCTCGCTTCTGGATCATAGGCAGCTCCTCCCCAATCTGTTCCTCCATTGAATTGAGGCATGGTTACGGCCCCTCTCCTACTGGGTGGCAGGAATACGTCGCCCACATCCATGCTATCCAGACGCTGTCGGATAGCAGCGTTGGCTTCTTCTGTCAGATCGGTTACCTCTTCCTGGGTGAATCGTTGTTGTGCATACCGGAGAGAGGTAGGAGGAAAGGGTTGGGTAGGCCAGGTCTCTTCGCCGGGGATGTCGGATTGAGGAACAGGCAACTCTTCTATGGGGAAAATGGGATCTCCTGTCTCTCGATTGAGGACAAACAGATGGCCCATTTTTGTGGGTTGAGCAACAGCATCGATCAACTGACCATTCTGCTTGACCTGTACCAAATTGGGAGGACAAGGGAGGTCATAATCCCAAATATCGTGGTGTACGACTTGATAGTGCCAGATTCTTTTGCCGGTGGTAGCATTCAGCGCCAGAATGCAGTTGGCAAAGAGGTTTTGTCCAAGACGATCTCCTCCCCAGTGATCATAGGAGGCAGAACCGGTTCCACAAAAAACAATTCCTCTTTCCTCATCCAGGGTAAACCCTCCCCAGGCATTGGCCCCTCCTTTCCTTGTCCAGGCATCTGGAGGCCAGCTATCATAGCCAACCTCTCCAGGCTGGGGAATGGTATGGAAGATCCATTTCATTTCTCCTGTTCTCACATCATAGGCCCGTATGTGCCCGGGAGCAGCCGGACCAGGCCCCTCTCCTACCCGACTCCCCATAATCAACAACTCTTGATAGATGATGCCCGGTGTCAGGGAAGTCAGCCACAGATGTCGCACATCCCTTCCCAGACCTTCATACAAATCGACTTTTCCCGCCGAACCGAAGGATTCTATCAGGTTTCCATCTGTAGCATCCAGACTGTATAATTCGGCATCAGCAACGAAATAAATACGCGCGTCTTGCCCATCGGACCAATAACTCACCCCTCTGTTCACATTTCGGGTCTGTCTCCCTTCATATGGATCAAAGGACCAGATCTTATCACCAGTTGCCACGTGCAGGGCCACGATCTTCAATCCAGGCGTGGATACATACATCACACTGTCGATGATCACAGGATTGCACTGCATAGTTGTGGCAGGTTTTTTTCGCATATCGCCGGTATCGAATGTCCAGGCCAGTTCAAGTCGATGGACATTGGCATCATTGATCTGGGAAAGGGAGGAATACTTGGAGCCAGCCGCATCTGCACTATAGCGTTGCCATCCGACAGTGGGTGCATGATTTGACTGTGAACAAGACCACAAACATGCACATAGGATCAACAGACATTTTGAGTAAGGATAGGAGAACATGGCAAGAGATCATTGGTTAGGAAACTGTTTCAGCACCTTCTAGCAGAAGAGAGGGGTTTGCCAGCTTCCATATGCTGACTTTTCTCTATATCCTTTCAACAGTGCACCAGCTTCTGAATGAGAGTTGAGCTTAAGTTGGGACTTTTTTGCATAGAATCTGTCCAAAAGCTGTAAAAAATCCGTTTGTTGATCAACATTTCTATTCCTGACATCTTGGAGAGTCAGGAAAAAAAAAGGATTTTAGGGTGTCTTATTCATTTGTAATCGGTTCTCCTATGCTTACTCCTCTCTCCACCCGTCGTCATTTCCTTAAAGTCTCAGGGATCTCTGCTGCTGTAGTCCCATTCATAGGTCTCTCGGCCTTACCTCTTCAAAGTGGTTGCACCCCCAGCAATCTGAGTATACAGGAGGTTATCGACAAGATCATTGCCCAAATCCCTGGTGGAAAAAAAGAACAGACAGTCGATACCGTCAAAAGCGGAACCCCTACTGATCCCGTAACAGGTATCGTAACAACTTTTCTAGCCACAGTGGATGTCATCAGACAAGCAGCCGAGAAAGGCGCGAATCTGATCATCACGCATGAACCTACCTTCTACAACCATCATGACGAGACCGACTGGCTGGCCGATGATCCCGTATACACCTACAAACGTTCCTTGCTAGATGAACATGGAATCGTCGTCTGGCGATTTCACGATTATTGGCATTTGCATCAACCTGATGGCATTTTGCATGGCTTGCTACAGGATCTCGACTGGCAGGATTATCTTGATCCCAATCGCAAAAGTGTCTGTGTGATTCCCCCTACCAATCTGAGGAGCCTCGCTACTTTTTTCAAGGATCGGTTGATGTTAAAGCGGACTTTCTTTATTGGCGATCCGGCCTTGGCTTGTACCAAGATTGGATTACATCCTGGCGCAATGGGCAGGGACAATCACGTTCGATTTTTGCGGGAAGATATAGAGGTCCTCGTCATTGGGGAAATCAATGAATGGGAAACGGTGGAATATGTCCGGGATGCTGTGGCAGCGGGGATGAACAAAGGTCTCATCATTCTGGGCCATGCAATGAGTGAGGAACCGGGCATGCGCTATGCACAGGAATGGCTAAGTCAGTTGGTTCCGGCCGTTCCAAGCTATCATGTGCCTGCACTTGATCCATTTTCGCCAGTTTAGCTGAGGGAGTGTACGACAGATTTTATAGTTCCCGATTGGTTTGTGGGGTTGTTTCTCCTGGTCGAGGAGAAACGGGGCTGCGCGAAAAAGGTCCAAGAGAGCGAAATCTCTTGATTTGTGACATTTGTCGTACCCTCAGCTGAGGAGAGTTGGGGAAAATTTCATACCTTTTAGAGACTGTTTTGAAATTTGTGCTAAGAATTTTTAGGATGTATTTTTTTCTCAGACAAGGCTCTTTTTTGTTCTCATAGTGATGCTATGGGAACAAAAAAAGCTGTAGGATGAGGAAAAAAGACGCATACAAAAAGTTAGCGACAGATTTTCAAACAGTCTCTCAAAGACATTCGAATTCCTCTATCATTCTCTCCTCTCATGAAAAGAAGCACCTTCCTCCGAAACTCACTATTGGCTACCGGAGCTGTAGCCATGAATCCTTTTCCCTACCACTTGTTTGCCGGGGACAAAAAAAAATACGCAACAGATCTTGTGGAACTGGGCAATACAGGCATCAAACTCACCCGTTTGGCCATGGGAACAGGAACACGCGGCATCAATGGTGCCTCCAACCAAACCCGAAAACTCGGTATCAAGGGCTTGGGGGATTTTCTGCATTACACCTATGACAATGGCATTGCCTTCTGGGATTCTGCGGATCAGTATGGAACGCACCCTCATCTGAGGGAAGCTTTGAAGCATATTCCTCGCGAGAATGTAGTCATCCTCACCAAAACCCATGCAACCACCGAAGCAGAGATGAAGGCAGATCTAGATCGCTTTCGCAAGGAGATCGGGACGGATTATCTCGATATTGTCCTGCTTCACAATATGCAGAAAGCCAACTGGCCTACAATCAAAGAAGGGGCTATGAATATTCTGGGGCAAGCTCGAGAAGACGGATTGATTCGGGCACATGGTGTCTCCTGCCACACGATTCAAGCGCTCAGAAAAGCCGCAAAAACCGATTGGGTGCAGGTGGATCTAGCTCGATTCAATCCGGCAGGGGTTCGAATGGACGCAGATGTAGCGACAGTTCGCAGCGTCCTACAAGAGATGAAACAAAAGGGAAAGGCGGTTATCGGAATGAAAATCCTTGGAGCAGGATCTCTTCACAATCGGGTAGACGAATGTCTGGAGTTCGCCCTCGCACAGGAATTCATGGATTGTTTCACTATTGGCCAGGAAAGTGTGGAAGAATTTCAGGATTTGGTGAAGCGGATTCCTGCAGCCAGTGTAAGAGGCTAACAGAAGCATCCATGATCCTAAGTGGCAAGCGTGGAGTCCATTGCTTAGCGATTATACTTCCGCAAAACCTTGAGCGTCGTCTCAAAATTCTTTGGGGCAGCTGCCTCGAATGATACGGACTCTCCTGTCACAGGATGAGAAAAAGTCAACTGTCGGGCATGGAGTAGATATCCGTGGTTGATCGGTTGTTCTTCTTTTCGGCCACTCGGCTTATACTTTCGCTTAATTTCTGACAGCAAAACGTCCTTCCCACCATAGAGAAGATCTCCAACGATGGGACAGTTGATGGCAGCAAGATGTGCGCGAATCTGGTGCATACGCCCAGTGATCGGTTCACATTTCAACAAGGTAAAATTCCGAAAAGATTCTTCGGTCGACACCACTGTCTGGGATGGCTTGCCTTGTTGCTTACTGACAGTGGATTTTTTGTTGGTCGAGATGAATAGCGGCAAATCAATCAAATGTTGATCAAACATCCGATTAGCAGAACAGATGGTTCGATAGACTTTCTTGACTTGACGTTTTTCGAACTGTATAGCGATGTTGCGATAATGTTCAGCTCCTTTGGCCATGAGCAAAATGCCAGACGTATTTTTATCCAGACGATGACACAATCTCAACTCAGGGTCATACAACTTAGCCAGGTGATGAAGATTGCGCTTGCTTTTGTCTTCGAGACTCGCCATGTAGAGCGGTTTGGCCACCAACAAAATTGCCTCATCTTCATACAAAATAATGTCTTTGAAGTTGACGAATTTGGGAGTTCTAGCTTCCTTGCTTTCTATTGCCTGTCTCATGATGTTTATTTTTCTGACAATTAGCACTCAACTCAGCACTTTCATGATCCCGATCAACCAGCCCATCTGTTTCAATTCTTTTTCTGCCAGTTTGTAGTCTGGGTAAAAATGCTCCACCCATCCCCAAAATCGTTTGCTATGATTCATTTCCCGAAGGTGCATCAGTTCATGGATGATTACGTAGTCAATCAGGCTGGGGTTTAGCAAAATCAAGTGCCAGTTGAGGTTGATGTTAGATTTTCCGCTACAACTCCCCCATTTGCTCTTTTGGTCTTTCACCCGAATCTGATTCACCCGGGATTCTGTGTATTTTGCCAGGTCCAAGGTTCGCTGTACGAGATAGTCCTTGGCCAGGGCACGCAAACCTGCATAGAGATAGGACAAGCTGAGATGGTCAGGATCTTCCGCCTTCAAGACAAGTTGAATGTTGCCATCCACCAGCTTGACACGCCTTTGCTTGCCGCGCAGAAATACAATCTCGGTCATCACCCCTAGATACGGAATTCTCCCTTGCCGAATCTGATCACGAAACTGCTGTCGGCGACTCGCATAGGCACGCTTGTTATCATAGTGTTTGAGGATCCACTTTTGTTTGTCCTGGATAAATTCTTGTGCGTGCTGATCCAGCTTCCCACTTGGGGTACGGATCAGCAAGACCGCCGATTCCTCTCTGAATCGCAAACTGATCCCCCGACCACGATTTTTTTCCACTTGGTAAGGAACCTCAGTATGGCCAATAGTCAAGGTCATAAAAGTGAAATAGCACAAAAAAATCAAAAATAAGAACAGTCCGGCCTGCTTTTTGATAATCAGAGGAAAGACAAAAGCGATTTGGGGCTAATCCCGACAATTCTGTATCTTTGGCTGATTGAACAGTTTAACTAACCGGAGATATGCGATTTGAAAAGAGTGTAGACGAGAAAGTTACAATTATCAAATTATTGGAAGAAAAGCTCGATTCCAGAATTTCACCCAACCTGAAAGCTGAATTTGTGAATCTCAATGCTGTAGGTGCACAAAATCTTATTCTGAACCTCGAAAAGGTCAAGTATGTAGATAGCTCTGGCTTGAGTGCCATCCTTCGAGCCAATCGTCTTTGTGATGCATCCGGTGGAAAACTTGTGATTGCCCACACCAATCCTCATGTCAATAAATTGATTGAGATTTCGCACCTCAATACTGTCCTTAACATTCTGCCAACTGAACAGGAAGCTCGGGATTTCATCTATATGCATGAAGTAGAGCGCGAGATCGAAGATCAGGAAAAAGGAGAGACAGAAGCTTCCTAATGGACGCTCATGTAGCTCAATCAACACCATCACCGTTTCATTTTTGACTTAAATGTAAGACCTAATTGTGTTTCAAGTCCGGATTTTAGGGACCAGTGCAGCCATCCCGACCAATTCCCGTATGCCTTCTGCGCAGGTAGTAACCTTGTATGACCGCCATCATCTTGTAGATTGTGGTGAGGGAACGCAGATGCAATTGTTAAGAAATCGGGTTAAATTCTCTCGTCTCGATGCAATTTTTATCACGCATCTTCATGGAGATCATGTGTTGGGATTGCCTGGCTTGCTCAATTCTCTCAGTTTGTATGAGCGAAATTTTCCGTTGAAACTTTTTGCGCCCTCAGGCTTGAAAGAGATTTTGGATGTGGTGTTCGAGAGAACGCACAGCTATCTCAATTATGAATTGGAGTTCATTCCGACTGAAGACTTTCAGCCTGGAGATGTCATCTATCAGGCCAGAAGATTCCAGGTGGAAGTCCTTCCTCTGGAACACAGGATTTTTTGTCGGGGATTTCGGTTTGTCGAGATCAACAAGAAGCCTAAGTTTGACTTCTACAAAGCCAAAGCCCTTGAGATTCCAAATCAGTATTTCAATTTACTCAAACAAGGCAATCAGATCACACTTGAGGATGGACGCGTGATCCACCCAGAAGAGGTTCTTCTGGATGCGGATGCTCCCTTGTCATTTGCCTACTGTTCTGACACGAAATACAACGAGGAACTGGTCGATCATATCAAAGATACCCGATTGCTGTATCACGAGTCTACCTTCCTTCATGCCATGAAGGATCGGGCTGCGGCCACAGCACATAGTACAGCCCTTGAAGCAGCCAGAATTGCTCATCAGGCACGGGTCAACCAACTGGTGATCGGACACTTCTCTGCCAGGTACAAGGATCTCAAACCTCTTCTGGATGAGGCAAGATCTGTCTTTCCCAACACCATCCTTGCCAAAGAAGGATTGTTGTTCAATGTGAAAGATTTTGCCTAATTTCCCACATGTTCAAAAAAGAGACCATCCTCTTCATCATATTGGGAGGATTCTTTATCGCCAACGCCCTGATTGCTGAGATGATTGGGGTTAAAATCATTTCGATGGAAAAAATCCTCGGAATGAATCCAGTTGACTGGACATTATTCGGTCAGTCCGGTTTATCCTTCAATCTCACAGCTGGCGTATTGCTTTGGCCAGTGGTCTTCGTCATGACGGATGTGATCAATGAATACTTCGGTCAAAAAGGTGTCAAGATTCTGTCTTATCTTGCAGTAGGGCTGATTTCCTATGCCTTTGTGATGATCTATTTGAGCATCAGTGCTGATCCAGCGGATTTTTGGATAGGGAGCCATTTGCAATCCTCTCCCCCCAAAGCAACGGCTGAAGAGGTAGGTAATTTTGATGCTGCTTTTCGTGTAGTATTTGGGCAAGGCCTCTGGATCATCATTGGTTCCCTGGTCGCTTTCCTGATTGGACAAATCACAGATGTATTTACCTTTCATCGAATTAAGCGTGTAACTGGAGAAGGAAAAGTGTGGCTGAGAGCAACAGGTTCTACCCTGGTTTCGCAATTTATCGACAGTTTTGTGGTCCTTATTATTGCTTTTTATATTGGTGCAGACTGGAGCCTTGTGCTCGTTCTGGCGATAGGGACGGTGAATTACATCTACAAATTTGTTGTTGCAGTGGTCCTTACACCAGTGATATATCTGGCACATTTTCTGATTGATCGATATTTAGGAGAGGAACTGGCTGATCGTTTGAAAAGGGAGGCAGCCGGATTGTCTAGCTGAAACAGTTTTTCATGAAATACCTAACAGTATCTAACCTTTTTCTTGTCTCCTTGCTCTTAGCTTCTTGTTTGCAGACCAAAACCCATCTCCCCAGATTGGTGGATATTCCCACACCGGGCTTTTCCGGGGACATTGATTTGTATTTGCCAGACTCGCCCCTTCCCAATGAGGAATTCATCGAAATTATGCGCTTGGACATCCATCGTTCTGGCTCGTACACGACCCGAGAACTTACTTCTTATGCGATAGAAATGGCAAAAAGAGAAGGCCTTGATGGGGTCATCGTAGAAGGGAAAAAAGATACTGTGGACACTGCTCCGAATGGAGTGAACGCCAAAATCAGTGTATTGAACGCCATCGGGATCAAATATCTAAAAAAAATGGGGTACATAACCTCCTACCCTCGAGAAGCATATATTTTTTCACAAAAAAACAACAGATGGACCCGGGCAGCATCTTTCGAAATGAGTCCTGCCGGACGCCCAATGAATATTTGGGCCAAAACAAGAGAAGATTCCATGACGCTTCTCTCCGATATATACCCATACCGGGAATACCACCTGCTTCATGAGACCAAAAATTGGGTCTCACAGGTAGGTGGATGGGGCCAGGTCAAAGCCAGAGCTCTCTACAAACTTGGAGACTGGGCAACCAAAAAAGTATCCATTTCCTATAATCAACAAGACCGGATTCAGCAAATCCAAATCAATGATCTGGAAACCCGAAGATTCATCAAGATCGATTATAAGTACAATAAAGAAGGCAAAATCAGAAGTCGCCTCATCAGTGAGCAACCCAAGCTTCCACAGATTTTGGAGGAATATGCTTATGATACATCGGGCAGACTGGATCATAAAATCCTGAAGAAAGGATTAAAAGGGGCTGAACTTCCTTTTCTGAGAATCGACTATGAATTTTACACCCTGCAAGATCTCGCGCGCTGGAAAAAAGAATGACCCTCCCCCAGCATCCCTGATCTGTGCCGGGATCATTTCTGATAGAAGAGAATTGAAATTGAGTCTGAAAGGGGAAGAAATCAGAGTAGATATCCCAACTCCTTCAGACGCTCAACAAAGGCATCATGGTTCTCTTCCTGCACAAGGACCCTGTATTGCTCGGCTTTGATGCTGAGAGATTTGAGTTTGGGGTCATGAACAACCTGATGGATCAATTCCCGATCATCCGGTAAGGCATAGACAATCCATCCACTTTGTTTTTTCAGCAGGTGAGCATTGTTCCGAAGGCGTGTAAAGAAATCCTCCCAAATCTGCGGGGGGTGCTCTTCTATATTTTGGCGAAACAAACTGATCGAGCGCTCCAGATCCTGTGAACTGTAACAACTGGTCAGGAAAGTAGAGGCATCTACCTCAAATCTTCGCGAGGACAAGGAACGCGCAATGCGATTGAGTACAGACAATCGGGCGGGATTCGCCCCATTGAGAACCAGTATATGAAGATGAGAATCAGACAGGGAAAAAGAGGAAATCTCCTCGATCTCCGGAGGTTCGTAGTCCTGTCTGCGATCACTCAGAAATGCGCCTAACTCTGTCAATCGAATATATGACAGGCCATCGAAAGGCGAATACCAGGTTTTGCCTAACAATTCTGTGTTCGGGGGATCATATCGAATGTCCAGCAAGCCCAGGGCTCCTAACAGAAAGCAACAGGCATACAAGGAAGGTAACTCTACAAACTGTCGATACAAGCCTGGAGAAATATTCACTTTTTTGCCACGCTGATCCTTGAAGAACAACACATCCTTGGCAACACTTTCGGAGATACCAGCCAGAGGCAATCCTTGAAAACGGGCCCATGACACCAGATTGTCAATTTTTACCCAGGCTCCATCTGGCAAGGATGTCAACAACACCTTCATGGTATGGCTCACATTTGATCGATAGTAGGTTGGCATGCCATTTTGACCCTGTAAATGAAAGAGAAGGTTCACCACATTGAGTCGATCCTTCCAGTATTCTTTCATCAATTCGACCAACAAATCCAACCCCATCAACTCCTCAAATTCGTCTCGATACAAGGTCTTCCAAAAATGAGTCAGCAATGCCGTTCTGACAGACTGAAGTACCTTGTCATTGGAGGGGAAGAATTCCTGTATTCCCAGCTTCTTCCGCATGGGATTGAAGGTCGAAGCAAGTGGTCGATCCCTTTTGCTCATTTTGATATCCCCATTCTGATCATAGAGGCGAATCATTGGCAACTCAGAAAAGATCGTCCCTTCATCCTGATAGTTATAGGCACCTTTGGTCGGTTCTTGTATCGGTTGGAGGGTAAATTCAGGGGGGAGTTCCACATAGCGAGAAAAGAACAGGCGCATTTCTCTGGGAAAATAAAATGAATATTGCTGGTCAGAGCCTATTCCGGGACTCCATTGATATTCAGTTTTATTAGGAAAAATCAAAAATTCAGGTAAAAGGAGGGATTGTGTGGAGAATGATTGTTTTTTCTTTTTGACAGGAATTGAGAATTCCTCCAACATGCTTTGTTCATCCAAAAAATCCCGAAAGATCAATTCTCTGAACACCTGATGAACCTCTGGGCTCATCTTCTCTTCCAATTTCCGGAACAAGGCTTCTTCAAAGAAGATGAGGCCGAGTTGTCCTGCGACTCTTTTTTGAGGCGTAAAAGAGGTGCCGGAACGCGACATCGACAATTGATTATACACCTCCTTCATGTCCTCCGACAGCAACCCTTGTCCTTCTTCATCCAGAATCTGCCCGATGTATTGTCGGTCCAAATATTCCAGCTGCTTCCGGGAATAATTGTCGTAGATCAAGGTATGTAACTCATCAAAGGTCATAGGGGAGGGACTGGCTTGGAGGGTAGAGGATGATTGTGTGATTAACGCCCACTTGTTTTTGTTTTAGGTGAATGAGGGTGATTCTTTCTGTTCTCAACTCAAGACATATTCGATATCAGCTTCGGTCAATGCTTTGAAGGCTGTGGTATCTGTGGAAATGATTTGGTCAAACAACTCCCGCTTTTTTTGCTGTAGTTCCAGGATTTTCTCTTCAATTGTGCCTCTGGCAATCAATTTATAACTGGTTACTTTTTGTGTTTGTCCAATTCGATGCGCTCTGTCAATGGCCTGATTTTCAGCAGCCACATTCCACCAGGGATCATACAAGAAGATGGTATCTGCTGCGGTGAGATTCAGTCCCAGGCTTCCTGTCTTGAGGGTCATGAGAAACGCCATGCAATTCTCATCTTGCTGAAACCGCTCTACTTGTTGCTGTCTGTCTCGGGTCGCCCCGGTCATCGCGACAAAATCTACGCCCAATTTATTGAGGACTTCTCCGATGGTCTCAATCCCAACCAGAAAGTTGGCAAAGATCAGGACCTTATGTCCATTGGCAAAAGCATCGGTCAGGCGTTCTTCCAGCACTTCCAGCTTAGGCGAGCGGATCCGTCCGTCAGTCTTTGCTTCGGGAATACTGGCAAGCTGCCGCAGCTCGCTCAACCCTTGCAAGATGGCAAAACGCGCCTTTTGCAAGCCATCCGCAGCGATTTGATTCTGAATAAAGTCCTGATAGAATGTGCGCCTTTGCTCATACAATCGCTTCTGCTCCGGGCTCATCTCTACATACAGGACTTGCTCAATCTTGTCCGGCAGATCATCCAGGACATCCCGCTTGAGTCTTCGCAGCACAAATGGATAAATCTTGACTCGCAAGGCAGCAGCTACTTCCTTGTTGTTTTCTCGCTGAATGGGTGTGGCGTAAAACTCATTGAATTCTCGCACCGACCCAAACATGGCGGGGTTCAGAAATCGGAATAAGGAATATAATTCTCCAAGATTATTTTCGATCGGGGTTCCACTCAAAGCAAGGCGATGATCGGCCTGCAACAAGCTTACCGCCTTGGAGGCTTGAGATTGATAATTTTTGATATTCTGGGATTCATCCAGCACTACATAGAAGAAAGTCAGCTCTTTCAGTCGCTCAATGTCATTCCGCATCGTCCCATAGGTGGTCAGGATCAGCTGATGTTTCATGGCCTCCTCAATGCTCCGCTGAGAGCCGTAATAGGTAATGCTTGACAAGTGAGGGGTGAAGGACCGAATCTCATGTTCCCAGTTGAACAAAAGACTTCTGGGCATCACGAGCAGAGAGGGTTTGTCGGTATGCTGGAGTGTTTCACTCAGGATTGTCAGGGTCTGTAGGGTTTTTCCCAATCCCATATCATCTGCCAGACAAGCTCCAATCCGATGCTCATGCAGATAATGTAACCAGCGATAGCCATATTCTTGATATGGACGCAGGGTTGCATTCACTTGGGGAAGGGGGAGATCCATTTCCTGAATCTTGTTGAACCCCTCAAAGACTTTTCTGGGTCTGGAAAAAATCTCGGCATGCACCTTTTCATTCAGCAATTGCTCTACCTCCGGCAAATCAAAGAAGCTGAGCTTGATTTGTTTGTTCTTCTTGCCTTTGCGGAACAGACGCTCCAGTTTTTTCAAGTATTCCTGATTCACTATCGCATGCGTCCCATCGCTGAGTTTGATGTATCGTTGCTCACGATATTGATTCAGGGCATCCATAACAGAGATGCTTTCGCCTTCAAAATCCAGTGTAGCTACCCCTTCGAAGAAATCTATTCCGCTTTGCAAACTCAAATTGAGCTTCGGCTGGAATGCCTTCACCTTATAGGAGCGAAGTTTTTCTGCACCAAAAAACAGGAAGCGATTCAGCAGATTTGGGAGTTCGTGATAAATGAAGCCTGCCGCTGTTTCTTTGGGAATGATGTAGCGATTCTCCAGCGCAACGATTTCCTTTCTCTCCTTGGAGCTCGGTGCATGTTTTCGGATCAGTTGCAACACCTCCTCCTGCACAATGCCCATATGAATCTGGTCAATCGGACGGATGGTGATGATGCGTTCCAAATCATTGACCTCTGCAAGATGGTAGAGTTCATAGGTTTCCAGAAAGTCAAAGCCCAAGCCAGACAATTGTTGACTCAATCGGAGGTGAAGTGCTTCCTCTTCATCTATTTGTTCAAGAATCAGACAGAGTTGTGGCACAATCGCTTCTTCCAGGCGACGGACTTGATATCCTCGATAGCGTACCTGCACATGACCTACATAAGAAAACAGCAGGGACAAAAACGGCTCCAGTTCCTTTTGGGAAAACTCTGTTTGGAACAGATAGAGGTCTTCATAGACTTCTCCCAAAGGTGGAATCTCATAAATCAGCTGATCACACAAGACAAAACTCTCGCTGATCACCATCAAATCCTCTGCAATATGTCCTTCTCTCTGGGTTACCAGAAAACTTCGCAGGCTAGATCCTTCCTGAATCGGCTCAATTTGGATCCCTACCTGCGCCTGTCCTTCGGCAAAGCCCAACTTGCTGCCATTCTCATCTACAAGATTGTCGCATAACTTCAGTTGCCACAACAAAAATTCATGCTCCCCCAGATAGATTCTGTCCGAAGGCTTGGCCCAATCGATCACAAAAGCCTGACGCTCTTCGAGTTGCTGAAGCACCCGAAGCACCGATCGTATTGGACCGGAATAGTTGGCATAATCCACCTGAATCTCTCGCCCTCGCTGATCAATCACTGTCAGATATGCCCCAACAGAATCAAAGGCCAGTTGAAACAGCAAGTCTCCTTTCCCAGAATTGGAAGTTAGTTGTTTACGCCTACGGAAACGATCTGCCAAAGATGACTGCTCAAACATACACGAACCTTTCGGGGGTGATGGTTTTTTTCCTCAGTGAAAAATTTCCGCAAAGGTAGGGCTAGAATGGGGTCAATATCAAGTATTAGTTGAATTAGTCTCTCTTCTGTTGTCAGTATTTTTTCCATTGTGATGAGAAAGTAAATGATTGAAAAAATTCTACCCAATATTCTTCCCATTCCAATCATTGGCCGGAGCCTGTGGACCATTGGCTATATTCTCTTATCTTTGCCCTCCACATGGAACCTACATTGATCCATATTGTCGAGGCAATCATATTTGCAACAGAGCGACCTGTAGCACCTTCTTTTTTGTTGGAGGTTATCAACCATCAACGAAAGGAAGAGGGACATCCTTCCCTGACAACAGCGGAATTGGAGCCGATGCTGGATCAATTGTTGGAAAAATATCAAGCGCCAAGCTATCCGTTCGAAGTCCGTAAGGTCGCAGAGGGGTATCAGTTTTTCACCAAACCGGTCTTGTATCCCTATGTAAAGCTGGCAGTGGTAGCCAAAAACCAGAAACGCTTGTCGCGTGCAGCGCTCGAAACCTTGTCCATTATCGCCTATCGACAACCAATCACCAAAGCCGAAATGGAGTTTATCCGAGGCGTGAATTGTGATTATGCGGTTCAAAAATTACTGGACAAACAATTGGTGAGCATATTGGGGCGATCGGACCTGCCGGGACGCCCCCTGATTTATGGAACCAGTCCTTTCTTCATGGAGTATTTTGGGATGGCGGATATGTCTGACCTTCCCAAATTGAAAGAGTTTGAAGAATTGGCCGAAGATCATCTAGAAGAATATCGTCAACATCAAGCCGTGCTTTCAGGCACAAAAGAAGAAGAAAATCATCATGGCGAAAGGAAAGAAACCCGAGAAGAGTCCCTTTTGGAAGGAACTGAAGCAGGGGACGAATAAACCAAATACCTCAGCATCCAAGAAAAAATCGCCCGCTAAGTTTACCAAATCCGGGCAGCGCAAGGGATCAGGAGTTTTTTCTCACCCCAACCCCAAGGAAGCCATTCGCCTGAATCGATTCATTGCGCAAGCAGGAATTTGTTCCAGGCGTGAAGCCGACACCTTGATCTCAGCGGGTAAGATCAAGGTCAATGGGAAAGTAGTCAAGGTATTGGGCACAAAGATTGTCCCAAAGGAGGATGTCATCGAATATGAGGGCAATATTCTTTCAGCGAACAAATATGTATACCTCCTGCTGAACAAACCCAAAAATATGATCACCACCACCCATGATCCTACTGGCCGCAAGACGGTGATTGATGCAATAGCTGGGGCCACCAGGGAACGGGTGTATCCGGTAGGACGCCTGGATAGAAATACGACGGGTCTGTTGATGCTGACAAATGATGGGGAACTGGCGAAAAAACTTACCCATCCTTCCTATCAGGTTCGCAAACTTTATCACGTCAGACTGAACAAAGCGGTCAGTGAAGACCATATGAAACAACTCAAAGCAGGAATCACCCTGGATGATGGACCTGCAAAGGTAGATGGAATTTCGTATGTCGAAGAAAAAGGCCCTTCCAATGTTGGAGTAGAGATTCACATTGGGAGAAACCGAATTGTGAGACGGATGTTCGAGCATTTGGGGTATCAGGTTGAATCTCTGGATCGTGTCATGATTGCGCACCTTACCAAGAAGCGGCTTCCGAGAGGCAAATGGAGAGAGTTGACAGAAAAAGAAGTATCTTTCTTGAAGATGATGTAATTCGCGCTGGAAAGGGGTCTATATTTTGTACACTCAATTCATTTTTGTATGCGTATCCTCTATCGCATCTTTTGTATCTATGCAGTCCTGGCATGCTGCGCTTGCTCCGATCCTTCTTCCTCTTCGCATCTCTCCCCCTTAGAAGAACCAAGCCTTCCAAAAACAACAATTGATCTTCTTGCCTCAGAAACACCCTCCACAGAACCAGTTTCTGAAGAAACGAAAGAACCAGAATTTGCAGGTCTGGATTCAGCCTTAAAGGAACATTTGAGTTTGCAGGATCGTAGCGAAAAGACACTGTATCAAGTTGCCCTCACTGTTCAGGGAGAGACCTTTTTCCAAGGCAGATGGGAGATTGATTCTACACATTTCTCCCTGACATATGTCAATCAGTATTTTGAAGACTATGTTTCGGAACAATCGATAGAATATTTTTATCGGGATGGTTCATTATTTGCCGTCAGGGATTCAGAGTATATCGCTGGCGAAGGACCAAAGAATATCAGCGATCTTGTCTATCAGGCACATCAAGATCTCTGCCCTTCCTGCGGCATCTTTCGCAAACGATCTTTCACTCCTGAAGGAGGAGTGAAGGATTCTACAGTCGAATTGATTTCTGCAAATGTGTTTGAGAAAAGACAATCAGACCATCAAACATTCATCAATTATCATTTTGGGATAATCGCTACCTATCTGGATTCCCTGTCTTTACCCATTCCTGATTCACCACTTGATTCGGCATCAGAGGAAGCCAAGATCGACTATGAGATTGCCCTCAAAGAACTCTCCATGGTGACGGCCTTTGAACGTGTGGATTCAACTGAGGGGCTTGTTCCTGTGACTTTTGCTTACAATTTCGACCCGGAATTGGCGTATTTCCTTCGTTCCAGGAAATGGAGAGCGTGGTGATTATTGGCTATCGGGTTCACATTGGGTATTTTTTCATGTAAACCCCATTATTCTTTCTTATTCAAGGCTGCCTTGAGGCGTTCGATTTCAGCGAGGGCTTGCTGTTCTCTCTGCAAGGCCTTTTCTTTGGCCAATTTTTCCGCTTCCAGGGCCTCTCTTGTTTGCTCGAACATTTCTCTTGTTTGTTCGAACATTTCTCTCGTTTGCTCAAACATTTCTCTCGTTTGCGCATAGGAAAGAATAGGGTCCCCACTTGGGAAAAATAATCCAAGCCCTTCCTTGTCTACAGAAATACGAATATCGAGGAGTTTGCTATACCATTTCGTTTCTTTATGAAGAAAGGAAACAGGTTCTTTCTCACTTAAGGTCCAGACCCAAAAAACTGAATTTTCAGGATCAAGAACATAAAATTCCTCCACCCCATACTTATAATAAAATCGGTGTTTTTCCAGCATCTCCTCCAAATCATGGGAAGGAGACATCACTTCGAACACAACTTTGGGGGGAATATTCGCTTCTTCCCATTGCTTATAGGACCCTCTGTATCCTTTGGGTCTACCAAAAACCACCAGTGCATCAGGGGCTTTCCTCTCTTTTGGATTCCCTTCTACAGGGTACCAAAGAAGGTCTCCAGCCACAAAGACATCGACTTGATCCTTGAAAACAAACTCCAGTGCTCCTTTGATTTTAGCAATCCATTCAAACTGCAAGGTATTGTCGGCCATAGGCTTGCCATCAGAGTCAGGGTAGATAATTGCAGGCTTACTTATTTGTTCCTTGATACTCATCGGGTAAGATGCTTAGAATTGCTTGGCTCTAATATACGTAAATTTAGACAAACTGGATGTCAGAGGGCCCTGTATTCAGAAGTGTTACAGTGATACGAGGAATCTTCTTCTTACAACAAGCTCCCCTATCGTCGCTTCTTTCTTTGTTGTTTCTTCATGCGGAAAAATTCATTCTCCTGTGGCTTGTTGCTATCTCTTCTACTGGATCGATCTTCCCTTCTGGGTCTCGGGGGACGAGATTCACCAGTCTTCATGGACAAATTGATTCGCTTACGGGGAATGTCGAGCCCGATCACCTTTACTTGGACCTGTTGATGGACCTTGACCACCTCTCCCGGATGACTGACATAGCGATCAGCAATCTGGCTGATATGCACCAGACCATCCTGATGAACCCCAATATCTACAAAGGCACCAAAATTGGTGATATTGGTCACGATTCCAGGCAAGACCATACCCTCGTGCAAGTCGTTGATGTCATTGATGCCCTCGGCGAACTGAAATGCTTCGAATTGCTCCCGTGGGTCCCTGCCGGGCTTGGCTAGTTCTTGCAAAATGTCTTTCAGGGTTGGCATTCCCACTTCATCGCTAACATATCGTTGTAACTGTATTTGCTTACGAAGTACTTCTTGCTCGATCAAATCCTGTACCTTCACCCCCAAATCCCTGGCCATCGTAGCCACAAGCTTATATCGCTCCGGGTGAACAGCACTCGCATCCAGTGGGTTCTTGGCATCCCGTATCCGCAGAAAACCTGCCGCTTGCTCAAATGCCTTTGCGCCTAATCGAGGGACTTTCAGCAAAGCTTTTCTGCTGTCAAATGGCCCTTGTTCCTCTCTGAAGCTGACAATATTTTGGGCAAGAGAAGGGCCCAAGCCAGATACATAGGTCAGCAGTTGCTTGCTGGCAGTGTTGACCTCCACGCCTACGGCATTCACACAGGAAACAACCGTATCATCCAGACTTTTTTTCAGGGCATTTTGGTCTACATCATGCTGGTATTGTCCCACACCTATGGATTTGGGATCAATTTTTACCAACTCCGCCAATGGGTCCATCAATCGCCTGCCAATAGAGACCGATCCTCTTACCGTTACATCATGATCCGGAAACTCTTCACGCGCAGCAGGTGAAGCAGAATACACAGAAGCCCCACTCTCATTGACCATCACGATTGTTGGTCGAGACGGCAATTCTATCCCTCGCAAGAAGGTCTCGGTTTCCCGACCCGCTGTTCCATTCCCCACGGCGATTACTTCAATCTGATGCTTGGCGACCAATTCCTCAACCACTACACTCGCCATGGACACACGTTTCTGGGGCGGATGGGGATAGATCGCAGTGTGTTCCAATAATTGTCCCTGAGGGTCCAGACAAACAAGCTTGCAGCCTGTTCTGAATCCGGGATCGATCGCCATGGTCGCTTTCTGCCCCAAGGGTGCAGCCAATAACAACTGACGCAGATTGTCCACAAACACCTGAATGGCTTCTTCATCGGCCTTGTCCTTGGTCATCACTCTCGTTTCAGTTTCCAGAGAGGGACCCATCAATCGTTTATAGGCATCATGGACAGCGGTCTTGACTTCCTGTGAAGCGGCACTCCTCCCTTTCACAAATTGTTTGTCCAGTCGATAGTGTACTTCCTCCTCTTCGGGTCGAATGTTGAGGGACAAAATCAGTTCCTTTTCTCCTCGTCTCATGGCCAACAAGCGATGGGAGGGGATTTTGGCAATTGATTCATTCCATTCAAAATAATCCTTGTATTTCGCGCCCTCTTCTTCCTTGCCCCTGATGAGTTTGGATGTAATGGTAGCTTTGCGAAAAAAGAGATCTCGGATGCTGGCACGCGCCTCTTTGTCTTCATTGACCCATTCGGCGATGATATCCCTGGCTCCTTGCAGGGCTTCTTCGATATTGGCCACCCCCTTCTCTGCACTGACAAATGATTGGGCCAGGTCAGACACCTTCAAACTCGGATGCTGGTTCATCAATTCTTTGGCCAGACCTTCCAGCCCCTTTTCTCTGGCAATGGTGGCCCTTGTTCGTCTTTTGGGTTTATGAGGCAAATAAATATCTTCCAATTCACTCATACTCTGAGCTGCTTCCACAGCCTGCTTTAATTCGTCTGTCAGCAAGTCTCGTTCGTCCAGAGACTTGAGGATGGCCTCCCTTCTTTTGTCCAAAGCCAGCAATTGCTCTATTCGATCCCTGATTTGTGCCAATTGAACTTCATCCAGGCTCCCGGTTATCTCTTTCCGATATCTCGCCATGAACGGAATGGTCGCTCCTTCTCCCAAAAGTGTGAGTGTAGCTGCGACTTGCCGGTTTTGCAGACCCATCTCTCGGGCAATGGTCTGGGTATGTGTTGGTATCATTCAGTGTGGAGGTTACTTTTTCTGTTGATATTCTTCGATAATGTTTTTCACCTTCTCTTCCAGTATATTCAAAGCCAAAGCAATTTGATCCACACTCACACCAATAGTATGAAATCCTATCACAGCATCTTTTTCTTTTTGATCCATTCCCTGCTGAAGTCCTTCCTCGATCCCTTGTTCGATCCCTTGTTCGATCCCTTGTTCGATCCCCTGTTCGATCCCCTGTTCGATCCCCTGTTCGATCCCTATTTCTATTCCTCTTGCAATTCCCTTTTCTAATGTCTCCTCTATCAGGATTTCTGCATCTATCATCTTGGTATGTTGCTCGCTGGCAATGTCGCGAAGCCGTTTTAAAAAATATTTATATTCTGCCTGTTCCTCTTCTGAAAGCCTCATTTTATCTAACTTCTCCTTTGCCTCCGTCAATCCCTTTGCAGAAAATTCATCCTGAATCTCTCCTGTTTTTAGAAAATATATCCATTCATCCAATTTATCCTGTATCACCTCGTCGAATTTATCCACTTTGATGAGCCAATATTCAGGATATATCTGATGCACCTCGCTTACCTGATAAACATCTTTTTGTTTATTTGACAAATTGAGAATGTCACCACTATGAATTCCTTTGAACTGATTCACCCCATGATATACGTAATCTTTTCCTTGACCAAGATCGAAATATGCAATGGTAATCGAAATCACTTTTTTGACTTCAGAATAAGGTTTCCCCTCATTGATGTGTTCTGTAATCACCTTAGAAGTACCATACAAGATCCGATGGAAATAATCATACTCTTTACTATTCTGGACCTCTACAATAATCAATTCACCTTTTGAATCTTTGACCAGAATATCCACACGGTTGTGCTTGTCATTCTCTTCCTCCTTATTCCCCTCACTTTCAAGGATTTGCTTAATCACAATATCTTCTGAAAGCAATTCGCTGAGAAAGCCTTCTAGGATATCAAAATTGGCCTTATTTCTGAGCAATTTTTTGATTGCCCAGTCAAATCGGATAAGTTTCTTTCCTTTTTTCACAATTCAAAGATACCAAAGTTTCAGGTATCTTGCAGCCTCAATTGAAGCCCGATGACAGGTAAACGTTTTATTTCTGGTCTTCTTCAACGTCCCGTCTTGCTCTTCAGTTTGCTGGGGGCCATTTTCTTTTTGCCATGGCTGGGAGAGGTTCATTTGTTCGATTGGGATGAGATCAATTTCGCCGAAGCGGCCCGGGAAATGATTCTCTTGGAAGATTATCTCAGGGTTCACATCAACTTTCAACCTTTCTGGGAGAAACCTCCCTTGTTCTTTTGGCTACAGGTCCTTGCCATGAAGGGTTTGGGAATAGGGGAATATGCTGCGAGACTGCCCAACGCTATTTGTGGGATTCTTACCCTGGGCTTATTAGTCAGAATTGGGCAAAAATTGTATGACAGCAGATTTGGTATCTTTTGGGCCTTGAGTTATTTCGGATCTGTTTTGCCTCATTTATACTTCAAATCAGGCATCATTGATCCCTGGTTCAATCTCTTCATTTTTGCGGGCCTGTATTTATTTGTACAAGGATATTGGAAGCGTGATGAGCTGTCGGAGCTTGACCTTCCATTACGTTCAGGAACCTATTTTGCCCTGGGAGGGCTTGTGCTGGGGCTGGCAGTCCTGACCAAAGGGCCGGTTGCTGGCCTGATCATTGGCCTTGTGTTGCTGGTGTACTGGATCAAAAAGCGATTTCGTCTTTTTGTTGGGATTCCTCAAGTCCTGCTTTTCGCAGTGGCAGCACTCTTTCCATTTGGTCTTTGGCTGGGAATAGAAAGCTGGAAAAACGGAAGTTGGTTCATCACAGAATTTACCACCTATCAGATTCGCTTATTGCAAACCAAGGATGCTGGCCATGGGGGATTTCTGGGATATCATGTCATCGTCTTGCTGATCGGTTGTTTTCCAGCATCCATATTCGCATTAAAAAGCCTTCTGGGCAAGATAGAAACAGGATACAAAAAAGATTTTCGCTTTTGGATGCTGGCCCTGTTTTGGGTGGTTTTGATTCTCTTTTCTCTGGTTCAATCCAAGATCATTCATTATTCTTCTCTCTGCTATTTTCCCCTGACCTATCTATCCGCTCTGACGCTATATCGCTTGTCCCATGAGCACATTCAATGGAATGGCATCTTGCGTTGGGGATTATACGGGATCGGCGGCTTGTATGCCTTGTTGTGCATCTCTGCTCCAATCTTGGCCAATTCCCTGGATTTTCTTGAACCTCTCTATGCCAATGACCCTTCTGCTGTAGCCAGTATCCGGGCAGAAGTTCCCTGGTCAGGCTGGGAGTTTATTCCCGGTGTATGCTTGCTCGCACTTATGTTCGGAGCTGACCGTTTGTTTTTGGCTGGTTCTTTCAACAAGGGAAGCTGGACCCTCTTCGGAGGAAGTGCCTTGTTCGTCATTCTGGCATTGATCTTTTATGTCAACAAAGTAGAGTCTTATTCTCAACGTGCGGCTATCGAGCATTGGGAACAGTTGCAAGGAAAGGACTGTTATGTCGCTCCATTTAGTTATAAAAGTTATGCTCCTTATTTTTATGGGCAGGTTCCCCCCTCGGAACCCGACTCCAAAGCCCATGACATCAACTGGTTGCTATTTGGAGAGATTGATAAGGATGTGTACATCACCACCAAAATCCATCGATTGGACCGATTGGTAGGACATGTTCCAGATATTGAAGAGATTGGGAGAAAAAATGGATTTGTATTTTTAATTCGGAAAAAGAAGCTTGACAAATAATGACGCACCAACCTGCAGACAACTATCAAACATGGATTGCCCAGGATGAACAATCTCTGGCAGCCATCAACAAACGATATAACCTTCTCTCTTACTCAAGACTTGTGGTATTTCTGCTAGGCGTCGGGCTAACCTATGGCTTATTTCAGCTACATGTAGGGCTGGGGTTGGCAGGGGGCGTCGCTGCCTTGCTTGCATTCCTCTACTTGATCAAGCGGCACAGTGAGGTGGCAGACAAGCGCGAGCATCTCCAACGTCGACTCAGTTTGATGACCAACGAATTGAAAGCCCTGGCTGGAGAATATTTTACTTTTGATCAGGGAAAAGAATGGATCAATCCACGCCATCCTTATTCCTATGATATGGACTTGTTTGGTCCGGGTTCTATCTTTCAATACATCAACCGGACCGGAACCCTGTCAGGAAGGGATCGGCTGGCAGCATGGCTGCTCCAACCAGAATTGACTGCCTCCAGGATTCGATCCCGGCAGAAAGCAGTACAGGAACTCGCGGAGAAGACTGAATGGGGATTGAACTTCCAGGCATTGAGTCTTGGCGAGAAAGAAGGTCCCAAAGATGCGTTGGCCCTGCTGAGTTGGGCCACAGAACCACCCAAATTCAGCAATCGACCCTATATGCGACAATTGGCGATCTGGCTGCCTGTCTTGTTTTTTCTATGTCTCGCAGGATGGCTGATTCCAGATATTCCTGGGCTTCGCGACACCTTGGGGGCCTACCAAATCCCTGGTGCAGCAGCAGGTTTGGTCTTTTTGGTTCAGTGGGTGATCGTCGGGGCAAACATCAAGGAAGTCAACCGACAGCACCATCAATTGGGACGCAAGTCTCGATTGCTGAACAAATTCGGCAAACTCTTCCAGCAAATCGAATCCCAGGACTGGCATACCCCTCTCCTCCAACAACAGGCCAATACTCTGCAAACAGATGGAAAGCAAGCAGGAGAAGCCATCTCTCTGTTGGCGGATCTGGCTTATCGATTTGACCAGCGTCTCAATGCAGCAGCGATTTTGTTTCTCAATGGAGCACTATTGTGGGACATCCGCTATATGCTCAAACTGGAAGCATGGCGAGAGACCTATCAGGCAAGTGTCGATCAATGGTTTGAGATCTTGGCAGAATGGGATGCACAACTCAGTCTGGGAAGATTTTGCTGGCATCATCCCACATTTGTTTTTCCTACACTTGAGGAAGAAGATTTTCATTTGCATGCTAAGGATCTAGGACATCCCCTGATCCCTCATGATACGCGCGTGAACAATGATATGCAACTCAGCAAATCGGGAGAATTTTTGATCATTACGGGTGCAAATATGGCTGGCAAAAGTACATTCCTTCGCACAGTAGGGGTCAATCTTATCCTGGGAATGAGTGGCGCAGCCGTTTGTGCCAGAGAGATGCGGTTTGTCCCCATTGATCTGATCACCAGTGTTCGTGCCACCGATTCCTTGTCTGATCATGAGTCTTACTTTTTTGCAGAACTCAAACAACTCAAAGCCATCATTGACAAACTCAAAGCGGAAGGTCCGACCTTCGTCATCGTGGACGAGATGCTTCGCGGCACCAATTCCAAAGACAAGCAGACGGGCTCGAGAAAATTCATCGAGCAACTCATTTCACTCAAGGCTGTAGGGATGATCGCAACCCATGACTTATCACTTGGTACCTTGACAGAAGAGTATCCGGCTCATGCCTTCAACAAACGCTTCGAAGTTGAGATTGCAGAGGATCGACTGGCTTTTGATTATAAGCTACAGGATGGCATTTCCCAAAATCTCAATGCGACCTTTCTGATGAAACAAATGGGGATTATGGGGGAGTGATGAAAGGACGAAAGAATCCTTGTCATTGATCAATTATCCTTATTGAACAAAAAAACGTACCTTTCATAAAGATTTAATCTTCATGAATCAGTTGATTTACCATATTTCCCATTTACCTAGTTCTATTCAAAAACAGGTTCTCGATTTTATTGAGTTCTTGTTAAGCAGGTATCGCCAGGAACAAATCCAGCAACCGACTGAGAAAAAATATCCATTGAGGGGATCAGTTACCTTTTTTGATCGTCCGTTTGATTCTGTAGCAGAAGATGATTGGGAAGCTTTGGCATGATTATTCTTGATACGCATATGTGGATTTGGTGGGTGGACGATTCCCCACAGCTGTCGGATTCGAATAGAAAGATCATCCAAAAAGAGGAAGTCAATGGTTTAGGTTTATCAACTATCTCTGTGTGGGAGGTGGCGAAACTTCATGAAAAAGGAAGAATTGGCTTTACCCAGCCAATTGATCAGTGGATTTCTCATGCTCTAGAATATCCCGGCATCCAACTTATCAATTTAAGTCCCGAAATTTCAATAGCCTCAACTCAATTACCAGGGGATTTCCATAATGACCCGGCAGATCAAATCATTGTAGCTACTGCGAATGTATTAGGTGTGCCCCTTCTCACTACTGATCGGAGAATTCGAAAATATCAGCACGTAAAACTTGCTTAAGCATCAAGAGGATAGTCGCGATTCCTACTCTCTAGCCATGATCATCTGACATACAGAAGAACCCTTTACCATCGGGATTCAGCACATCTCCCAAGCAAAAGGTCCTTCCTCTAGTATTCATTTCATCAAGCGGTTGAAATCCTCAGTCTTGTCTGGACAGCAATCAAAGGGTAATCCGATGTTTATTGCACAAGGATCTTTTTGATAATTTTCCCACGCTCGGTCAGGATTTCAAGCAGGTACAATCCATCTGGGAATTCGCTGAGATTAATCTTCTTTTCTACAAATCTCACCTGCTGTCGATACAAGGATTGTCCTAAAGCATTTCGTATCTCAATGCCTTCTCCTTGAATGCCGGTCAGCTGTATCATCAATTCATCCTGAACAGGATTGGGATAAATGGTGGCTAAGGCATTCAGGCTTGGATCAATGGCCGTAGGATCGGTTTCCTCTTCCTGAACGATCACGATCGAGTCAGCTCCCAGGCTCAGGTCAATCGAAGATTCATCACTTGAAATTGCCTGATAGCTTACTGGAGTAATGGTTAGCACTTCTGACAGCAGCGTTTTGGCAGTCAGATCATCGATCATGATGATGGACAATCGGGCAATTTCTCCAAAATCAGTGGTGTCCAGATGATTGATACGGGTAAGGCCAAAATCCATTGATTCGTCAAGGGGGAAGTTTTTCGACATGGCGATCATATCGCTTCCATACGTCCCCAACCAGGAATTGTCATAACTCACGCTGATGCTGTTGGGTTCAACAAGGGAGGAATCATATTGGAGGGTAAAGGCGATTCCATACAGGTCAACTGCAGGCTCCTGGTCTGTCCCAAGATTGATGATCACATCTACAGTGTCTCCCGCCATAATGGTATCTCCAACAAATTCTGTATACAGCAATGGTCCATTTTTTTCATCTCCATCTCGCTTATTGTGTGTCAAGCCATAATTGAGGTTAATCGCAAGGGTATCCTGTATATTGATGACTCCATCTCCATTACAATCGATATGCTTGTAATTGGTGCCATTCAACAAAGTATCTGCCCAATTATTCGCCACTTGTCCAATCCAGTTGATGCTGGCATTGGGTCTGACAGCTCCTGTGCTGCCGAATCCAATCCCGATCGAGAGGAGGTCATTGTAATTTGCAATCAAATCATAATTCGCATCACCGGGCCATACACTATCAGGTGGATAGATATAGGGAGTGATATCGTTCATCCGCAGGAGAAATCCGTCCCAGGCAGTTCCGGTATTATTGGTGGACACAGGAAATGGTCCGAAATTCACTGCATTGCTAAAGGCACCAGCGACATAGATGTTGAGGGAATCATCCATCGCCATGGCATAACAGCTTATATATCCGACACTGTCTCCAGCAGTTTGAATCCACTCAAAGGAAGCGGTAGAGTCGTAGCGGGCGACGAATAGGTTGGCTTTGTTGAAAGGGGTAAGCAGGGTCGTGTCTCCGATGTCATTGGTCCCTTCATACTCTCCAACCACATAGACATGTTCAGTAGCATCTGTCCAGATATCACAGCCTTTGCTGAAGCCTGAACTTCCTTCCCGAATGGCCCAGTCTACCTCTCCATTGCTGGCGTATCGGGCGACGAAGATATTGTTCCAGCCCATATTGTCAAGGGTGATAGGCCCAAAACTCGTTTGATTAGTAAAAAAACCTGTCACATAAATCGCACCAGATTCACCTACAGAGATCCCTCCAGGCTGCACATGTCCAGTTGCATCTGTATCCTTTGCCCATAGATAATTGCCATTGTCATCATATTTGGCGACGAACATATCCCCACTGTCCTGGATACTGTATAAGGTATCGCTACCAAAGACACTTTCACTTCCAAATATCCCTGTCACAGCGATGTCTCCCTGGGGACTGATTTGAAGATCGCTGACATAACTCCCCAAACCATTCCCGAGTGAAATGGTTTCAATGGGCTCTGCCCAAAGGGGGAGACCATTGGTGGTGTATTTTGCCAGAAATATACTTACATATTGCGTATTTCCATTGTGTGGCAAGCTTGTCGTGCCAATGGTCACCACATCATAGTAAGAGCCTGCCACAATGAGATTGTCCTGGGCATCTGTATCCAGGCCACCTACTGCTATCCCATTTGGTATCTCCTCCACCCATTGAATCACCCCTAGCGCATCATATTTGGCAATGTATGCCCCAGAGCCACCGGAGGAATTGATGGTGATACCATCGAAGTCTATCGTTCCAGACCAATAATTCCCCGCGACATAGACATTGCCACCAAATTTATCCACACAAAGCTCTGTCGTGGTACTCCCTACAGTATTGACTTGCCGTACCCATTCATATGCTCCATTTGGGTCAAGTCTCGCCACAAACATATCCGAAGAAGAGCTAGCTGTCAGCGTGGTGCTTCCAAAGCTTACGGTCCCGAAAAAATTACCCACCACATATGAATAACCTGAAGAGTCTGCATCTACCTGGGTGGTATACTCCCACCCGTTTGGAGCTCCCATTTGATTGACCCATTGAAAATTCTGAGCCTGCATGAGACTCAGTGAACTCAAAGCTGACAGGAGGAAAATGAATAGCGTTCGCATACCTTAAATGAGTTAATGTTGTTGTACTGAGTCAAAGATAGGGAGGTTCCGGGCAGAGGATGAAATACAATCCCACTCATTTTTAGAGTAAAAGTCTGATTTTTTTATAAACAATCACCTGACTATCAATATATTTATGCTTTGTTTTTAGGGAAGAATTTACGAACAACATGAAACTGATCCACTTATTGAATAGCCTGTCTGCTGTAGAGAAGACCCGGTTTAGAAAATACCTCCAATCTCCCTTTTTCAATACGGATAACAAGCTGCTGATCTTGCTGGATTTGATTGTGGAGCATTTGCCTGCCTTTGTCAGTCGGGAGCAGTTACATCAACGAATCTTTCCAAAAAAGGCATACAATTACCACCGGATCAGCAATCTGTTGTCTTATCTGACCCGCTTCCTGAAAGATTTCCTGGCGTATGAACACATGACTGCTGATTCATTTGAATTTCGCCACCATCTTCTGATGAGCGCGCGGAAACGTGGGTTGGATCAGATTTTTCAACAGGAAAGTCGAAAATTTGAGCAGCAAAGAGCAGGTTTTCAGCTTGAAGAGGATTTCTACCAGCAATTTGTCGTTGAGGAAGAACGCAATGTGTTTTTCCTGACCAGAGAGGAACGAACCTTTGATCAGAGTCTTTCTCGCAAAATCGAATCCCTGGACTTGTTTTATGTGACAGCTATGCTCAAGAATGTTTGTCAACAAGTCAATCGACAAAACATCTTACAAGGGAATCTCCTGGAAGGCCCTGCCAGTGAATTCATTGTGTATATCCGAGCGCATATCCAGCGCTATGCGTCTTATCCCAATATTCAGATTTATTATCATATCCTACTCACGCTGTTGGAACCTGACGAAGCTGGGCATTTCCAACAGTTGAAAGGCTTATTGGAAAGCTATGGTCCAGAAATTCCTGCCCCTGCCCTTCATCCGATGTACCAATATGTACAAAATTATTGCATCAAGCAGAGCAATCGGGGCAGAGAGGAATATCTGGGTGAATTGCTGGCTGTCTACCAAACCCTGATTGATCGGAATCTCTTGAAATTTGGCAAATGGATCTCTCCCTGGGATGTCAAAAACATCGTCGCCCTTGGCATCCGGCTTTCTGAATTTGCATGGACAGAGGCTTTTTTGCAACAGTTCCAATATCAAATCGCGCCCGAATATCGCGACAATTCCCTTACTTACAACTATGCCCATGTCCACTATGCCAAAAAGGAATACCGAAAAGCCATGCGCCTGCTCACTCAGGTAGAGTTTGAAGATGTATTCTACCTACTGGGTGCCAAGACCTTGCTGCTCAAAATCTATTATGAATTGAAGGAAGAAGAGGGGCTTGATGCTTTGCTGCATGCCTTTGCCACCGCCTTGCGCAGGAACAGGCTCATATCTGACTATCAACGGGAGGTACATCTCAACCTGATTCGATTCGTCAAAAAATTGGCACAATTACGGTCCCAATCGATCATTCTGCCACATGAGGAGATTCATAAAGAGTTGTCGCTACTGGAAGGAGATATTCAATCGACCCAGGCTGTGAGTCAGAAAAATTGGTTGCTGACGAAGGTTTCGGTCCTCGGAGATTCATTTCCTTAGCGTAGTTGTGATGGCTTCTCATCCAATGAATCCTTCGCTTAGAATTGGCTAGTGGGCTTTAAACTAAAAAATTTCGGGCAATGCCTCCAATTCTGTGATCCCTACCTGTCAGTTTTACGAAAGTTTGGAACTTTCGTAAAACTCCCAACCCGAATACAAACACATTCAAACCCACTCGTCTTCCATTCTCGACCTCACACTTTTCATTGCTCAGGGTTTTTCTATACAAGCCCAAACAGCACGAATTGTAGAGTTGAGGAGATTCCATGTTGTGCCCATGGGTACAACATGTTGGTAGAAAGAACAACCATGAGGCTTCATTTCGTGCCCTAGGTACGAAATATAGACAGCCATCACATGGCCTACCGATGGCAGGCCTGTCTTTGACATAGATTCATTCTACCTATATTCTGTCCTCAAAGGACAGATTTGCTCCGCAAATGCTTGAATACATTTTATTAGAAAACCCTAATGAATCATTCAATATTTTGAATATTTCCCAAAATTTATCATATTGAAAATCGACAGGTTTACACATTCATATTTTAAGAACAAAGACACTTTCCATATTTTCTGACTTTTTGATTTAGGCTACTTATTGACAAGTACTTAAATACAAAAACTCTCACTATTGTCTATTTGTTGAGAAGCTTCATTAGAGCTTCCTATTTTTCATGCCCTAAATTGACATACTATGGGTTTATTTTCCAAAAGTTCGGACCAGAAAATAGTTGATCAGATCAACGAAAAAATCAAAAAGGGTAAGGCAAAGATCTTTTATAAAAAGGAAGAAAAATTCCTACAGACCCATCGTAAAGAGGTAAAGGAGATAGAAAGAGGCCCTCAATACATCATGTCCATGGATGATCGAATAACCGACATCCTTGAGGGTCGAAATTTTGGCATGGATAGGATTGCCAAGGCAAAAATGACCAACGATTTAAAAACTGAAGTAAAGAAAATCAACAAAAATTTTAAAGATGCGAGTTCAGAAGTTGTCCCGGTATCAGATAATGATGAATCCAAGCATGCCAGCCTTCGAGGACAGGTACAAGCACTCCTCAGCATCAGCGAAGGGTCAGGATGGGCTGCACAATCCCTCCCTTTGGCCATTGAGGTCGCAGAATTTCTTGGAGAACTTGGATCCGGGGTATTGCCAATCGTTCAGTCTGTGAAAGGTGCTGTGAAAGTAGTTGGGGAGTCCGTCTTTTTGGCACTCACTGAAGTCAAAATTCACAAAATCGACAAGCGGACAAAGATGCTGGACGCTGAAATTGCCAAGGAAAGTGTAGAAGCCATGCGCAAGGTATACACGAAAAAGCGTGAAAAGCACATCGTAAAATTGGGTACGTACTCCATTGACCTTGTTGGTGGGATGCTTGACCCTACGCGCGTGTCTGGTATCGCAACTGCCGTTGGCAGATTTGGATACACTGTTTATCAATTTGCTTTGTATCGGCGGGGAGCTAAGATAGCAGAAGAAATATTGAACAGTGGAGAACTCTTTGGAAAAGAGGTGTTTGAAACACTCCCCATCCTGGGTTGCTATGTATTGCGGGAATTGGATACACTTGAGTTTAGAGGTGTCCCCCAATACAGAGATGGCTGGAAAACAGATGATGAGGTAAAGAATGAAGTAAATGAATACCTCGAAGCTGCCAATGCAAATGAAAAGGAAGTGGAAAAATACTATAAGACAGTTGTTGAGCCGCTCCAGGAACTGGCAGACAGTCGGATCTATGCAGCACCATTCTTGCTGCGCAATAAAGATGGTAGCCCTCCTGCTGAATTAACCTTCAAAAAACGATTCAAAGGGGTCGTTATGTAATTCACATCTCCTCAAATCAACATCATGGCTGTTTTAGATACATTCATAAATCGTAAGGCTAACACCTTGACTCTCAAAACCAATGCTGTCCAGTTGGGAAAGAATGGACATGTGTTGGCACCGCTTGCAGATGCACAAGGAAACCTTTCTATCAAAATTGAGGAAGACAATGCCTCCTCAAACCCACGGACCATCAAGGGTAAGATGCGTGTATGGGGAACAGAATATCAGGTAAAAGCTGTTTTCCAGACCTCGCTTGCCAAGGTTGAGGCATTTTATATCGTCGTCACACTCCCTGCCAATTGGATCATGACCTCCCTCTTAGCCACAGTCCCTCAATCGGCAGAAAACAAGACTGGTGCCGCTTTGTTTGAAGAAACCAAGTTTAAGGGAGCGTATCTGTTTGTAGCAGGAAATATGCCTCAGATTCACGATACAGACTTTGGCTGGGATGGACTTTCAGTAGAGTCAGGCCTGAATCTGGTGGCAGACTCCATGCAATTGCCCTATGACAAGTTAGGTAATAAATGGCTAGCAGGCTGGACCGAAGACATTCTGGGGTCGGAAATTGAGGGAGCCACGATCAGGGGGATATTGAATAGCCATCAACAGGTGCCACATTTGGTCTTGTCTTTTGCAACATACAAGGAAGCGTCTCTTGGGCCCTTTCACATCAGCAATTGGAGTGTCATCAAAGGGACAAGTCTGCCCAAACAGGGCTCAGCCAGACAGGACGAGCTGATCTTGAGTCTCCAATGTGACATCGGTGATCTGAAGAATATCTCCATCGCCGGGAGGTTTGACAAAACGGGTCAGCTAAGCCTGGACGGCATCTTTCATGAGCCGCTTAGCCTGAGCAAAGGCATCAACACCCTGGCCTCTCTGGGGGGCGGAGGTGATATTGAAGCCCAGTTGCCTTCTTTTGGGGAGCATACACCCACCATTGGCTTACATGAGCTGAAACTGGGCTTCAATACCACAACCAAAGAAGTGAATGAAGTGGTAGCCATTCTGGAGGTAGTCGATAGTACGACTGGGGGGACAATGACCTGGGACGTGGTAGAGACACCCAAGCTAAGCATAGAAGCTCCCAAAGTGGGGATTCATCTCTCGAAAGCCAATCAATGGAAACCCCAGGTCGAGATCTATGGGAAAGCCAATATCCATAACTGGATATTTGAAGCAAGCTATCAGCAGGGATCTCGCATCGATGCGCGTTTTGTTCATCAAGGAAATGCAGATTTGGCAAGCTTTGCCGATAGCGCATTTGGTGGCCTCCATATCCCTCACATGAATTTTGAGGTGACAGATGCGAGCTATACCTATTTCTTTGGTCCCAAACGACATGCCTTTGCTATTGAGCTTCAGGGAAAATTCGATCCAGGTGGCCATGGAACCTTTGTCCTGGAAGATATCAATCTCCAGGTTTCCAAAGACAGCTCTGGCAGCCGCCAGTTTGTCCTAGGCCAGTTTGAGTTGGGAGGCACCCATCTCAGCGTACAGGCCGCCCATCAAAGTGATGGCTCCTGGGAATTTGAAGGGCGGAGTAAGGCAGGAGAAGAGATAAAAATCACGAATTTATTTGCCCAACTGCTGGGCAATTTTGGAGCGACAGTCCCTCATGAGTTTCCTGACATCAGCCTCTCTGATGTGGAGCTGGCCTACAACTCTGCTGCAAATTCGGTCCATATTGCTGGGAAAAGCCAATGGAAAATCCCCGATGACATTCCCTTCGGCGGAAGTACCGAAACCATTCAGGTAGCCATAATCAGCGCAAAAGACACAACAGGTGCACGAGCTACCGAGGTGCAATTGTCCTGGATGCACAAGCCTGCAGACAGTGAGGAAAGCCTCCTCGTTACGGCATCTTACTCAAGGGATACAGGCCCCGCATTCTTTATAGAGTGGAAGGGGGAAGGAGAGCATACCATCGGACTCAAAGACTTGTTGGAGCTGACCAACATGGAGTCTTTGCTGGGACTCAAGCCATTGGAGGAACTTGCCAAATTTGAGCTGGCTGAAGTGTTTATGGGTTTTACCCTACACCCCATATCCCTGGACCTGGGAGCAGTGTGGAAGATAACAAACTGGAATGACGAAAGCCATATGGTCCTGATGGAATGTTCTTTCAGCCGTGATGGTAATGATGAGTCGCTCAGCCTGTCCATCAATGGGGCAGAAGAAGATGATCTCATGGGGCTGACTAATTTCTTGGGGATCGATAATTGGGGAGAGCATTTTAGCGATTCTGTGCCGGGATCGCAAGAGATCTTCACAGGTGATATACTTACCTATGACAAAGTACATGTGGAATTTGAGGAGCATGAAGGGCTGCGCTATCTGTCAGCCGAGGCAGAAGCCTCTCACAATTTTTTTGAGGACATATTTCTTGGGGCACGAAATAGCGGAAGTGGTTGGGGGATAGCAATGGGAGCCCGATTTGCAGATAAGTCTTTGTCAGATATCCCCGGGATTGACTCGATCGATCTGCTGGATAAGATCACAGAAATCGTCGATTTCAAGCCGCTGTTCATCATCTTCTCTGACATGAAGGATCAGAAGTATATCCCACCGGGCATGATTCCAGCTGAGGTGCTAGATCTTAGTTCTGATCATGCGCAGCAGCAGGACCTGCCCGCCGAAGAGCTCTTGTTGAAGGAGAGGAAGCAAAAGCGCATGCTACTCGCAAATGCCCTGCAGATTGCGGGTGAAATTACTTTTGGCAGCAGCTCGAATCCTGCGATGCAAACCCTCTCCAAAGCCATCGATCTGGATGGCATCATCGGGCAGATCATTATCGGAAAGGGTACGGATTCCAATACCAATACCATTGGGCTACGCGCTATCCTGCCAGGCAGAGTCTCTTTTTCTGCTGGCCATGATCAATTCGTGATAGAGGATGGCATCCTGAGTATTAGCTTCAAAGGCGATGAGCTGACTGTTGGGATCAGCGGAACCATAGACCTGGTGATCGGGCATGAACATCATACATTTACCGTTACCCTGGATGTGGACGAACACGGGATCTATGGCTTGATACAGGTCGAAGATGGACCGCCTTTACCGCCACCAGCTGCCTTTCCGGGCGTGGTACTCCACAAAGAGTACAACCTGGAACTCGGCCTACAATTTGAACCTGAAGGCGTGGATTTGGGCTTTATGGTAGATTTTCACGTACTGGAGGAGCAGTATCATGGGAATGCCTCCATGGTCCTGGAGATGATTGAAGAGATCCCTGTGTTGCAGTACGCAGCCTTTGCAATGAATGACCTGAACCTGTTCCTGATGTTTGAGGTATTTACAGGACTCGGAAAGTATATGAAGGAAGCAAATGATGTAGCCAAGTTCGTCCAAAAAGCAGATGCCTATATCAGTGACGGAAATGATCCTGTGGGGATTCTGAGCCACTATACAGAAGAAGGACTTAAGTCCCTATACAATCAGTACAAAGCGCTTGAGCCCATATTTGATAAAATCGCCTTCAGAGATGTTTCGATGCACTACGCCAAATCCCGCATCCTCATTCCTGATGGCAGCTATGTAAAGCCAGGCGAGAGATTCGAGGGTTTCATGGATATGTTTGGCTTCACGATTTACGGGAAGTTTGAGTTTCAGTCGGGCAATGGGACTTCGGCCTTCAAAGCAAAGGCTCAAATGGATCCAATCAATCTCGTGGATGTGTTGAAGCTCACTGGCGCCGGGGAGGAAATTAAACGCAAGAAGAATGGTTGGGAACCTGGAAAGGATATTTGGCCCGGTGGTTCAGATGACAAGACGAGCTGGGAAGCAATTTCGGCTAAAGAAGAAGTACTCATCGAAGCCGGCGGCCCTGTCGTAGAGATCAATAGTGGGCATTCGCCCTATTTCCACATAGACTTTGAAGTAGAATTGTTTCAGGTATTACATACACAAGTATCGGCAGAGGTCGCAGATAATGGCTTTGACTTTCGTTACCATGCAAGCGCAGGGAGAGTAGCGAATATAGATCTGAGCTGCAGCCTGGGCAAAGAGGGATTTCATGCAGAAGGATCCTTTAGCGTACAGCTGGATATCGATATCGATATGCCCGACATCCTGGGTGTGCATTTGCCCTCGATCGACCTGGACACGGGTTTTGAGGGTTCTTTGGAGATCACCGTGAGTAGCACTGAATTTGAATTGATTGTCAATGGAGATTTTGACTTTGAAGGCACACAACTGGATTTGCCCGAAATCAGGATCACAAATAAAGATAGTGAAGAAGTCTTCAGCGATTTGAAAGAACTGGCCGGGAAAGTCGAACAGCAGATTCTGGACAATGCAGAAGATCTGTTTGAAGACTTGTTTGCAGGTGCTGGACATTTGATTATAAATGGCATAAATGAGGCCGGAAAGATCGGAAAAAAAGCTGCCAAAGAAGCCGAAAAAATAGGGAAAGATGCTCTAAAAAAAGGAAAAAAGGCACTTCATGACGCTGAAGGTGAGGCCATAAAGGTCGGCGAGGATATTATGAAAGGCGCTGAAAATGCAGAAAAAGAAGCAAAGAAGCTAGCAGCGGATGCGTTCAATGAAGTGGGGCAAATAGGAGATGATGCTGAAAAGGCAGCCAAAAAATTGGGGGAAGAAGGCAAAAAGGCACTTAATCACGCTAAAGATGAGGCCAACAAGATAGGCAAAGCTGTAGGCAAAGAAGTGGCTGAAATCGCAGATAAAGTAGGGAAGATCCTCGGTCCTGCCTTTGAGGAAGCGAAAGCAGTCCTGGAAGATGCGGAGAAAGTAGCCAAAGCGGCCCTACATGCAGCCGAGGAAGTAGCCGGGCATATCCTGGATGGTGCCAAGAAAGCAGTAGAAGGCATCAAAAATGCCGCAAAGGCAGTCTGGCATGAAGCGGAAAAGTTGAAAAATGCCTTCAAAAAAGGCTGGAATAAAGCAAAAAAATTTGCCAAACACCCTTTTGGCCTTTAGCCTCACAATTTAACACAAGAACCTTATCATGACTCCTCAATATATTCAAGACAAAACCCAGGCCCTCCAGTTTCAAGCTGGCGGATCGGCTGCCCTTGAGCTGGGTCAAGCGGGTGCAGATGCCCCTACCGTCTCCTCCTTCGAAATCTGGTTCAAATTTCGTTATGCGATTCAGGAAACCGTCATGCTCATGCACCTGAATGAAGGATTTCGCGTGGAGATCAAAGATCAGGCACTTGTCTATCATCAAGACTCGATCACCACGCCCATGCCCCACAGGAAGTTCCGTACAGGTAAGTGGTATCACCTGGGCCTTGTGTATGATGTGAGTCCGGCCAGCGCGGAGGACCGTTTTGTGCAGATATATGTGAATGGATTCCAAATAGCCAAGATTCAGGCGCAAGGAGAACTGAGGCTCCATGAGACCTTGGAGATAGGCGAATCATTCTTTGGCCTGATCAGCCTGGTGGCTGTATGGAATGCCGATATGACGGATCGCTTCACGGGCGAAGGTCGATTTATCATACCAACTAAAGGGGAAGCACAGCTGCAAAGCTGCTGGGAAATGACTGGTAGTGGGGGCGATTGGGTAACAACAAGCGATGGCGAGCAAAGCACACCCCTGATAAACAGGACTGACTGGGCGGCAGATGTCAAACACCCCAGAGCAGGCGGGGGGAAAGGTCTGACATCTCATGTCTTCCAGGAAATCCAGCACAACAATGCCAAGGATGCAGCCGCTGCACATCAAGAAGCCACAAAAGTGGTCGCAGATGCCCATAAAAAGGCTTCAGAAACCCTGCAACAGGCACATCAGGAAGCCGCTGCGATCATTCAAAACAGCAAATTCGACAATATCTATCATATCTATGGGGGAAGGCTAAGAACAGTCGATGCATATGGGAAGATTAAAAATCTGACGGTGGCAGATTCACCTCCAGGTTTGAAAACAGAATATGTTCTGGAACGAGAGATGAGTTTAAGGGATTGGGATTACAGTAGTTTTTTTCTCACCAAAAAGCCAGATAAAAACTGGGATGGAGAGAATTTTAAATTACCGAATGATTCTGATATTCACTTTCAAGTGAGCAAGACATTTACTTTTGCTACTTGGCTGAAACCCAAAGGAAGGGATTCAATTTCAATTCAACTGTATTTCGATGGAGACCCCATTGAAAACTTTTTTTTAGAGATACGTATGTATGGTGCACGGATATCTATAGAATACCAATGGCTTGTGGTTAAACCAGGTGAAAATAAAACTTCATACATTGATTGCTCCGGGCTTATGGACAGTTGGAATCATTTGGCGATTAGCTCCTCATACAATGGAATGGAACTCAAAGTCTACCTAAATGGCAAGTTGATACATTCCGATTCCGAAACTGATGTTCCCGACCTGGGCCTATTGGGGATTCGTCTGAATGATTTTTGGGGTCAGTTGGCGCGAGCAACACTGTGGAATAGAGAGAAAACTGAAACCGAAATACGCAATAGCATGGGAAGTTCTATTGATCAATCTGATCTCCTCTATGATTGGAAATTCGATGACCCTAGCATGGTTGTCGGTATTAGTCCATGGGGGTTCGATTCCATTAGATTTTGGAGAGCCGACGATTACTTATCCAAGTATGGAGAAGTAGCTTTTTTGAGCCCTCGTCCCGGGATTATTCAAGATTTGAGCATAGACCTTGCCAAGAAAAAAATGTATCTGGCAGGAGACCAGAAAATCCTCATAGGGAAATTAGATGGTTCCAGTCTTCAGGAACTCTATACCCAAGATGAAACGATTCACTCCCTGACTTATGATGGCGTAACAGGCATGCTGTACTGGATACAAGGGAGGGGCAAGCTGTACAAAGCTGATGTAACTGATATAAACAATAGGGGTTCTGCAATTGAAATGGAGAGTCAATTGGCCCCTGGCATAGATGGCGTTTGGAGCCTGACTGTAGATGCTAAATCACAAACCCTCTATTGGACCAATGGCAAAGAGATTTGGTTTGGCAGAATCCAGGAATCCCGAAACGAGCTCTGGTCTAAGTTGATCCATGTTCCTCATGCTGAATCTCCTTATCCCCTGGATCTGGATGTCGATACTACATACAATCGCCTTTGCTGGGTCGACAGGGCACTGGAAAGGGTATGTATTGCAGATGCTCATGGAACTGTCCAACACAGCTTTGAAGCAAAGAATGTCAGAAAAGGGATCGCTGTAGATGATGAATTGGGGATGGTATACTGGACCAGTCATTATATTGACAAACGAGATATGCCAGTCATCGAAGAACCTGGCTGCTTCTTTTTTGCTCAGGACACCAATGACGGTAAGCGCTTCCAAGCAGCCCCCTCTATTCCTTTGATTCCACTGTTCGATATCCACTGGAAGGACAGCTCAGCTGCTAAAAAGGGCAGTAACTTTCCATTGGCTCTAAAACCAGATGGCAGTCAACCCCAAGTGATGAACTTTGAAAGAGAAAATAAAGATTTCATCGACCTTGGCCCCATGTTCCTCAGTTTTAAGGAAGGATTTAGCATAGAGATATGGGTCAAATTCCGCTCTATAGATTCCAGCACTCTTGTTTGTTTGGGAAGCAAGGACACAAAAAATGTAATAGAATTGTCAGTCACTTATTTTGGTTGGGATGTAGATTATGATTATGGAACTGTAGATGGAAAAAATGTTCGCATCCTTCATAATTCTCTGCGCTCAAGCGCAACTAATAATGAGGAGTTCCAACAAAACACATGGTTCCATCTTGCCTTCACGATTGACAAAACAGGCATACCCTATATGTACGTAAATGGGAAAGAGGAAAGCTTTGAAAAACGTGGCTTACCTCAAGATGGCGTACGTATTAAGAATTTCATCGGTGGATATCATCCCATCGGAAACCCCAACATTGATGGTGAGATCGCTTCTTTGCGAATATCGAATGTTTTTACAGATGCTGAGACCATTCAGGCGCACTTCCAGCATCCCCCTAGCAGCATTGAGGATCTCATTCAAAATGATCGCTCAGAATCTTTTGTCTTCAGAGAGGGTTACTATCTCATGCGCGGCGACCTAAATGGCGATTATGACGATTATGAGCCAGAAGGTCTGTTTCCACTTGTCAGTGAAGGGGGCCTGGCGCTTGCCAGCAAAACGGAGGAAGGACATCTCAAGCGGATCGCTGCTTCTCGCAAGCGGCTACAGGCGCAGCGTCAGGCAAATTTAGACCTGATGCTTGCCAGAGAGAAGGCCGCAGCAAAGGTCAAAAAAGCACATGAAGATAAAGATGCCGATCATGCCAAGTCCAGGCAATTGCTAGCAAGCGCTAAGCAAGATGCCAGCAACAAGCGTAAGGCCGCACATCGCAGCCTGCTGGAGGCGCCTGATAAAGCAAATCGGATCAAATCTGATGCAAAAATAAAGGCAAAAGAACGAAAGGCTCAGGCAGATCAGCAAGCAGAGCACATCAAACAGGATGCACACAATAAGAAGGAAAGAATGGTCAGAGATGCCAAGGATGATTTGGCAGATGCCAAACATGAGAGGAGTAGGTATAAGAAGTAGTCCCCTTCGGTTGGTAGATGTTGCTGGATTCATCAGTCAGTGCACGAAATCAAGCGATTGGCTTCTTGTTAAGGAGATCGACGCAAGTTGTTCAGCAAAAAACACACTATACCCCGATGTTGGCACCTGCGATGGATTGCAGGGCAGAGGGGCCTTTTGCACAATGGTTTCTAGCTGCAAAAGGCCCTTCAACTCCCCTGCAAGCCAACTCACATGCTTCGTTCAGGGTGACACCCTGTGGTTTGCTTTTTTCTGTTGGCACCTTTCTTGAGACTATTGAACCAGAACGCACATTTGTGCCTTTCTGAGTTTATCAATCCGTCGCCGGAATGTTGTGTTGTCAATGACAAGGATTCCTCGGAGGTTTGAGCGGCTGGGAGTGGGAAAGCTCAACCTCCGAGGTATGCGGGTGGGATTGGGATGCCTGAGCCCTCACCTCGAAACCTCGGAGGAATCGCCTTCACACTGGCCAATAAATCCTCCGAGCTTGATCCACTAGCCCCGTTCAGCAGCGCACCAGACCATCCGATCAGGGTGACACCGTGCTTTGCTTTTTTTTGTTGATCCCTTCCTCAACTCTCCCCCCTCGATTCCTTACCTCTATCCACAATGATGGGTGGAGGACTGACTGCCGATTGCTCGATGGCTTTGAAAGCAATTTCCTTGACCTGTTGAGAGGCATCATCGGCCTTGTGGGTAAGGGCCTGAATGCGCGTTTGTTGTTCAGTGATGGTGGTCTTCAGGCTTTCGATATTGGCTTCAAGTAATTGGATTTTGTTTTGCAAATCCTTGGTTTCCAATTGCCGTTGAAAGTCAAATTCCCGGGTGAGCTGAGTCTTGAGGGACTCTTCTGCCTGAGATACCTCCTTTTGCAGTCTATCATCAAAACCAGCCACCTGTTTTTGAAGGGCTGTAAATTCAGCCTCCTTTTCCTTGAGCAGCTCTTCCCGCTGCTTCATTTGCAGATCGAAGGTTGTGATTTTCTCAGTCAATTCCTTTTCCTTGCGTTCCTTTTCCATTTGGTAGGCATCTTCCTCCTTCCGACGCTTGGAAGACAAGTCATAGGTATATGCCTCTTGTTCCCGTTTCCAGGCCAGTTGTTTTTCTTCCTTTTCCTGCCGAAAATCAGCTTCCCAGTCCGTCTTCTTTTCTTCAAATGCTTCTTTGGCCTGACGATTGGTGATCACCAGCGCTTCCAGGCTTTGGGCTTCGACCTTGATTTGATAGATTTCCTCCAATTCTTTGCGCTCTGTAGTAATGGCTTGTTGTAATTCTTCAAAGGTGCTCTGCTCTTTTTTCAATCCTTCTTCAATCTTGTCAAGTTGCTCATTTAGGATCTGTCGAAGTGCTTGAATATTGGCGTTGGCTCCGCCAGTCTGTAATTTGTTTTTGACCTGCTCGACCTCAGTCCGCTTTTTCTCCAATTGCTTGTTTAAGGTCGCATTTTCCTTTTGCTCTGTGGTGAGTTTGTCTAGTAAATCCTGATATGCATTCAGGATTTCGGCTTTGGTGTTGGAGTTGGAGATTTTTGCCATGATGGTAGAGGAATTCAAGAGTTGGGAAAGGTAAAAACAGGGGTGAAGGATCGTTGTGAAAGATACAGCAGAGTGAGGCACTTTGCAAAGGTGGGCTTGATTTGTTCGTTTTTGCTTGATGGATCATTGCTTTGGCTCCTTTTCAAGGGAGTTGTCCAGGCGATCAGCCTGGACTGAGGGATTGTCAGCACTCACAATCACCGATCTATCCATCCCCCAAATTCAAGGAATTTGGGACCTTCCTTCAAAAGGAAGGCAAAGGATGTAAGTGTTGAAATCATTTGACCTATCCAAAAAGTGCCACACTGTCGCACCTTTTGAGTTGTAGGAAATACCAGTCTCAAGTTACATTCCATCCCTCCCAGGAGACCAATCAGCAACACGCCCTAATTGACCACCAAATGACAAACAAATTCTCTTTCATCGCATTAGTCCTCTGGATAATCGGAGGGATACACACGACTCACGCACAGATCCCACGGCAGATTGCCGATCAGTATTTGAATGCCAATCTGACTAAGCTTGGACTCACAGCGTCCGACATTCACGCCTATCGGATATCTGATAGTTACACCAGCCAGCACAATGGCCTCACACACATCTACCTCCAGCAACAATATCAGCAAATCGATGTACATGGAGCCCACCTCAGTATTCATATTCAGCAGGATGAGGTTGTAGCTGTACAAAACAGATTCATTGCTGATTTGAGAAGCAAAGTGAGCGCGACAGCTCCTGGCATTCCTGCCAAACAAGCCATCGATCAGGCAATTGGAGACTTGAATTTCGCCACTGTTCCGATTATCACAGCCATTGCTTCATCTGAACAAGTAAAAAAGTTTGCGGCAAACAAAAACATACAAGAAGACATCACTGCACAATTGGTATATTATCCACTTCAGGATGGGACCGTCCAATTGGCCTGGCAGACGATGATTGTGCCTAGCAAGGACTTTCATCATTGGAGAGTGTTTGTAGATGCGAAGGATGGCAGCATTTTAAAGAAAATGGATGAGGTACATCACTGCAGATTTGATCACAAACATCCAGCGGCAGCCAGTGTTTTTTCTTCTCATGCAAGCATTACCGAACTGTATGATATTCAAAGCACGACATCAAGCAGTCCTTCCTATCAGGTATGGCCATATCCAGTGGAAGACCCAAATGCAGGAAGTAGAGCTTTGCTGACAGATCCTTCTGATTCTGTGGCTTCTCCCTTTGGATGGCATGATGATGACGGATTGCCAGGACATGAATACACCATTACGCGCGGCAACAATGTCTGGGCACAGGAAAATCATGATAGAGATATTGCCACCATGGGATATAGTCCCGATGGGGATAGCACCCTACTGTTCGACTTCCCCTATAACAGTTCCCTGCCTACAGATTCTCTGGTAGATGCCACAGTAACCAATCTCTTTTACTGGAACAATCTGTTGCATGATATCTTTTATCAGTATGGATTTGATGAAGTCAGTGGGAATTTTCAGGCCAATAACTACGGTCGGGGTGGTATAGGGGGAGACCATGTGTTGGCATTTGCTCAGGACAGTGCTGCGCTTTTTAGTGCGTCTTTTATTGTGGCTCCGGATGGGACTCCTGGAAAAATGCGGATGGGACTCTTCCCAATCGGAGGCAATACCCAAGATGGCTCGCTGGATAATGGCATCATTGCTCACGAATACGGACATGGGATTTCGGAGCGACTAGCTGGCGGCCCTTCCATGGGCAACTGTCTGTCCAATATCAGGGGAGAAGCCTGGAGCGATTTCATTGGACTGGTCATGACCAGCAAGCCAGGAGATACAGGAGAAACACCAAGAGGATTCGGGAGATATGTACAGGGGACTTTTGCTGATGCAGGCGGGTTTCGGGATTATCCCTTTTCCACAGATATGAGTGTCAATCCCCTCACTTACAAAGATACCAAGGCTTATGCTGCATCTTCGGATTATCATGGTCTGGGAACTGTTTTGGGTGCTACTATGTGGGATATGTATTGGGCCTTGATTGATCAATATGGTCTTGATTCAGACCTCTATAGAGGGACCGGAGGCAACAATATAGCCCTTCAACTGGTAATTGACGGACTCAAACTCCAAGGCTGCAATCCAGGTTTCCTGGATGTAAGGGATGCCATCCTGCTTGCAGATCAAGTCAATAATGGAAGTGCCAATCAGTGTCTGATTTGGGAGGTATTTGCACGCAGAGGCATGGGATTCAGTGCGACACAAGGAGATCCTTTGAACCTGGAAGATCATCTGGAAGCCTTTGACCTGCCTCTCGATTGCCGCAATGAACTCTATATGGAGAAATTGGTAGACAAAACAGAAGTATCGGTTGGGGATACCCTCAGCTATACATTGAATGTTATCAATCTCACAGATAGCATGCTGAGCAGTGTGCTGCTGGAGGATACCTTACCTCCACAACTCGCCTTCGTCTCAGGATCAGACAATTGTGGTGCATTGGACGCGGCAGGTGTGTTATTGTTCCAAATCGGCAATATGATGCCTGATCAGACCTTCAGTTGCAGCTTCCAGGCTGTAGTCAAAGACACAGTCAATGTTTCCAGCTATCTATTCCGAGACAATCTCGACAGCAGTCAGCATACCTATACACACATTAGTATCACCGGACCCGATCCCTGGCGATTGGATACGCTTAATCCCAGATCCGGGACACATGCCTTTTTTGTTCCGAATAAGGGAGAAGAAAATGACCAACTTCTCACTCTTCCACCCGTTGTGGCTGATTCAACGACTTTCTTCTACTTTTGGCACTACTACAATACGGAATCAGAATGGGATGGGGGATTTGTAGAAGTGTTCGATCTATCTACTGGCAACTGGATTGATTTGGGCCCATTTATGGTGGAAAATGGCTACAACAATGTGGTCGGGTTCAATAGTCCTGTAGGTGCCAGAGCAGTTTTCGGAGGAAATAGTCACGGCTATATTCAAACAAAAGCGGACCTTCGAAGCTTTGCTGGGAAATCTGTCAGAATCCGCTTTCGATTTGTTTCCGATCAAGCGGTCTTTGAGGAAGGATGGTACATAGATGATTTTGCTTTTGGATATGAACATTCGGTCTCGAACCGAGCCTTTGTGCAAGCCGCTGAAGGGAATAGTTCCTCCGCTGAACAAGCATTTCCCAGCATTATCTTTGAAGGCACCCAGACCACTAGCATTGGAAGGGACTACCTCCCAATGGCTGTGAGTGTATATCCCAACCCTACAGAAGATCTCCTCCATATTCGATGGGATCAAGTGATGGCAGAATCGGTATCCTTGCGTTTGTATGCCCTTGACGGCCGATTGTTGCAGGAACAGATCATTCCGCCCAGCCGCTCAGGACACAAACTCTCACTCCAAACATATCCATCAGGCATGTATGTTCTGCTCATTGGGTCTGGAGAACGCTTAAGCAGACATAAGGTGATCAAAGAATAGCCACATCTCTTACAGACCTATTCAGGCCAAGATCCCAGACAGCTGAAGATATTTCTGACGCTGATCTGGGATGATTTTATTTTGGGGGGCAAATGTGATGCTAATCTGCCAGCAGATTATTTGTAGAGATGATCGGCAGACCATCTCTTTCATTCTCCTATCGTGGATAGAGAGGCCTGCTCTTCGATCATATTCCAAAAGCAATGGTCTGCCGATCATTGCTACATGCCTTTGGCAGTCTTACATGTATGGTACTCCCTTAATTTTTCCCCTTATGACCCCTATTTCCCCCTACCTTCCCTCCATCCACAACTCCCTACCTCCATTCACAACAGCAGACTTTCCTTCAGCTGATCCTCTCCACATCTTTGCGGCATCATATTTAATTCAACAGACATGCAAATTGTATCAAAGGGATTATTTCTTATGCTGATGATGGGAATCTTCCTTCTCTCTCAGGCCCAAACATCTATTCAACAAAACCATTCAGAAGTCATGACCTATTCAGAAGCCCCATCCGTCGAACAGGCGGTCCTCTCCTATATTCTTGCTGGTGATGAGCGGGATGTCGATGGTCTCACTGCCATTACGGATGAGTCATTCCGTGTCTTATTCAATGATCCCGTCAAAGGGACACTTAGCAATCTTGACAAAGCAACCTACGTAGGACTAGTCCAAAAAGGAGTCATTGGTGGGGTCGCACGGGCAGTCGAAATTCTCGATCTGGATATCTATCAAGGGGTCAATGCGCAGGTGAAGACGCGATTGGTCTCTGAGAAAGCGACTTTTTACAATTATTTTAGTTTGGTGAAAACGGAGAATAAATGGTGGGTGGCGCAGGATTTGGTGATTATGGAGGCGAATGAGTAGGGATTCTTCTTTCTGTTTTATTTAAAGGATAAATTGGGAGGGGAGTATGCATAGAGAAGGCTTTCTATTCCCCCAGGCAAAGTCGTCATCCTGGCAGCGCACCAGACCGTCCCGTTGCAGCGCACCGGACCATCCATTGAAAAATGGCTGGAATGAAATGGAAGCCATTTATTCAGGATCTCACGTCTGGTCTGGGTTTTGTGTTTTGGAAAAGCAGATGACAAGCAGGGGGTGAGATCCCAGATTCTGTCCTTGCTATCGCAGCGGACAGCTCTGGGATGACTACCTTGAGGTAGGTTGTTTTATGAACCAATATGTGCGATTTTCTGATTCAAAGCATGACATGTGTAACACTACCTTTACTTTTCCCACAGAAATGCCCCCTCCAATGAAAAAAACACTCCGAATCCAGCCGCTTAACATCCAGCAAAACTGGGTCTGGATTGTTCTGGTTTGGATAGTGATTTCTCTGCTGTCTACGACGATGCTCTATGTGCGGATTGAGCAGGACAATACAGAGAATAGCTGGGGATTCATCTTTGTTGTTAAGCTGGCAGTATGGATGTTTTGGGGCGTATGGGCGCTGGTCATTTATCAGCTTTCCTTACGTTTCAGACTTGAAAAGGGAAATATTGGTCCTGCCTTATTGTTCCACATTCCATTCAGCATTTTTTCTGTCTTGCTCAATGTCTATTTCTATGCACTGGTGGGCTGGTTGATCTCCCTCGATGCCTTTGGGGGCGCTGGTGTGCTGGCAATCTTCAGTTTTCTGGTTTGGGCCTTGTTTGAGTGGTATTTCATTTTCTACTGGTCCATTGTCCTGGTCAGTTATGTGATTGATTATTTTCAGAAATACAAAGCCAAACAAATCCAAACCCTCCAGCTACAGGCCCAACTCGTCCAGTCCCAATTGCAGGCCCTCAAGATGCAGCTTCAGCCACATTTTTTGTTTAACACCCTCAATGCCATTGCTTCTCAAGTACGACAGGATGAGAAGAAAAGTGCAGTAGATATGCTAACAGATCTCAGTGAATTGCTTCGCTGGACACTTGCCCAAAGAGACCAACAGGTGATCTCACTGGATGAAGAATTGTCCTTTATCCGTAGATATCTGGAGCTGGAAAGCAAGAGATTCCCGGGGCGGATGGATATTGAGATCGAGGTAGCCCCCAACACTCTGGCAGCGCGTGTACCCGTCTTCTTTCTGCAACCCATCGTGGAGAATGCGCTCAAACATGGTCTGGCCAAAAAACTCTCTGCGAGGAAGTTGGGAATCAACATTCAAAAAGTCAACGAGACTTTGTCCATCATCGTCAACAATGAAGGACCAGCTCTTTCTCCGGGATTCGATATTCAATTCAGTCCCGGCATCGGTTTGTCCAACACCATGGAACGATTGGCTCAATTATTTGGAGAAACCTTCCATTTCGAACTGAACAATGTGCCTGAGGGCGTAGAAGCGAGAATTCAAATCCCTTATCACAGCTAACATGGCGCATACCTACACAGCCTTGATCGTCGATGATGAAGCGCTTGCCAGATCCAATGTCCGACAATTGCTCACCGTCCATCCTGATATCCGGATTATCGATGAATGTGAAGACGGGATCAGTGCCATCACGGCTATCCAGGCACATCAGCCAGATTTGTTGTTTTTGGATATCCAAATGCCAGAGGTCAATGGATTTGATGTGCTAAAAGCCGTAACAGGAATCGCGCAGCCCTATGTGGTTTTTGCGACGGCATATGACGAATATGCCATTCAGGCATTTGAAGTGAATGCGCTTGACTATCTCCTGAAACCGTTCACGGAGGAGCGATTTGCAGAAGCCGTTCAGAAAGCACGCACCCGCCTGCAACAAGACTCTATGGGTCAGATGCAGAGCCGATTGGATGCCTTACTCGCCAGTTTGCCTGCACAAGCACCGCAACAATATTTACACAAGATTGCCATTCGAGGAACGGGAAAAATCTATTTTGTCCCGGTAGCGGATGTCATTTGGATCGAAGCCAATGACCAATACGTCTTTGTGCACACCACTAACGACAAACACTTGCTACGCAACTCCCTCAATCAGTTGGCACAACAACTCGATCCGCACTTGTTTTATCGCTCGCATAGATCTTCTATCGTATCTATCGAGGCGATTGCAGAAATCTCTCCCTATTTCAAAGGCGATTATATGATGGTACTGAACAATGGGGTGACAGTCAAACTCGCACGAACAAGAGTGGCTGCTTTGCGGAAGATGTTGGGGTGGTAGAATCGAAATTATTTCAGGAGGATTCAGGAGAATCTAATATTCCTTATCGTCTAGTATTAGCCATTCTCTCGCCCCCCAACCAACACAACAATTTGCAGGATAAAAGGCTGAGGTTTCCCATACCGAATGGCACGACTCGTAAGGGAAGCGTTCCTATGTCATTCTAGCCTGAACCGACCGCAGGACCGGATAGGTCTTTGGAGGGCTTCGAAATACGGATTTGCGCTCCCTGGAGATTTTCTCTTCCTGAATTTCCTTCCTCTCGGATTCCGAAGCCTTTTCCACTTCTCCTTCTCTCACCATCGTTGTCAAATGAACCATGGTATCTTCATTGGGATGAAAATGGGGCCGCAAAGCGCTGTCCACATGTGCAGAATCCACAATGATGTGGTTGGGACCTCCCTTGTCTGGCTGAATCATGGGGTGATTCTGGCCAAAATACAGCGCAATGACCAATAAGCCCATAGAAGCAGCTACTTGCCAGGCTGGAACGGGATAATTGACCATTCTTCTGATTAGCCCCTTGACTTTTGACTGCTTCTTCTGTGCCATCCGATTGAGCAAGATCTGCCGAGTCTCAGCACGAGGGGCAAGAGGGAGGTCGGTCTGACGAAAGTAGGCCTGAGTCGTCAAGGTAAATTCTCTCAAACGGGTATATTCCCGTTCAGAGACCTCCGTCAGAACGATGGCTTTTTCCTCCAAACTCAAGTCAGAGAATGCTTTCTGGCGAATGAGTTGTTCAAGGTCTGGTTCCAATATGTGGGTGAACGGTTTCATAATCAATGTTCTTTGGGATCAAAGGCCTGAAGTTGTCGAGACAATTTCCGAAGTGAATAGAAGATTCTGGACTTGACAGTCCCTTCAGAACAGCACATAACTTCGCTAATTTCCTTGATCGATAATTCTTCCTGATACCGCAACACAAAGACCTCCCGATGGGCAGCACTTAGGTGTTTCAGGGCATCCTCCAGGCCATGTTCAAATGCTCGAAAATCCAGATTGGGTTCACTATCTATTCCTGCGAGACTCAATTTGCTCCAGTCATCTGGTCTGGTCATGATTTTTCTCACCTCCCGGCTTCGGTATTCATTTTTGACCATATTGGAGGCAATGGCATATATCCAGGTAGAAAAACGCTTACTGGGATCGAATAGATAGGGTTTTTCCACCAACTTCATGAACAAATCCTGTAACATATCCTGCGCTTTCTCTTCATCCTGATTCAGCAGTCGGTAAAAGTAGCTAAGCATTTTCCCACTATAGCGCTGATACAGCACCTCAAACGCCTCTTCTTCTCCTTGCGCTACGCAGCGCATAAGTTCTTCGTCAGATCGGGATGTATATGAGGGGGTGAACCAGGACATGTTTCGACAACAGTAGTTAAAACAGCAATGAAAAGCTTGATGAACTTACTTCATTGTATGGATGTACACCTGAGAATTCGAAAGGTTCAAAAAGAATCAGAAAAAATTGGGGAAATACATAAAAATCTTCACTTTGCGGACTTGTTCACCTATCAATTGCTTGCAAATTTTGTTTTTTCATGTCTACTAGCCTTCGCGTTTTTCTTTGGTCCGGCCCACGCAACGTATCCACGGCCTTGATGTATTCTTTTGCCCAGCGCAGTGATTCACTTGTGGTGGATGAACCATTATATGCTCATTACTTGCGTGTCAGTGGGGCAGAGCATCCTGCGAGAGAAGTCGTCATTGCTTCTCAAAACTCAAATGGCATAGCAGTGATGAAGGAATTGACGCTCTCGCCTTACTCAAAGCAGCTGCTATTTGTCAAGCACATGGCTCATCATTTGGTGGATCTTGACCTTCAACTTCTCCTTCCAGTCAAAAATATTTTGCTGATCCGCCATCCAGGAGAGGTGTTGAATTCCTTTTCTAAAATTATTGATCAACCCATCCTCAGAGACATTGGGATCAAGCGTCAGGCCGAGGTATATCAATGGCTGGAAGAACAAGGAGAGGCTCCTATGGTCTTAGATGGGAATGAAGTCCTAAAAGACCCCTCAACTGTTCTGAATGGTGTTTGCCAAGAACTGGGAATTCCATTTGAGACCAATATGTTGCAATGGAAAGCGGGTCCCCGCCCTGAAGATGGCATTTGGGCACCCCATTGGTACAGCAATGTTCACAGATCCACAGGATTCCAAGCCTATCAGCCAAAATCTCGCACAGTCAGACCAGACTTAGAAGCTGTCCTGAAAGCAGCCATGCCCCATTATGAGTTCCTCTTTTCCAAAAGCATCAAAGCCTAATAACTCAATAAACAATAACAAATAACCAGCAATCATTCTCATGCAAAGCTTCAATCCTAAAAACGAGCACATCAAGATTTATGTAGGTGGCGAGATTGTCCACAGAGATCAAGCCAAAGTATCTGTATTCGACAGTGTCGTCCAGGGAGGAGATGCCGTTTGGGAAGGCATCCGGGTATATGACGGGCGGATTTTTTGTTTGGACAAACATCTGGACCGATTATTTGCGTCTGCCAAGGCGATGGCTTTTTCTGAGGTCCCAAGCCGTGAAGAAATCAAACAGGCGATCTTTGATACGCTCCAGTCCAACGGGATGCGAGACAATACCCACATTCGCATGACACTCACCCGCGGAACAAAAACGACTTCCGGCATGGACCCTCGACTGAATCAGTTTGGTCCATGCCTGATCATCGTGGCGGAATGGAAGCCGCCCATCTATGACAAAGGTGGCATCCGCCTGATCACAGCCAGCAACCGACGGAACTCTCCCCAATTTGTGGATTCGAAGATCCACCACAACAACCTGATCAATAATATCCTCGCCAAAATCGAAGCCAATCTTGCTGGGGTAGATGATGCGCTGATGCTGGATATTCATGGATTCGTAGCAGAGACCAATGCCACCAATGTCTTCATGATCAGAAATGGAGAAGTGCATACGCCTCTGCCAGAAGCTTGTCTTCCTGGTATTACCCGAGCACTAATTATGGAGTTGGTACAACAACATGGCATCCCGCTTCATGAAAGACGAATCTCTGTTGCAGAGTTTCACAGTGCGGATGAAGTATTCACTACTGGAACCATGGGAGAGCTGAGTCCTGTGCTTGAGATCGATGGGAGAACAATTGGGAAGGGAGAAGTTGGCCCCCTAACACAATCCATTCAACAACTTTTTCGCGCCAGAACCGAAAAAGATGGTGAACCCCTGCCGTTTTGAGACCTGAAAGATGGATCTTCTCTTTCGGCTTACTTCTCTGATCCTTCTTCCTTCCAGCCCTCCTCATGGCTGCAAGGAAGAGGGAAACGGCTTGAAGATCTATTTTCATCTACTTCTTATGTTTTCTATCAAAAAAAAAGTCGGATCTCACTATGATTTCTTTATCCCAAGCCGCCAAAAACTATGCCTCCGAACGCCACACAGCGACGAATCACACCTATGACGACAAGCCTTATGCCTTCCACTTGCAGATGGTTGCAGAAGCAGCTGACAGCTTCAGTCAGTCCTATGACCCGGCCACGCGAGAGGTCATCATCGCTGCTGCCTGGTGTCATGATGTGATCGAGGACGCTAGAGAGACCTACAATGATGTCAAAAAGGTCTTGGGAGAAGAGGTGGCGGAAATCGTCTATGCCCTCACCAACGACAAAGGAAGAACTCGTACTGAACGTGCAGGCGAGAAATATTATGCTGGTATTCGGCAAACGCCTTATGCCACCCTTGTCAAGCTCTGCGATCGCATCGCCAATGTCCGCCATAGCCGGCAGACTGCTGGAAGGATGCTGGCAATTTATCAAAAAGAATATCCCCTCTTTCGGAGTAAATTGTATGTCGCCGGAGAATTTGAAGAGGCATGGCAAGCCCTGGAGAATCTCCTGCAAGGAAATGTGAGGCAGTAATCCAGGACATTTAATCAAGGAGATATTCCCAAAACCAGAAATGGAAGGTCCCGTTTAACAGTCATTTTTTCCTGCTAGGACTTCTGCTCTTACAGCTGATGGAAAAAGGCACAGACAAACGTCATATTCTTTGCAACTTAGAGACTGTTTTGAGATCTGTGCTGAGAATTTTTATGATGAATTTTTTTCTCAGACAAGGCTCTTTTTTGTTTTCATAGTGGTGCTATGAGGACAAAAAAAGCTGTAGGATGAGGAAAAAAGACGCATACAAAAAATTAGCGACAGATGTTCAAACAGTCTCTTAGCAATGAAGAATGCGCCTATGGAGCACCTGATCACGTTAGGAAAAAAGTTATTTATTCTGGCAATCGTACCGGTATGTATTGGTCTTTTGTCCTTTTTACTGTTTCATTTCATTCAGTCTTCTTATACAGCAGAAGCCAGAATCCGCGTTTTCCCGGAAATGTTGGGCGAACCCACCAGTTCCCGCCACTCTCTGGTGAACATGGAAGCGCATTCTCACAACAAAGTAAGCTCCTTAATTGCTTCGATGAAGTCTGAGCGAGCCATCCGACTCCTGGCGCTTTCGCTCGCTGCGCATGATCTTACTGCCAATCAAGCCTTCAGTCAGCGGCAACAAGCCATCGAAAGACTACATCGGGAAGACCGTGCCATACTCGCCACTGCCTTTCGGGAGAAATTGGCAGCACTGGAAACAGAGTTCGGGCCATCCAGTCAAGACAGCATGATGTCCCTCCTCCTGCGAAGATTGGGCTATACATCAGCCTCTCTTTCGGACAAAATCTCAATCAGTCGGGTTCCAGGCGGTACACAGATCAGAATACAGGGACATGGCTATACGCCCGAGATGTCCACCTATATGGTCAATAGTTTCTGTGAAGAATTCATTCGATATCAATTGATTGTAGAGAAAGAAAGGATAGAAAGTTCCATCGACTTACTTGGGCAGATTGCTGATCAGAAGCGTTCGGAACTCGAAGAAAAGACTTCCCGCCTCCGCAACAAGCGGCAAGCATTGAGAAGCAATGATTCGAATCAGGAGACGCGAGATCTTCTCCACAAAATTTCTCAACTAGAAAGTCGATACCAGAAGCAGCAACTGCAGATCAAGGCATTGCAGGAGGAGATCGACCAGCAAAATGATCACCAAAAAAATCCCCAGATTATCGCCGTTCGCTGGATTCATCCGACGCAGCAGACAGACGGACAGACCAATCTGGCCATCCAATTGGGGAGCGCAATGGCACATCTCAAGTTCATGGAAGAAGAACTGAAACATCTTCAGGAACAACTGTCCAAAAAAGAAGACGCCTTGCTCGCCACTTATGAGGAAGAAGTCATTGCCTCCGAGCAGGCTTATTTGGAAATATTGAACAAATTAAGAGAAGCCGAAATTTCACAAACCAGGCTGGAACAAAGTCTTGTACTTGTAGCAAGAGGGACATCCCGCTTTCCAAACCCAATGGCAAGTCAGTTCATGGGGATTCTTGCAGGACTGACAAGTTTTTTTCTTTGGTTAATTTGGCTTTTTCAAGTAAAATATCTGAGGTGGACGAACCGTTCGGCCCGGATTTTGCCCCTGTCACAATACCCAAATGACCACTAAGCCCAAATGACCTACAAATTCACTGGGGATTCTACTAACTTTCTGCCATTTGCGCAGACACATTACACAGAGGTAGTAGAAAAAGTAAATATTCGTAACTTGTAGGTTCGTTGGGAGGAATTCCAAATTTTTCATAAAATACCTTTTGCGACAGCTATCATTTGTTGATTTTGGCGTAGTTGGTCGAAAATGTCGGCACTAAACTATGGATCTGATAAATTTTTTCCGTGTACTTCTGAGACGAAAATGGTTGATTCTAGCGATTACAAGCGTCGCTGCTATCACCACATTTTTGATCTCCAGACAGGCACCCAAAGTATATAAAGCAGTCGCCCAACTCTCTACCGGGATTTCCGAGGGAAGTGGAATTGCCTTCACTGGCGGATATTCCAGAGGTCTTCAAAAGTATGAAATCGAGGCGCGTTTCAAGCATATGGAAGAGATGATCCGCTCTCCGCAAGTGTTGGAGCTCGTGTCCTATCGACTGATGTTGCACGATCTGGAAATGACTGAACCATTCCGATCCCTCGCCAAACTTAGAGCCACTTATTCTTCTGAAGAAATTCGCGTGGCGCAATCCCGATATCAAACCAAGCTTGATTCAATTCAGACACTGTTTGCGACAGACGAGCTGGAGCGAAAACATATTCAGATTCTCCGCAACATCCGCTATGACTACCAATCTCTGCGGACAACCTTGATGGTCAAGCGAATTCCCGGAACAGATTATATCGGGATCGAGTTTGTGTCCGAAAACCCTTATCTGTCTGCCTTTGTGGTGAATACACTTAGTCAGGAGTTTATTCGATATTATGCCAACATTCGCTCTGAGCGCTCTCAGAATTCCATTGGATTCTTTGCAGAACGAGTCGCAGAAAAGAAAGCAGAACTAGACGACAAGGTCAAAGCGTGGGAAACCTTCCAAAAAGCTCAGGGCAAAGATGTCTCCAACCCCATGCATGAATTAATGCAGGGGATCAACAAGCTGGAACAACAAAGAGAATTGGCCAATGAAGAAGTATTCGATGCGGAGCGTCGGTTGATTGACCTACAAAGTCAACTCAATGAGACGAATTCTCAATCATATCTTGGACAAGAACTTAGCAGAGGTCAGAACCTGAGTCAACTCCTGCGAGGTCGTCTGACAAGACTGAACGCTCGTTATGTTCGAAATGGCTTTCGAAGCAGTGCCAGGGATTCTCTCGACAATGCCAGCAATGAACTTGCTGCCGAGATCTACAGTTCCCTTACTGGAACCAAAACCAACTTGACAGAGAATCGAAGAATATTGATTCGCAACAAAGTCAGAAATGAGCTAAAACTGGATCTGGCCCGTGAACGAATAGAGCTGATCAATCAGGAACTCCAACAAGTTGGTAGCAGAGCTGGAACCTTTACATCCAGTGGTGCTTACAATTCTCCTTTGGGCAAAGAACTCGAAGTCGCCAGAGATGCCTATCTGGTTGTGCTCAATCAACTCAATGAAGCCAAAATCTCTGCACTGGACATCGTTACAGGAGAGGTCAGCCAGGAAACCTTTGTTCAGCCACCCGAGAATCCAGAACCCTCCAAGACAGCTTTTCTAACAGTACTCTCTGCCCTGGTGAGTCTGTCTTTGTGTGCAGGAATCCTCTTCTTGCTGGAGTACCTGGATGTAAGCATTCGATTTCCTTCGCGTTTTGGGCCGATGACTGATCTTGACATGATCGGAACCCTGAACAGACTCAATACCCACAATCTGGATCTTGTCTCTCTCTTTGGAGAAACCCAGAAGAATCAAAGCCTGGAAAGTTACAAACAACTCCTTCGCAAGATTCGCTATGAAGTAGAAGAGGCTGGAGAAAAAAATATCCTGATCACCAGTACACGCGCAGGAACAGGTAAGACATCTTTGCTGGTGTCCCTGGCCTACTCCATGAGCTTGAATGGAAAGAAAGTTCTGTTGATTGATACGCATTTCAAGCGAAATTCTTTGACTCAGATCACAGCTGCTACTCCCTCTCTGGAACGCTATCTGAACAAAGAAATTTCAAGAAAGATGCTGGTCTCTAATTCTGTGTTTCAAGGTGTAGATGTCATTGGATGTGAAGGTGGAGAGTTTTCCCCTACCGAAGTATTTGCAGCAACAGAGTTCGAGTCCTTGTTGCAAGAACTTGCACAAGACTATGATTTCATCCTGATGGAAGGTCCAGAACTCAACTCTTATGCTGACTCCAAGGAGTTGGTTCGATTCTCCAATAAAGTCATCCCTGTATTTGCTGCCACTGTCAGTGTCAATCCAGCAGACAAAGAATCTATTACCTATCTTCAATCTCTGGACGATCAACTAATGGGATCTGTTCTGAACAAGGTTGAAATGCGACATCTCAATCGATAACAGATATTCGGCCTCCCTAATCTGCTCTTGATTCATGCTCTCCATTCTGGTTCCTCATGTCACGCCACGTATCAGCTATACGATGGATCTTCTGTTTGGGCAGATCCTTCTCCTTCCTTATCAAATTCTCAGCTCAGTTGAGACACTTCCAGAAGGGCCTTTGGTCAACTATTCGGCTCAGCATGCAGGACAGGGTGTCAGCATTCCCAATCTTGGTTTATTGGAAGAATCAGACATTCGCCCTCAATATCCTGTGATCCGACATGCAGCGATTCCTCATCTTTTCGCCACAGAGGATACTGGGACTGATCTGACGTTTGATTTGTTTTCAGCAGTTTTCTTTCTGGTCAGCGAATATGAAAAATATCTCGAGCCGCCACTCGATGCCCATCAGAGATATGATGCCTCCAAGCTGCTATCGGCTGAGTTGTCGTTGGATCGGCTCCCACTTGTACATCTGTACGCCCTCTATCTGTGGCGAAAATTGCAGGGTGCTTATCGTGGAAAAGATCTGCCTGGTTTGCCTTCCCCACAATTTGATTTTCGGATCACCATCGATGTAGATAATCCCTGGAAGTATCTGCACAAAGGGGTCGGCATTGCATTGGGAGGAGCTGGAAAAGATGTATTGCATGGTCGATGGGGGCAGTTGTTGGAACGTATTCGCACACATTTCAACAAGAAAGATCCCTATGACACCTTCGATGAATTGTTTGTGCTCTGTCCACCAGATAAGACGCAATTTTTCTTTTTGCTGGACAGGCATTCTCCCTTTGACAGTCGCTTTTTTCCCAAAACTCCTGCTTATCGACACCTGATGCAAGAGATCAGACGAAAGGGCTATCGCTGCGGCATTCATCCTTCTTATACCACACCACTGAATCCCTCACGTCTCAACTCAGAAAAAGAAGCTCTGGAGGCTGTATTGGGTGAAGAGATTACCCACTCCCGCCAACATTTTCTTCGATACAAACTGCCTGAGACATTTCGATCCTTACAGGCAATGGGCATTCGGGATGAATTTTCCAGTTGTCTCTTTCAGAGTGGTGGATTCCCGGCTGGCATGGCGCAACCTTATCCCTGGTTTGATTTAGAAAAAAATGAACAGACTGATCTGATGTTGTGGCCCACCCACATCATGGATCGAAGTCTGGAACAGTATCTGGGGTTATCGCCAGATCAAGCCCTCGATCATTTTCAAACAATCGTCAATGGATGTAGAATTGTGGGGGGAACCTTCGTCTTGCTGATCCACAATGATGCCTTAAGTGAGTCGGAAGAATGGAAGGGCTGGAGTCAGACGATCCGATCTATGATTTCTTATCTGACAAATCTATAAGGCAGACTATTGCTACTCACTGATTGCGAAGCTCCTCCAGGTACATTTCCTCTACTTGCAGGCCCAACTCACGCGCCGTCAACGCATCCTGCAAAGCCTTTTCTGTTTGTTTCTGCTCACGATAGGCCAATGATCGATAAAAATACGCTTGGGCATAATCGGACTTCAATCTGATCGCTTCCGAGAAATCCTGCTCTGCTGCATAGAGATTGCCTGCCAGAGCTTCTACCCATCCACGCTCAAACCACAACACAGGATTGCTTGCCTCTAGGTTCAGGGCGGCAGAAAAATCCTGAATGGCTGCGTCAAATTGTTTCTGTTGTCTGTAAAGGATGCCCCGATTGTGATAACTCATCACCACAGCAGGATCTAGTTCTATCGAACGACTGAGATCACGAAGGGCTTCCTTTGGCCGATTGGAAATTCTGAGCACTGCCCCACGGTTGAGGTATGGCAAATGGTTCATACTATCTAGCAAAATGGCCTGATCATAATCGGCAACAGCTCGCTCATATTCTCCTCTTTGCGCAAATAACATCCCGCGATTGACAAACCCATCTGCAAATCCAGGGTTGCGAATCAGAGCTTCATTGACATCTGCCAGTGCTTTTTGGGGCAAATTCTGCTGTATCCAGTACATACTCCGGCTTGCATAACTATAATAGTGATCAGGATATTTCTCCATCACATCCGTCCACAAACTTTCTCCATTTTTCCAAACTGGTATGCGCCAAATAGTGCTCAGCATCATCAGCAACACATACACACCTAACAAAATTACGCCCCCTATTCGCTGACTTTGTTTATTGTTATTCCAGCCTTGCACGAATTGATCTACTCCCCATCCCAGAAGAAAAAACAAACCGATGTAGGCGATATAGGTATACCGCTCTGCAATCATGGCGTTCCCAACAGGTAAAAGCTGCAATACTGGGGCAAGAGAAATCAAATATAGTCCAGCCCCAAATCCAAATTCACGACTCCTAGGGATGCCTCGCCAGACCAGATACAACAGGGCCGCAGCAAAAAGAACCGATAGATACATATAGGCAGGCATGGCTTCTCCCACCATCATCGGATACGGATGAAGGGTAGACAGGTGAACGGGAATTAATGCTTTGATCGTGTACAAACTCATTCCATAACTGGCTGTAGCCAGAGATTCGACAAAAGAAATATCCGGTGCATGGCTCAGTGCCTGCCCTGCCCGTTGTGCGATAATCGTCAGAACTCCAAATCCCAAACTGATCAGCAAAAAAGGAATTTTTTCCAGGATCAACCGTCGATAATCTGTTCGTTTGTAGACATAATCAATCAAACACAAGATCAGAGGAAAGGTAACGGCCATTCCTTTGGATAATAAGGACAAGACAAAAGCTAGCATAGACAAGGCAAGCCATAAATATTTCTTCCTCTCGGCTTGTAAATAGGTCAGATACAGACGCAAGCCCCCCAGAAAAAAGAAGGTATACAAGACATCCTTTCGCTCTGAAATCCAGGCCACTGATTCTACATGCATCGGATGAATCCCAAACAACAGAGCAGTTATCACAGCTATCCATATTCTCTTCATCAACAGATACACAAAGCCAAATACCAAGGCGGTATTCAACAGATGTAGCAATAGATTTGTCGCATGAAACATGAATGGATCTGTGCCCGCGATCTGATAATCTATTGCAAGGGAGAGAAGGGTAAGCGGATGGTAATTGCCCTGAACCTGTAGGGTAGAGAACATTTCTCCGATTTGCCCGATGGAGAGGCTTTGAACCAGGGGATTGTTGAGTACATAATGGTCATCGTCCCAGTTGACCCATCCATTGAATAAAGAGGGGGACATGACTAGAAGGCTGGCCATCACAACACATATCAGCCCCCAGGCTGGTGTCAATTTGAAAGGAGAAGTGCGCATATTCCTTTTGGGTGGTTTGCGGATCTCTGAGAAACTGTTTTGATTTCTTATAAATTCCCCGTTCAAGTACAGAAAAAAAACCTATTATCTACAAGTTTCCCACTAGACCTTCTTCATGAGAGCATATGCCTCGGTCTTATCAGCAGTCTGCTGTTTGGTTCAGGACAGCCGAATAGATGTTTATTCCAGCATTTTCTTTATGGCCTCCACGTCTGTTTTGAGTGATTCAGGGACATTGAAGGCTTCTTCAAAAGCCTGAAAATCTGTAAGAAATACATCCTTGAAGGTGGAAAATGCCTCATCGTCAAAATCCATGGATTGATATTCCTGATATAAACGGCGCGCTTCTTTGACCTTGCCCTGAAACAACAAGGCATGTGGCAAATTGGAATGCAGATATTGATTCGCAGGGTTGAGTTCCAGGCCACGTCGCACAGATGCTTCCGCTTCAGCAGGTACGCCGAAGAGGATTTGATGCCAGGCCAGCTCATTGTAGTCATTTGCCAGGAGTGAGCTATCATTGCTATTGAAGCCATTGTTGCTCATATACGCTTCTCCATAGGTAATCACACTCTGTTTGGATTCGATCTTCCGCCGGGATTCCTCGCGTTTCTCTTCCAAAATGATGGCCCTTGGTCTGGGTTGAATTTCGCAGTGTGGGAGTGTTCTTCTCACCTTCTCTACCTCTTCTTCCGGGATGGCGTTGGCAGTAAGGATGATCAGGTAGGCATCTTTCCATTGGCTGACATCAATTGAAAAAGTTGTCAATTGATTATTGGTCAAATACAGAGAATTCATCTTGACCAGTTGGCTCATCTCATCAGGAATGGATTGAAGTTGGTTTTGACTCAACTCCAGGAGATTGAGTTGTTGTAAATTCCCGATCTCTTTGGGAAGCTTCGATAGCCGATTGTTTGTTACAGCCAGTCTCTTGAGTCGGGTCCATTGTCCAATGAAGGGTGGCAAGGTATGAATCTGATTCGAATCCAGAACAACATATTCCAATGCGCGAAGCTGGCCCATCTCCACTGGCAGTTCTGTCAATAGGTTTTTGTCTGCATAGAATGTGGTCAAGTGTGTCAATTTTCCAATCGATGGTGGAAGATCTGTCAGTTGATTGTAACTAAGATCGAGTTCTTTTAGCTGAGTCAATTGCCCCAACTCTTCAGGAAGTTTTGTCAACCTATTGCGATCGAGAGCCAACTTTGTTAAGTCTCGCAATTGACCAATCTCGGCTGGCAATTTGGTCAATTCATTGTTGTAAAGCAGGAGTTTTTTGAGTTTGGTCAACAATCCAATCTCTGAGGGCAGAGATGTTAGTTTGTTTTCATACAATTCCAGGTGTGATAAGTTTGTCAGTTGGCCAATTCCTTTTGGGATAGAACTCAGCGAATTGCCCCTAAGACTCAGATCGTTCAACTGTTTCAGTCCAAAAATAGTCGCTGGCAAGTATTTCAGCTGGTTGTCTTTCAGATCCAATTCCAACAATTGCTGGAGCTTGGTGATTTCCTCTGGCAATTCAGTCAATTGATTTTTGTTCAGAACCAAATATTTCAATTGAGTCAATTGCCCAATCTCCTTGGGCATGTTCATCAATCGATTCTGGCTCAAATTTAAGTGTTCCAGCTTACTGAGCTGACCAAATTGCTGTGGTAAATTTTCCAGAAGATTTTTGGCCAGATTCAGATCGTCCAATTGAGAGAGCTGACCTATCTCTGCGGGAAGGCGGTGAAGCTGATTGCCACCAAGATCCAGAGATGTCATGGCAGATAACTGACCGATCTCTGGAGGTAGAGACGAAAGCTTGTTGCCGGTCATGGTCAGATTGGACAGCTTTTTCAGTTGACCAATCTCTTTTGGTAGGATCTGGATCTCATTGTCGTTGAAATTGAGGTAGTCCAGTTGAGACAATTGTCCAATGTCAGGCGGCAAAGTGGTCAACTTATTCCTGCTGAATTCCAGAGAAAAAAGTGCTGGGAGCGCGCACATGGATGGAGGAAATTCTTCCAATAGATTGCTGTGTAAGCGCAGGATCAATAGTTGGTCCAACTGTGAGAAGGATTCAGGAATCTCTGATAAGTGATTCATACTCAGATCCAGACTGATCAACTTATCCAACTTCCCAAACTCTTGTGGGAGGCTATACAATCCGTTGACGGACAAATCCAGCGTAGCCAATTGCCGCAAACGAGTGAATTCATCAGGTAGCTTGCCCAATTCATTTTCTCCAAGATCCAAAAATTGTAATTGTGTTAGGTCTCCAATCTCAGGTGGAATTGACGTCATGCGACAATTTCGCAGGTCCAGATCGGTCAATTGTTGAAGGCCTCCTATTTCTGGTGGAAGGGTAAAAAGGTTCCCGTTGGCCTCCAGGGTTATTAAATCCTCCAGCAACCCTATTTCAGCTGGAAGACTTTTCATGAGATTCCCACTGATACTTAACTCTTCCAACTGTGTCAATTGCCCTATTTGAGATGGCAGGCTTCTCAATTGGTTGGCCATCAACTTGAGAATCTTCAGACGCTGGAGTTGCCCAAAACTTTCCGGCAAGCGACCGAGATGATTATAGCGCAAATCAAGGACTTCTAACTCAGCCAGATTGCCCAGAGATTCTGGCAAGGACCGCATGTCTCCTTCTTGGGCATATCGCCCATAATTCAGGATCACTTTCAGCTTCTGATAATCTCCGATATTCTCTGGAAGAGCTGGCGGATTGGTTTCATGTAGATCAAGTGCCTCCGTTTCTGCCCGTAATTCTTCCAAATTCTCTGCCAGCAAATAGGTTCTTCCCAGGGTATCCAACAGATATTTTTGCTGATTCCTGCGTACACGGGCAAATCCATCCCGATTGGAAAACGGGCTTGCTTCCTCAAATTCAAATGGAATCACCTCATTTCCTTCCTGATCGATAAAGCCATAGCGGTATTTTCCTGATCCTTGATAGTTGATCTCCTTAAGCGTCAGCCCAAACTTCCCTTGAAAAAAGTACATCTGCTTCAACACCCGTTTTGCTACAGTCAGGGCCGAATCTGCTGTTTGTTTTTCTCCATCGATTTGTTCAAATGCTCGTTTGATCAACCCATTGATGGTTCCCTTCTCCTCAGGGCATATGTCCCTGGCATCGAGCAAACGGTTGATTGCACGCTGGTAGTTGCGAACACGCAGATCCTCTTGAGCAAGCTGAATAATCAGATGATACTCTCCGCGCTCGCATTGGGCCTTCATGGCTTGTGGTGCCCAACAAAGCCAGAGACAACACATCATCAAGAAGCGAGTTTTCATCATGTTTATTTTTTTTGTTGCAACCTGGATTTGATCATCTCCAGAGCTTGATGTATTTCCTCAGAAATAATGCCTTCTTCTTCAAATTCCTTAAAATCAGCCAAAAAAGCTTCTCCAAAGGTCTCAAATCTGTCTGAGCCAAAGGCTTTGGATCTCATTTTTACATACATTTTCCTTGCTTCTTTAAACTTTCGCTGAAACAACAGCGAATGTGGTAGATTGGATTGAAGATAGGGATCATCTGGAACGAAGGACAACCCACGCTGTAGAGAACTGTCCACCGATTCAAAGCGCATGCTCATCAGTTGATACCAGGCAAGATTGGTATATATGCTAGCCGCAGTGATGCTATCCTGTTCACTGAATCCATTTTGCAGCAAATATTCCTCTGCCTTTTTGGCACTCCTGAAAGCATTGAGCCATTCTTCTTCCGTAGAATCCCTGGGCAGCATCATACATTCTGGAATCCCTCGTCGAATTTCCTTGAGTCTCATGACAGGAATTGGATTGTCCGAGACATCGAGGTAGCGAAGGGCTTTCAATTCTATCAACTCCATTGGCAGAGTCCTTATTTGATTGCCGGCCACTTTTAGTGCTGTTAGACCACTGAGTTCCTTGATTTCAGGCGGCAATCTCTCCAATTGATTTCCGCCGAGCTCCAGATTCGTAAGGGAGCGCATCTGCAAAATAGCTGGAGGAATGTGACTGATTTGATTGGAATCAGCAAAGATGGCTTTCAAGTGGGGAATGCGAGCAATTTCAGGTGCCAAGGCTTGAAACTGATTATGTGAGATGACCAGCATATCCAGAGATTTCATCTCCCCAATATTGGTTGGAAGGCTTTCTAAGCGATTAAACCTCAGGTCCAGGCTTGGCAATTGAGTCAATTGGCCAATCTCTTCTGGAAGGCTAGTCAACTGATTATATCCCAGATACAGCTCTGAAAGGGAAGCCAGTTGACCGATTTCAGGTGGGAGTGTTTGCAAGTGATTGGACCTTAGACTCAACTCCTTCAAGGAGGCTAGATTCCCGATTTCTTTGGGGAGTGTGTTCAAGTGATTATGGCCCAGTTTCAGGCTTTCCAGGCGAGTCATATTTCCGATTGAGCCTGGTAAGGCAGTCAATTGGTTGTTTTCAGCATCAAGCCTTTCCAATCGATTGAGTTGCCCAATATTTTCTGGCAAGTGTTCGAGCTGATTGTGAGGAATGGATAAGTTGAGCAGTTGAGGGAGCTGAGAGAATTCTTCAGGCAGTTCTCTGAGTTCGTTTCCACTTAGATCCAAATTCTTCAACCGGGACAGTTGTCCAATCTCTAGTGGCAAATCTTGCAAGTGATTATTATCCAGCGAAAGGGTCTCCAAGGCAGACATTTTTCCGATTTCTGCTGGAAGTTCTGTCAGTTGGTTATTGTCAAGTCCCAACCAGTTGAGGGTTGATAGTTGCCCGATCTCAGCTGGGATGCGATCCAATTTATTTCTGCCCAACCATAATTCTTTCAACTCCTTCATTTACCCAATCCCGGGAGGCAGGTCGGTCAAATAATTATATGTCAAATAAAGATCCTTCAATTCTGTCAAGTCCAAAATAAAGGTGGGAAATTGTTCTAATCGATTGCTGGTGAGATTTAGATAGGTCAATTGCTTCAAGTGAGAGAAGGAAGCTGGGAGGGAAGTCAAGAGATTTTGTCTCACATCTAGCTCTCTGAGTTCCCTCAATTGTCCAATTGTCTCTGGCAACTTTTTTATACGATTTTCTTCGAGCTTGAGTACTTCCAAACGGGTCAATGATTGAATTTCAGCGGGGAAGTCGCCAAGTTCATTGTCTCGTGCATCCAAGATAATCAACTGAGACAACTGAGATAATTCAGATGGAAATCGTTGAATTCTACAAAATGGGACCCTTAACTCCTCCAATTGCCTGATCAGGCCAATCTCGGCAGGCAATTCTTTCAAACGATTCGAGCCCAGATCCAATTTTGTTAGCTTCTGACACTGTCCGATAGAGACAGGCAAATGTTCTATCCGGTTGAAGCGAACATCAAGCACTCGCAGCGCTGCCAAGTGACCAATTTCCGCTGGCAAGGTTTTGATGAAATTCACAGAGAGATCCGCATGTTTCAGTTGAGATAGTTGAGAAAAAGAAGGGGGTAGCTCATTCAGCCGATTATAGCTAAGTTCTACATGCTCCAACTCTTGGAGGTTACCGATGCTAGCAGGCAGCTCCGTCAAAGCTCCTTCATTTCTTGTAAAGGCATTATGTTCAGCTCCATCTTTATACTGTCCATAAGCCAGGATGATCCGTAGTCCAGGAGCCAGTCGATCTATCTCTTCTGGCAGATTCCCCGGCCTCGATTCATGCAAATCCAGAGCTTCTGTCTCTGGTCGAAGCTCATCCAGATGTTCGGCCAAGAGATAACGGACACCAGCCGTATCCAGGAGGTATTTTTGCTGATTCACACGTACACGAGCGAATCCATCTCTGCTTGAGAAGGGCGTAGCTTCATCAAATTCAAATGGAATGACCTCCTTGCCTGTGTGATCAATGAAGCCATAGCGATATTTCCCTGAACCTTGATAATCAATTTCTTTCAGGGTCAAGGCAAATTTTCCTTCATAAAAATACATTTGATCCAATACCCGTTCAGTTACCTCCAGGGCAGAATCAGCTACCTGTTTTTCTCCGTCAATTTGCTCAAAGGCCAGTCGGATCAGCTCATTGATCTGTTGCTTCTCATCTGGACAAATGTCTCTGGCATCCAGCAGGCGATTGATGGCGCGCTGGTAGTTGCGAATGTCCAGGTCTTGCTGCGCAAGCTGGAGGATTAGCCGATATTCTCCTCGCTGACATTGGGCAGGGAGAAGAAATGGCAGACACATCAACAGACAGAGGCACAAAGAGTATTTCATGGAATTGAGATTCGATCCGGGACAGTTCCTTTTCTCACTTGTCGGAATCACAGTGCAAATATAACTCAGTTCAGCATAGAAAATGATGATGGAAGGATGGATGACCTTCTTCCACAGGAGACTAATCCGAGCTTATGGAGTGTCATCTGCCCCTACTTAAGTAGTCAAGCAGAATGGTGAAGGCATGGGGCATAAGGGAAATAAGGCATTGGTTGTCAGCGAATTGATTCAAGACAAAAATACCAGATTCATTTTTCTCTAGTACTTAAGCAATTTGCGGACTTTTTTGAAGTCGGGGTGGGAAATTCCGGCAGCTTCCAAGGCATCAATATCAGCGAGAAATACCGCTTTTGCAGATCTCCCGTCATAAAATTGTCTGCCTTTCCATGCTTGATAAATGTCTTTTGCCTGCTCGTATTCTCCTTTCAACAAATACCCCAATGCCAGATTGGTATAAACCCCCGTTCTTTCCGGCACCAGATTCAATGAACGCCTGGATGATAAAATGGCTTCCTGATATTCGCCGACGAACAAGGCATACCAACTCCGATTGTACCAGTTGGAGTACATATCTTTGTTCCGATCTACCAGAATCGAACTAATGTCATAGGCCAGATCGAACTGACCGGCCCTGGCAGCTTCACTCCCCCAAGAATCCAGCAGGTAATTATCTGGGTTTGCCAACAAACGGTCCTTGAGATCAGGACAGGCGATAAGGAGATCGATCATCAAAGAATCTTCCAGGAATACTTCTTTTATGTTACAAAAGGAAGTAGCTGAAATATCCGACAAGGGATTCCACATAGCCAGCAATTTTGATAATTGAGGCAAATCCCCAAGTGTTTCCGGCAGGCTTGATAAGTTGTTTTCGCTCAGGACCAAGGTTTCTAAATGGACCAGCTTCCCCACTTGGTCAGATAGGGTGTGGATGTGATTATTGGCGAGCTTGAGTTCTTTGAGGCTCTGCAAGCGTCCAATTTCCTCGGGAATCTCTGTCAATTCATTGCCAAGCAGATTCAAGTCTGTCAGACGTTTCAGCTTCTCCAATTGTGTTGGCCATTCGGTCAATTGATTAGCACTGAGATCAAGAGACGTCACATGTTCAAAGTGTTCTATTCCTGATGGTAGGCGCTTCCAATTCTGTCCAGAAAAATTCAGCTTTTTGATTTTGTCTAGCCTGTTGGCTTCTGCGGGAAAGGATCTGACAGGATTGCCTCTCACTTCCAGATGTTCCAATTGAGTCAATTGTCCAATGCCGGCAGGAATAACAGAGAGGCGATTGTCTCTAAGATTCAGATGTGTCAGATGGATGAAATGTTCCAGGCCTTCCGGCCACTCTGTCCATCCTTGATTGGGGAAAAAGAGACCTGTAATATGTTGAAGATATCGGACTTCAGGAGGAAAAGACTTCCAGAGATTGCCAGCCAGCTCCAATCGTTTTATCCCGACCAATTGTCCTACTTCAGATGGAAGGCTAGTGAGCTGATTTGATATCACATTCAGGTGTTGCAATTCGGATAAGTTCCCAATCTCAGCAGGCAAAACGGTCAATTGGTTGCCCCCAAGCTCCAATTCGACTAATGAAGTGAGGCTCCCGATCTTAGGGGGCAGTTGTTGTAACTGGTTCCCTGATAGACCCAATTTTTCCAGTTGAGCTAATTGGCCGATCTCAGGGGAAATTGTCTCAATCTGATTGTCCCACAGATTCAAGGTTTTCAGATTTTTTAGTTGCCCAATGGAGGCAGGGATTTCAAGCAGTTTATTGCCTCGGATGAATAGGGTGTGAAGATGGGTCAGCTTGCTGAGCTGTTCTGGTATTTCCGTCATCGAGTTGGTGTCGATGTAGAGGACTTCCAACTGACTCAGCTGATCTAGTTCATTCGGCAAATCTACCAACTGATTATCAGACAAATAAAGCCTTTTAAGTTGGGTCAGCTTGTTCATTTCTCCAGAAACATGTGAGAGTTTCAAGCTCGCCAGGACCAGATTTTCCAACTGCGTCAATTCCCATACCACTGCAGGAACAGATTGAAATGGATTGATCGCAATATCCAGATCTTTCAGGGCCTGCATTTGAGCCATTTGACTGGGCAAATCCTGAAGTTGATTTGAACTAATTCTCAGCCTCCTGAGCCGCTTCAAGCGCCCAATTTCCTTTGGAAGAGCCCGCAGTTGATTGTTGTGCAATTCCAGCTCTTCCAGCACGCTCTCTTCCAGCATTGAAGAAGGTAATTCAGATAATTTATTGAAATTACACCTCAGAAAGACTAAATCAGGCAAATGAAAAATGTGTGCGGGAAGTTCATTCAGTTGATTTGACGAAAGGTTTAGGTGTTGTAAGGCTGTCAAATGGGTCAGCTCATCCGGCAAAGTTGTCAAAGCATTCCCAAACAGGCGCAAGGATTCCAGACGTTGAAGGCCTCCAATCTCTTTGGGCAACTTGCTCAATCTATTGCTGTTTAGATTGAGGTACTGCAAGTGTTTTAGCTGACCGATCTCCGCTGGAATCACTGTTAGATCATTTTTGTCAACATTCAAATACCTCAAGCGCGAAAGGGATTGAATTGAGGCGGGTAATCTCTTCATGTTCCCTCTGTCAATTTGAAGATATTCCAATTGTTGCAACTGTGAGAAACTCCCAGGCAATGTTTCCAAATGACTGCCACTAATCCTCAGATGGCGGAGGTTTGTTAATTGACCAATTGATTCCGGGAGCTGAAACAAGCTCCCTCCTATCTTTCTTGGATTATTCCAATCTTCAGCACTATGAAGCAACAGGATTTTCAGCTGACTATACTGACCAATATGCTGGGGAAGGCTGTCAGTGACTGAAGAATATATGGAGAGGGCTTCCGTATCCATGCTCAGTTCATCTATGCTCTCTGCCAACAGAAAAATATTGCCCAGGGTATCGAGCAGGTATTTTCGCTCATTTTTCTTTACTCTGGCATATCCATCATGAACCGAAAAAGGGGAAGCTTCCTCAAATTCAAAAGGAATAACGGTCTTGCCTTCCTGATCAATAAAGCCGTAGCGATATACGGGTGGGACAAGAGGAGTCAACAGAATATTCTTCAAGGTCAACCCAAATTTCCCCTGATAAAAATACATCTGATCCAGCACCCGATCTGTTTTATTCTTCTCTTCTTCGATCTTCTCAAAAGCTTGCTTGATGAGACTGTTGATCCTGTTCTTCTCATCTGGGCAAATGTCTCTGGCATCCAGCAAGCGGTTAATGGCCCGCTGGTAATCCCGAACCTGTAGATCTTCCTCCACAAGTCGAATGATGATCTGATAGTCTCCCCGTTCACACTGGGCAGGAAGCAGATATGGCAAACAAACCAAAACACAGATGAGCAAAGAATATTTCATGGGAATGGGATTCTATTTGATACAGGCCATCCTCTTCTCAAGTCGGGATCAGGGTGGAAGTATTATTCAGTCCAACTTAGACAATGATGGGGAAACAGGTGATGGCCTTCCCCAGCCGGAGATTGATCTCCGGATACATGTGGCCAGCAGTATCTATTTGAGCAGTTTTCGAACTTTGTCGAAGCCAGGATGGGTGATGCCCTTTGCCTCCAGGTCGTCCAGATCTTTCAGGAAGATGGGGTTGGCAGCTCTGTTTCTCTGAAAGGATTTGTCCTTCCATGCTTCATAAATGGCTTCTGCCTGCTCGTATTGGTCATCGAGCAGATACCCCAAAGCCAGATTGGTATTCGCACTGGTAGATTCAGGCGACAAGCTAAGGGCCTGTTCAGCGGCCTGAATAGCGACTTTATACTCTTGAGCCAACAGGGCATACCAACTGAGATTGTGCCAATGACTGGCATTGTCTTCATAGTGATTCGCAAGCTCCCTAAAGATATCGAAAGCCAATCGATCTTTGCCCATTCGCGAGACCAACCTTCCGATTTCCCCCAATTTAAACGCCTTCCTTCCCTCCAACATTTTGTTCAGCCATTCTGGGCAACTCTCCAGCATCTCTATCATCAAGGAGTCATCCAACTCCAAGCCAGACATGTCACACCATGCAGGGGACATATGTCTCAGGGGATTGTCTTTGACTTCCAAAATATTCAGCTTGGGCAACTGAGCAAGGTTTTCTGGCAAAAGAGATAGTTGGTTGGAGGAGAGCTCTAAGACCTGAAGTTGTCGCAATTGACCGATGTGAGGAGGTAAGGTCTGCAAATGATTATTGGAAAGGTCGAGCGTGTTCAACAACAAGAAGGTGCAAATATCTTCCGGGATCTCAGTCAACTTGTTTGAGGACAAATCCAATTGGAGCAATTGGGGGATGGCCGAGAGGTGAACAGGCCAATCTGTCAATTGATTGTTACTCAAATTCAACACTTTCAACTGACTCAGCTTGCCAATCTCTTCAGGAAGCGAGTCAAGGAAGTTGTCACTGAGATTGAGTTGTTCCAACTGCTTCAGTTGCCCGATGGAAGATGGCAAACTGCGCAATTGACACCCTCGAAGATCAAGACTCCTCAGATGGACAAAATGCTCCAATCCCTCTGGCCACTCTTTCAACCTTTTCTTGGAAAAGCTAAGACTCCGCATGCCTCGAATATGTCGCACCTCATCAGGAAAGGATTTCCAGGAATTGTGATCGAGGGACAAACTCATAAGAGCTGTCAGATGTCCAATCTCTGGCGGCAAGGTGCGCAATTTGTTGTGATCAAGACTCAGCCTCTCCAATTGTGTTAGCCCGTCAACCTCAATTGGGAGAGAAGTCAATTGGTTTTGACTAAGGAATAGAGTTTTCAGCTCTTTCAACTTTCCAATCTCCGGTGGGATATTCTGCAATTGATTGGCCGATAGATCAAGTCGGGACAAACGAATCAATTGCCCAATGGATGCCGGCAATTCCTGAATGTCATTGTTGCCCAGATCCAACAGGGTTAATTTGTCCAATAGACCAATCTGAGCTGGAACAAGTTCGAGTCGATTATGTCTAAGTATGAGAATGCGCAAATCCTTCAACTGTGTCCATCGATCTGACAACTCTCTCAGCTGATTGGATTCAAGATTCACATTCTGCAAGTGTTCCAAAGTCCCTATTTCTTCTGGCAGCTCTGTTAGTTGATTTGATCCCGCATACAGCTTTCTGAGTCGAGCAAGTTGCTCAATCGTCGGAGGAATATGGGACAAGCCGGTCTTGGTCAAGAATAATTCTTCCAGTTTGCTTAACGCCCAGATTCCATCCGGGATAGAGGTCAGCGGATTATGGGAGATATCTAATAAGGTCAAATTCGCCAGGTCTGACAATTGTTCTGGCAATTGTTCGATGGCATTATACGCCAAAGACAAGTTCTCCAGATGCTTGAAGCGGGCAATCTCAGCGGGAAGCTCCCTTAGCTGATTATTATCGAGTCGCAAGTCTGCCAACAGAGCTTCCTCTCTTATGTTGTGTGGGATGGTTGCCAAGAGGTTTTGATAACAGTCAAATTTGCGCAAATCAGCTAACCAAAATATACTGTCGGGCAATTCCATCAGCTGATTAGTTGCTAGAGTAAGAGTATGCAGCTGTTGCAGATTCGTCACTTCGTCTGGCAGATTTACCAACTGGTTATTGGATAGATTCAAGTCCCTCAATTGTACGAGTTTTCCGAGCGCTTGTGGGAGCTGAGTCAAGCGATTATAAGCCAGATCAAGTACTTGCAGCTGTTGCAATTGATCGATCTCAGCGGGAATGTCTTGAATGCTATTGTTGTTGAGGGCCAGATGCGTCAACAAAGGCAAATCCAGAATGAATGGAGGAAAATGTGTCAGTTTTACATGCTGCAACTCGAGATGTTCCAATTGTTTCAGTTGGCCGAAATCCTTAGGGAAGTGGTCCAATTGCCTTCCACGGATGACCAGTTCTCGAAGTTCTGTCAATTCACTGAAAGAATCAGGAAGTCCGGCATCAGAATCAGCAGTATGAAAAAGTGCTCCAATTCTAACGATTGTTAATTTCTTGAAATCTCCCAGATGTTCCGGCAAACTCTCAGGATAGGTGGTAGAGAGCCAGAGTGCTTCCGTCTCAGCCGTCAATTCCTCCAGACTCTCAGCCAGGGAATAGATCCTTCCCAGAGTGTCCAGCAGATATTTCTGATTGTTCTTGCTCACTCTGGCATAGCCATCCTGTACAGAAAAAGGAGAAGCTTCCTTGAATTCGAACGGAATGACAGTATTCCCTTCCTGATCAATGAAGCCATAGCGATATTGGGGATCAAATCCCTGTCTTGACTCTATATTCTTTAGCGTCAAGCCATATTTTCCCTGATAAAAATACAGTTGGTCCAACACCCGTTTGGCTACCTCCAACGCGGAGTCTGCGCGGGTCCTCTCACGTTCCACTGCTTGTTTTTCGCCTTCGATTTGTTCGAAAGCTTGTTTGATGAGCTGATTGATGGTTTGTTTCTCATTTGGACAAATATCTCTGACATCCAACAACCGATTGATCGCTCGCTGGTAGTTGCGGATTTCCAAATCTTGCTGAGCCAGTTGAAGAATGAGCCGATATTCTCCTCGCTCACATTGAGCGGGAAGCAGGGATGGCACACATATGAGAATAAGAAACAAGAGTCGCATAGATGTCAATGACAAAAGAACCCACGAATGATCAGGAGTTGTAGCGCAGGAATCTACAGACTAACAGCATATTAGCCTAATAAAAGTAGGAAAAAAGCGTAACTCTATACCCGATTCCTACGCATAAACATCAGTTCGTGTTCTCCGCATCACCAACATATCTGACATCTCGAATTCTTTTCCAATGATCTACTTACTTTTTCAGCACTCTCCGGAACATCGCTCTTTCGGTCCGATGATCAATGCGGATCACATACATCCCGGCTGGCAGATCCTGGAGATTTACCTCAATGCGAAACAGATCCTGAGCAGGAACGCTAAGTAAGCACCTTCCTGAACCATCATAAACTGATAGGTATTGGAGCCCTGCTATAGCTGTCGTGGCGGAGAGAATAGCAGATGTGGGATTGGGATAAAGAGTCAGTGGCCAGGAAGACAGCTCGGCTATCCCAGCAGGGTCTTCCCATTCATCTGCCCCAATGTCTATGTCAGCAGCAACTCGCAAGGTCCCGTCAATGTCCGTTTCATTCGGAATCAGGCTCAACTGATCACTGCCTGCGTCGATGGCGGGCGAAGCTTGCATCAGATGGAAATCGGGATTAGCAGAATCGGAACTCACCAACAAGGGATCTGCAAAATTCAAGCTCTCTATGGAATCTGTGCTTCCTGTCGCTGGATTATAAGCAAACACTCTGGGTGTATTGCCATCAGTATTGTAGAACAAATTGTGATCCATCACTAGATTGTTGACCAGAAATCCAAACATGCTCAAGCCAAAGTAATCGTCACTCAGCAGGTAGATGAGATTGTTGCGAAGCACACCATCTGTGCTTTTTTGTAAGGAAATGGACCCGGAATTGTCCTCAAAAATGCCGTTGTTGAAAAAAGTATTGTTGCGAACCGTACTCCCTTCCACATCTCCTGCATTGGCTCCGAAGACCATTCCGAATTTGTCATTGTTGTAAATGAGATTATTAACTACAATGATATTTTCGGCACTTTCATCTGCATTTTCACATCCCAAAGAGATACCGACTCCATTGTTGCGGCTGATATTCCGATCAATGAAGACATCTTCCCCTCCATCCACATAGATGCCAGCAGGCTCATTTCCATTGGTTGGACGTTGGCAGTTATAAATGGTATTTCTCTGAATGCGGCCGTCTCTGGCTTGATTGAATTCCTGATCCAGGCTATCAGGGAAAGCCCAGGCATAGTGTCCGGCAATATCAATCCCGATATTGGTTATGTTGTAGAGGGTATTGTCTTCAATCAAAAAGTCGAACACATTGCCCGTCAAGGTAATGGCTTCACTATTCCCAACAATCAGGTCGTGCAGCACATTCCGTCCGATATAGACATTGCGATAGCCCGTTTCGCTACGTCCATTGATCAGAATGCCATGTGCCTGTCTTACTGGCGTAAAACTCTCTGGGTCCAATGACGGATCTGTACCCCATCCGATATTGTACATCTCATTGTCGGAGATAAAGATTCCATCTCCTTCCCCCACCACATAAATCCCGTTGGCCTCCTGCTCAACATTTTCCCGAAGGATGAGATTGGCAATTGAGATGCTATCAGAATCCTGAATATAGATTTGGGTTGCTCCTGCTACCCCACTACCGGAAACCGTGGACTTGTTGGTTGCATCGATACTGGAGAGATAGATTCCTTTTTTGTCAATGATAGAAAGCCGCTGCCAGTACGTTCCTTCCATCAGATATATGGTATCCTTGCCACTGCTACAGAGATGAATGGCATCCTGGATCAAAAACAGTGGGTCAGTCATGGTCCCGGGATTTCCATTTAAGCCATTGGGACTGACATAATAGGTGGTAGACAAACAATATAGAGGCAAAGAAAAAAGGAGGAATACAGAGAGGTGGATATGAGTGGATCTCATATGATTGGGAGTTAGGAGATGAACGTAAAAAGGGAGTTGGCCTATTCGTACAGGCAAAACTCGATGGGGAAGGAAAAATGAGATGACAAGATAGGCATTACTTTTGAATCATCCGCTTCACACCGTCCCATGCTGCGGGGACCCCCTCTTCCTGATAGGCCAAAGATTGCTCCAGGTACAGGCTGGAAGCCTTGTCTGATGGCATTTGCTCAAGAATAATCTGGAAACATTCAATGGCAGCCAGGAATTCTTTGGCAAAATAGTGTTTCAGGCCTTGGGAGAAGCGCTGTTCGAGTAGACGGAACGCTTCTTTTTCTGTGTCAGATTGTAATTCGACACATTCGAATACACCGAGGGGATCTTTTTTGCCTTTTACCTGTACTTTGCCGAGAAATCGCTGATCATAGCTATCTGGGTCTTCTATCCCGGTCCAGGTTTGTTCACTCATAAGAATCTTTGCTCCATAGTGCTTGGTCAATCCCTCCATCCGGGCAGCGGTGTTCACAGTATCCGAGACCACGCCTGCATCCATTCGTTGTCGATCTCCCAATACTCCCATCATCAAAGGACCTGTGTGAAGCCCAATCCCGATTCTGAGCTTGCTTTGTTGCTTTGCCTCCCGCGCGGAATTGAACTCCCGAAGACTGCGGATCATTTCCAGAGAGGCCTGTATTGCATCTTCAGGAGATTCCATGAATAGAGCCATGATGCCATCCCCATAGTACTGATTGACAAATCCATGATGGCGCTGGATGATAGGGCCCATGATTCCCAGATAGGTATTGAGAAAATCAAAGTTCTCTTTGGGTGTCATTTGTTCGGAGAGGGTGGTATAATCTCTGATATCAGAAAAAAGGACCGTTACCTTTTTTTCTACCCCATCCCCTACCCCAACATCCAATACACTTTGATGGCCCAATGATCTCAAGAATTCATGGGGAACAAATCGCTTGAAGGCCACATTGTATTTGGATAGCTCCTCGTTGAGCGCCTCCTGCGCCTGTCGCTTTTCACGCTCAGCTTCCAGTTTTTGTTGTTCTGTCAGGCGAATCCGATATCCCAATCCCAATGAAAAGAAAATTATTTCTACAACAATGGTGGACAAGAATATGACGAATGTATGTCTCAGGCCAAATAGATGCCCAATCACGGCCAGACTTAATCCAATAACAATGACACTGCCTGATCCTCCGATGAAATAGAAAGCCAGTCGGTTCCTGGTTTTCCACAATCTTTGAAAGAAGAACAAACTCAAAAACACATCTACCAACAAGAGGGAAAATTCAACGCCCAAAGCCAGAGGCAAATGATAGACAGTATAGAGTTCCACCTGGCTAAGCAAAATCAGGACCGCCTTGAAGATGATATATCGATGCAACCAACGGTCCCATTTGGGGAGTAGTTCCCTGAGATTAAGAAAACTCCGACCAAACTGATAGTAGAAAATATTGATTGCCCCAAAAGCCAGATGACCAATCGGTACCAACCACCGTGGATTCCCAAAAGGCGGATGTGTCATTGGCCCTACAGCGAACAACACAAAGGTCCCGACACAGATCAAATACAGGGCATAGTAGAGATAGGCAGAAAATCGTATCACCCCAAACAACACAAAATTGTAGAGAGCCATGATGCCGAATATGCCCAGAAAAAACAAAATGATGGCTTCCAGTCGGATGTGTTGCTGACTTCGCCAATACACCTGATCCTGCAAGGACAAGTCCAACTGAATCGCCTGATGATCGATTTCCCAAATCTTTAAGTAAAAATCATAAGAAGATTCGGCCTTCAATTCAAGCGGGAAGTGCAAGAAATCTCCCTTATTTTCGATCTTCTGGGCAGCAGGCATATTTCTACCAGAGCGATAGATGTGATGATTCCCAGCAGAATCAACCACATATAGTTCGGCCATTCCAACTGCACGTCCATGAAGCATCCATGCATGGTCATGATTGAGCTGATGCTCGAGCGTGATGTGTACCCACCAGACCTGGGTTGGGTCCAGGGGATGATCCAGGTCTTCAAAAGATCGAAACAAAGGGTCATTCTGAGAATCCTGAAATGCCTCCCATGAATACAGACCTTCTTCATCCTTGAGAATAGACAGATGATCTTGCAAGGGAATCACATCTGTTACAGCTTCAATCGACACCTGATCTCTGGCCAGAACCATCAAGCAGTGAGCAGTGAGAAGCATGGAAATAAAGCCAATACGCATGAGAGAATGAATGACACTGTGAGTCAAAGAGTAAGGGCAAGGCCAAAAGTTGCGATCCCAATCGATAAACTTACCGTAAAATTATGCAAGTGGACAAAGGCACTCTTGCTGATTCCATCGTTCATACGATCCTATGCCTTCACACATCTCTTTCTCATCCCACTTACATGCCTGCCTCCTCGGCGGTGCCATTGGGGATGCAATGGGTAGACAATATGAAAACCAACAGCCTATGGAGGAGCAAGGTCTGTTCATCTGGGGAGAGTGGGAAGCGCCGAAAACAGCGTGGACATTGAGTGATGATACCCAACTCACTCTTGCGAGTTGTGAAGCCATATTGGCGCATGCTGAGATCGCGCCAGATCAATTTGCTCATACTTTTCTCCAATGGTATCAAAGAGGGAAATTATCAGGCTTAGGAAGTGCGACCCTCCAGGCACTTCGGGGCTTAGAATGTGGTGGACACTGGTCATTGGTAGGAAAAAAAGGAGAACAAGCAGCTGGAAATGGTACGGCTATGAGAATTGCTCCCTTGGCCTTTGTCCCCGAAGAGCCTAAGCGAGATCTGATTCGGGATATTTGCCGGATAAGCCATCATAATGAAGAGGCCTATGTCGGCGCATTGGCGATCTATTGGGGCATTCGATTCTCACTTTTTAACAGCAATTGGACGAGTCTGGAATGGATGGCTCATCTCACAGATCTTCTGCCTGACTCACTTGTCAAAGATCGAATGAAAGAGATCATTCCTCTTTTTCCGCATACATCTATTGGGGAAATCGCAGCTTCTTTTGGAAATAGTGGCTATGTAGTGGAATCCGTTCCTTTGGCTGTGTATACTGCCTCACAATCAACATCACTGGGTTTTGAAGAAAGTATGAAAGCACTCATCGACTCAGGCGGAGACACAGATACCCATGCCAGCATGTTTGGTCAACTATTTGGGGCAAAATTTGGAAAAACAGGTCTCCCTGTGGCATGGCAACAACAACTATCTACCTTGGAGGAATACGATCATATTGACGCAATTGTACAAAGATGGCGTATTTTGTATGGATAAAAGACCTTGAATTCTGCTCACTCATTCATTTCTCTATCCATAGCTCTTGTTCCACCAAAACAGACAACAAGTAATATTTCCATCGAATCAGGACGCTCTTTTTAGAATTTCACGAAACAACTTCCGATAAATTATCGTATCTTCGTTCTCCCGGTTTGGTATACCCACCATTCTCACTTCGATTCGGTCATCCTTCCTGACTTACAGTAATTGTGATCGCTTAACCATTGAGCTCAACATATTTTCCTTGAATTCTAAGACTGTTCAAGAAAGACAGCTTAGATAGTACATTTTAATCCAACTATTACATGGCAAGATCCAAAGAGACGTACAACAAAAGAGATCGAGAGAAAAAAAGACAAAAAAAGAAACAAGACAAACTAGCGAAAAGAGAAGAAAGAAAAGAACAGGGCAAAACGAGTCTGGATGACATGATTGTCTACATAGACGAGAACGGCAACTTTACCAACACCCCTCCAGACCCGACCAAAAAGAAGAAGATCAAAGCTGAAAACATTGAAATTGGTGTTCCCAAACGAGAGGATGAGGAGCCAGTGATCAGAACTGGGCGGATCGAATTCTTCAATGATGAAAAAGGATTTGGATTCATCAAGGATCTTGATACACATGAAAAATTCTTTGTTCATGTCAAGGGACTGCTTGAAGAAGTCCGCGAAGGAGACAAAGTTACCTTTGATCTGGCCCAAGGCTTAAAAGGCCTCAATGCTGTTGAAGTCAAGAAGGTGGACTAATCCTACGAATTGTCGTTCACGTGCATCTCAAGTGAAGCCATTCGGACAATTGAACAGAATTGAACAAGTTTTGCACAAGTAAAATTGATAAGATTGTTGTTCATTGGCAGAAAAATCATTGCTATGATGAATTGTCAACGACTCTTTCAGATGTTCATTTTTTGTTGGGCGAGCAGTATCCTTTCATGTGCCCTCGCACAAAACAGGACTCAGGTATCTTTCAATTCAGATGCCTGGGAGGTTAACGCAGCCCAACATGAATTCAAGACCTACAAAGGCAAGCCAAGTTTGTATTTACAAGGAGGTTTGGCCCGGTTGAAACAAGCCTCCTTTACAAATGGAACCATCGACTTCGACCTCAATGTTGAGGAAGGTCGAAAATTTATCGGCGTCCATTTTAGGATTCAAGGTCCGGGGAATTATGAAGAATTCTATATCCGACCCCATCAATCGGGCAACCCTGATGCCATGCAGTACACCCCTGTCATCAATGGATTGGCTGGCTGGCAGTTGTATTATGGGCAGGGATATTCTGCTGCCTACAGATACAATTTTGGCGAATGGATGCATCTTCGATTGGTCATCGAAGGCGACAAAATGGACATTTATCTCAATGATATGTCCCAACCCATCTTGCATGCACATGATCTAAAGATGGATGCCGCAGCAGGTGGCATCGGTTTTGGTGCCAACATGGGCGGGGCTTATTATGCCAATCTCTCCTACCAGGAATCAAGTGGGGATGACAAATTGGTCAAGGGCACATTCACCCCTCCACCGATGGCAACGGGAACCCTCGCTTCCTGGAAAGTATCAGAAGCCGTGGCTGAAGCCAGTCTTGGGACCCTTCACAATCTCGAGGACTGGGATGCGATGAAGCAATTGAGTTGGGCCGATCTTGAGGTCGAATACTCAGGCCTCCTCAATTTGGCCAAGGTCTCTTCTGTTTCAAAAACAAGCAACACCATCCTTGCCAAAATTGAGATCCAATCAGACAAAAAACAGCTAAAAGAACTGACCTTTGGCTACAGTGATGCCGCAAGAGTATTTGTCAATGGACAACTCATGTATGCAGGGCAGAGAAGATTCAGATCCCGTGATTATCGCTATCTGGGGACGATCGGATATTTCGATGCAGTCTTCCTTCCTTTGAAGAAAGGCAAGAACGAAATTATCTTCGCTATCACTGAATCATTTGGCGGGTGGGGACTGAAGGCTCAACTCGACAATCTGGATGGAATCACAGTGAAGTAGTGGGGTCTGTTTCAATGACATAGAGGGATAAGGCTGACTGTTGGGCTAGAATCCTGACCACTTAGCCTTATTCCTCCTAGCCTGTCAAACCTGATTGGCCTATCTCATATCTCAAACCAGCTTCTACTCCACAGAGGCCTGCGCGCCCTCTACCATCTGAATCTCCGAGATGACTTGTTCGAGAGAGTCTGCTTTGGCACTCATATTGAGCTGAGCATAGGCCTGACGCAGATTGTCCAATACCCAGGTCCGTTTGGGTGTTCTTTGCAGGGCTTGCGCATATTGACTGGCAGCCTCTTGCGGGCGATTGGCACTCATGAGCCAGTCTCCATACATCTCCCAACTGGGCTTGACGACCTCGGGAGGACCATAGGCATAACTGATAGATGATTCAAGCGCAACGGCATCCTTGAGCCACTTCTCAGTCAGTTCTGAATTGCCTTGAAGGCGATGGAGTTGCGCTTGAAGCTCCATCTCCATGATCCGCGCCCGGTCCAATTGTAATTGGTTGGGGGCTTGTCTGGTAACAGCTGCACACATACTGAGGCCGCGCTCATCCAATTGCTTGCTGGCAGTTTCTCGTTTCAGGCCCATCTGTCGAATCGTTTCAGTCAGTTCAGCCTCATCGCCTATCGCATAGGCTTTCATTCCCTTGATGAAATCAAAAAGGGCTTGCGCGACAATGTTCAGATCATCATTTTTTACATCAAAATCTGCCCATTCAGCATCCCAGGCATCCAAAGCTGCCAGGTAGGTTCCTGTCATCTCAATCTGGTACACTCGGGAGCGCTTGTCTGCTTCTTCGGACAGATAACTGGTTTTTTCCTGCATAATTTTCTCTGCTTCAGCCAGATTGCCTTTTTGAAGCTGTCCGTACTGGAGCCAGGCCAGGGCATGATAAGATCGGGCATTGTCCGTCAGGCCTTTGTCCGTCATTCTATTCACACTGGCATTGTAGGAGGCGATGTTGGAAGACACGACCTCATCCCACATGCCCAGAGCTACATAGATGTGGGAAGGCATATGCAGAGCATGGGCAGCATCAGGAGCCACCTTGGAGTAGCTATTTGCAGCATTGAGCGCCATAAAAGCATGTTGTGGATCATCATAAGAATGAATGAGATAGTGCAATGCTCCGGGATGATTGGGGTTCTCTTCAATGATCCCTTGAGCGATGGTCGCGCCTTTTTCATATACAGAGACATCTCTTCCCATCGGTACAGAGCCCAGAAGCGACAACGCATAAAAGGCAGCAACTTCGTGATTTCCGGGATAGGCAGCATACAGTTTGGCCATTTCCTCTGCATATGCCTGATCACGTGCTACTTTTTCTCCCTCCCCATATAACACCTTTGTAGAGGCGATGAGATCTTGCTCCAATGCAGAACACTTTGTCAGATCGCACTGCTTATCCATATTCGCAAGTGCTTCTGTTCCTTTCTCATAATCTTGTTGAGACCAAAGATTGTGATTATGTGTCATCGCTTCTCCCCAATAAGCCATGGCACAAGCCGGGTCGAGCTCTCGGGCTTGTTGAAAAGCCTCTCTGGAATCGGCATATTCAAAACTGTGAAGCAATAAGAGCCCTCTCTCAAAGGCTTGTTGTGCTTCCTCACTTCCAGTTATCTGGAGTTCGATTTCGCCCAGGTGAGTATCTGAGGATTGTGTTTCATCCTGACAGGAGAGCACCAGTAGAGACAGACAGATACTCGTCAGAAGGAGATAGAATTGTCGCATAAGGATAGTAGTTGGAGTTCAGCAATTAAGGTCCAAACTACTCAGCAGCTTTCTGAATTGCAATAGCTTGCTAGGAGGAATACTAAGCCGAGACTACCTTTTGTGGGGTGTACATCCCCAACAATTCAGCAAATAATTCCTCTGTACGAAGGTAGGTAAGTGGCTTTTCCAAACAAGCCCTGGCTCCCTTTACCAACAGGGGATCATCTGAAGGAAGACTAATCATGCCTGAAAAAATATAAATGGGGAATTGGTTCAATTTGCGGTCCGTCAGGATCTGAATCAATTCTCCTCCTGTCATTTCTGGCATGTTGAAATCGACCAGCATAACGGCAGGCCAGTTGGTTTTGTGTTTTACCTTTTCCAGAAACCTGATTGCATCAGGGCCTGACCATACATGAATGATACGAAGCTCAGGGGCAACCCGTTCGATCGCGATTTGGTTCAATTTCGCGTCTGCAGGATTGTCATCAACCAATAAAATATAAGGAGCACGATGTGCCATAGGACAATCTGGGTTTGGATGGGGTATGACTAATAAGCCTGAAGAGCCGGTAATCCTATAGTTGGTGTTTGGGTATGACGTCTGTGATCGAATTTAGGACAGGAATGTTAGGCAAAAAATTCGACCCTTTGCGAAAGTTGACATCCCGACTCCTGAGGCTTATTTCAGGACCAACAAAAATACCAAAGCCAGAAATACGCACAATCATCTCACAATCAATTATTTAAAAAAATATAATTTCATAAATCAATAAGATCGAGCAATGTCCCACAAAGAAAAAGAAGGCAAAAAATAGAAATATTACATCCTGAAAATAAAGGATAAGGAAGAGTATCGATAAAGAAATAAAATCTGTTTCTTTCTTCTTCGATAACATTTTCAAACAGTTTCTCAGTCAAAAATCGGATCTTTGTTCTTAGAGACTGTTTGGAGATCTGTCCTGAGAATTTTTATCGTGTATTTTTTTCTCAGGCAAGGCCCTTTTTTGTTCTCATAGTGGTGCTATGAGAACAAAAAAAGCCGCAGAATGAGGAAAAAAGACGCATACAAAAAATAAGTGATAGATGTTCAAACAATCTCTTAGATCACAATACAGAATCAACATGATGCTTCGTTTCCTATTTATTCTCCTTTGTTTCTCTTTGTTTTCTGTCTTCCTACCAGCACAATCTGGCACAGAGCTGTATGCTCTTTATTGCGCTGGATGCCACGGAGCCAGTCTGGAAGGAAATACAGCCACAGCTCTTATCAAGTCTGAATGGACATACGGAAGAAGTAGAGGGCTACTGACCCGCAACATCCAGCACGGAATTCCAAATACAGAAATGATTGCCTGGGGAATGGTTCTCAATAACAAACAGATTCGATCTTTGGTTGATTATATCGTAGAGGCACAAAGCTCCCCTCCCTCTGCCACTCGTCCATTTCCCACTCAGCTTCAAAGCAAGCACTACAAGCTGTCTGTGGAAGTACTAGAGACCAACGGCATCCGAATTCCCTGGGGAATTGAGTTTGTCTCCCCCAACAAAGCCCTGCTCACGGAACAGCCCGGACGGCTCCGATGGTTGATTGATGGCGCACTCGACCCAAAACCAATCCAGGGGATTCCCAGTGTATATGATACGGGCAATGGCCTTGGAGGCTTAATGGATGTGGCTCTTGACCCTGCATATGAGGACAATGGCTGGATCTATCTCGCCTATGTTCATACTGATGATGCTCTCAATGAGCGGGAATCTCAGGCCATGACTCGAATTATTCGAGGCAGGATCAGGGACCACCAATGGATCGATCAGGAAGTCATTTTTCAGGTAGCTGATGCGTTGATTCTAGACAGAGGAACACGCTGGGGATGCCGGTTATTGTTTGATCGACAGGGCGCATTGTTTTTTAGTATAGGAGATGTAGACCGAGGAGAAATGAGCCAGGAATTGGACAGGCCCAATGGGAAGGTATTCCGAATTCATCCAGATGGGAGTGTTCCGGCTGATAACCCCTTCCTTACAACTCCGAATGCCTTGCCTGCCATTTATTCGATTGGCAATCGCAATGTTCAAGGAATGAGTCTACATCCTGAGACAGGTATCATATGGGCTGTCGAACACGGTCCTATGGGAGGAGACGAATTGAATATCCTGCATAAGGGAGCCAATTACGGATGGCCAGTAATCACCTATGGCAAAGATTATGATGGCTCTACCGTCTCCAGCAAGACACATCAAGTAGGCATGGAGCAGCCCATCATTCATTGGACGCCTTCCATTTCGGTATGCCCGGCAGAATTTTGTAGCAGTGATCAGTTTCCTTTGTGGAAAAACCAGCTTTTGGTCGGGGCACTGGCTTTTGAAGAAATCAGACTGCTCTACTTGAATGGAGAATCGGTGATCGAACAAGAAACCATCCTGCGCGGATATGGCAGAATTCGTGATCTCAAATTTGGTCCAGATGGTGCTCTATATGTCCTGGTGAACAAGCCGGATGCCATTTTGAGGATCAAGTCAGCAAATTGAATATGTCTCTTCCTATTTCGGTTTACTGAACCCGGATTCTATTTTGGGCAGCCTGGGCATCAGACACCCAGCTAGAGAACTTGGGATCACATTCCTGATATAGTTCTACGAAATAATCATAATAGAGCAGGGCTTCCTTTTCCCTTCCCAATTCATCGAGACACTTGGCGATTCGATAGGTAGCCAATCCAGCATGGAGGGAATGTGTTCCCAGAAATCCAAAAATGGTTTGGTACCATCTTACTGCCTCTTCATAATTTCCCTGTTCAAACAGGATTTCTGCCTTGATAATATGGAGGTTCCCCATATTGTTGTCATAGGACGTATTGATATTGGTGGGAATGGTCTGATGAAGTGCCGAATCCAGATACACCAGAGCTTGTTCATTGTCTCCTCTCGATCGGTACCAATAAATTTTGCAAAAATACAAGACAGCCTGTACCGGACCGACCTCCTGCTCTTGTCCTTTCATTTGCTCAAATTCGTTCATCAAGGCCCAAAACTCTGCTTCATCCTGCAAAATAGCATGATAGGTGGCCAGGACGAATTTTTCATACATCCGCAGTCGATGGGAATTGGCAAGTAAGGCATCGCGGAAAGTCCCATATTGCTCCTCAAACAAGCCAAAATTAGGCTCCCCCAGGAAGCGTTGAATGAGTACTGCCACAGGATAAGCCAATTCCGGAGGAACATCCTTTGGCGCCCTCCCCCTGGCTCCGTCAATGATGATCTGCTGTGTGGCAAATAGTCTTTCGTAATCCTTCCCTGCTACCTCATAGACTTTTCTGATAGCAGTATCCAATTGAGGCAAATTGATGCCATTGGCTGCTGTGATCCAGACGCTTCGAGGTGAGAAATGCTTGTGATCCACGATTTCTTTGATGGCAACTTCATTGTCAATAGAGTCTACCGCCATCAATTGGAGAAGACGAGAAGCAGGCCAATTATTGGACAAGCGGGGAGTCAGTTTTGCCAAAGAATCTACTGCACGTTTGTTCCCTTCAATATTGTAGATTTGGATGAGATGATAGCGCAGTTCCTGATTGTCTGGTTGAAACTTCAAAGCCTTGATAAAATAGGGTTTGGCTTCTGTTTGACTTCTGAGGTTTCGCATATTGGCATGGAACAGATACTCTCCATACAGGCGCAAGAACTCTACGTCCTCTCCATATTCCTTGATGCCTTGTTCATAAATCGCCTCCAATCGATCGAAATTATAACTTCTGAACGCATCCCATCCCCGCTTGAGTGCTCGTTGTTTAGGCGGCAACCTATCCTCCAGGGAATCCAGCATGGCTTGCACAAATCGCTCGTTGTTGCGCCTTCTCCCCCATGCCTGGATATGGGACATGCCTACCCAGGCCAGGGCCAGGCCGGGGTCCAGTCTGCATGCTTCCTGATAGGCGTCAAAGGCATCATCAAATCGGGCATTCCTCCGGAAGGATTCTCCCTCCAGGTAGAATTTCAGTGCATCCAGATTAGTGGTGGACAATGCTGCCATGCTTTCGCTTTCCAGTCCTTCAGTCTGCATTTCCTCCGACACCAGTCTCCTCACCAGTTCATTGATGATGGCAGGTAATTCGGATTCCTTTTCTGTGGTCAGTTCAACCCGATCAATCAATGAGGCTTCCTGATCATATAGACTGGCGTGAAACTGCAATTGCTGTCCCAATTGAACGACATTGCCCAATACAATTCTTTTGATTCGCTGATCCTGAAATAGCTCAACAGCCTTATGAGGATCACGAATTTGTTCACCAGATTTCCCCAAGATGGCGAAGACCATATTGGGATCGACAGTGCGGATCGGGCCTACCCCATCCAGCTTGGTACTGAGCAGATCCACCATTCCTCGCCCCAGATAGTGGATGGATTCTGTTCCCTGAACATCGAAAGGCATGACGACCAGTCTGGTGAATGGATCTTCTGCCAGTTCAGCATCGTCATCGGAAAAGAAGAAAGAAAAACTCAGCCCGACACTCAACAACAACATGAGCATCCCCAGGACAATATAGAGCAGTTTGGGATGAGATCTGTTGGAATCAGTGGCAAATTTTCCGTGTAGATGCTTAGGATTGGGGATTTCCAATCCTTCGGTCGCCAGCGCATATACCTCCAGTTTTTCCTGCACATTCTTGAACTGAAACCTTCCGAGAGATTTGACTGCCAATTCTGCCTGACTCTTGATGCTCTCCCGAATCGCCTGCGAGAACAAGACCGCTCCAGGAACACCCATCGATTCTACCCGAGAAGCGACATTGACTGCATCTCCATAGATATTTCCTTCTTTCTGGAGGATATCGCCCATGTGGATGCCGATTCGTACGGGAATGTAGGGTTCCTCCAAAAAGGCTCTTTGGAGGGCTTGGCCGCACTGTGCAGCCTGGACGGCAGAGGGAAAAATCATCAAGCATCCATCTCCATAATATTGGATAATTTCCCCTTCATGTTGAGAAATTTCGGATTCTATAGCAGACTTATATCGATTGAGCTTTTGTAATGCGGACTCTTCATCCTGCTGCATCAAGGAGGTATATCCTACGATGTCAGAGAACATAATTGCAACCAGACGACGAGTAGGCATAAAGAAGATTGATCTTTTGTTCTTAGAGACTGTTTGTGGGGTATTTTTTTCTCAGGCAAGGCTCTTTTTTATTCTTGTTGTGGTTCTTTGAGAACAAAAAAGCTGTAGGATGAGGAAAAAAGACGCATACAAAAATAAGTAACAGATTTCCAAACAGTCTCTTGAGCGAAATAAACAAAAAAAATGCAATTCCTGTGGCAATCTCAAAGGTGACTATGGATCAGATTGCTAGATTCTATCGACAAATATAGAGGGATAAAGATGGAAGAGGCTCTTGAATGCCAAAGGTCTCAGGAACACCTGGTTTCCTGAGACCTTTGGATAGATATCGTCGATCATGAATAGATGGATCTGCCCGATTCAATGTCCATGGGGGTCCGCCTGAATAGCCAGGAAGCGACCCTCAAACAGCCCATTCCACAACACAAGGGTGATGACAGTTCCCCATCCAAAAATGAACAGAGGGGTCACATCATTGTTCAACGCATCCACGGTCATATAGCCAAACATAAGAATAAATGGAGAAGCTATGACTAACAGCATCAGCGAAGTACGACGCCAGAAAGCGAATGTTCGTTTTTTCCCAGGAAGAAAAGCCATGATGCCACAGAGAATCATCCCACCAAAAAAGAGTAGACCAACCAGTAGGTCGCTATCAATATGATAGAACAAACTGCTATCCATCAGCGATATGGCCAGCCCTCCCAGCATGAGAATTGCTGTTCCTGTAATGAGAGAGAGGAAGAATGTTTTGGGCTGCATCCGGACATACAGCATCATGAACAGAAAAAGGAAGAAGACCATCATGCCTAAGGCGACAGGGGCGTGATTGACATCCTTCAAAGAATAGCCATTCAATGGGATGGCTTCCTGAAAGCCCCAATTCTGACGTTCCCAGTGTTTTTTGCTATTGGCGATCCGATCAAAGTCACGTCTGATTTCATGAATGTTATCTGCTTCTATAGACAGATTATATTCACCCACCTGAGCCTGATTGATGATGAAAGCATCATGGATTGCTTGCTTGGTCCCATGACTAAGTTGAGATTCTGTATACAACTCTATCAGGGCAAAGTATTCTCTAAGGGCTTGCCGTTTGTCTGCATTATTCATTTGACTGTAGATCCGATATCTTAGTCCCTCATCATGCAAAGTCTTATCTCCAATAAACGGTTCATAGTAATTGATATCTGCCTCAAATACATAATCCTGCACCAGATGGAATGTGTTGATCTGATCGACCAAACGGTCTGTCGGAATACTGTGTGCCGTGCGATAGGCAACAGACTGTCCATACAAAAATGGGAAAGAAGCAAAAATCGCAACACAAAGCAGATAAATCCCTTGCAGGAATAATCGTTGCTTCAAGGAGGTTTCGCCAAAGAAGCGTTCTACATTGATGCGTCCAACCTGCCATCCCCAAAAGAGGAAGCCAAGAGATGCTGGAATGATGGCCATCCCAAAATGTGTTTCGACATCGGGCAGATCATAGGGCGAAACCGGAATCAGGGAAACCACCCCCACAAACAGGGTCGCAACAACTCCATAAAACAGCACAAAATGGATTTTGCTCACCCACAGAGCAGGATGGTTGAGCAATAAGTATTGATCGATTCGCTTGAGAAAAGCAGGGACGAAATGGGCAAGCTTTCTAGTCATGATCGAGATATTGAGTTTCTTGGATGAAGATACAAAAAAATGGTCAACGATTGTCGGGTTGGGAATGCATGGCCAGATATATTGGCTCATACAGCTGGTTCCAAAGGAATCCTGTCAATAGCATCCCTCCTAACACATAGAATAGAATAGATTTTACCAGGCCAAATTCGGTGGCAACACCAAAGAAAAAGACAGCCAGGGGCGTCAATAGCACTGCAAGGGACAGCGTGATTTTTCTCCAATATATCTTTTGTTTCCCTCCCCCAGCATTCGTGGAAGGCAGGATCAACAGAATCATGCTTGCCACATAAAAAAGGGAGATACCAATCGGCTCTCTACTAGAGACAGCAAACAATCCGCCTACGGCTCCAAGCAGAAACAGACAAATGCTTCCGATTCCCAGAAATCCGAAAAATTGTTTCCATCCCATTCTGATATAAAGCATGAAGAATAACCAGCCATAAAAGACCATAAAGGCAAAGAGAGTGACTGCCGTCATTCTTTTATCGGATACAGTCTTCTCAGAAATCTGGTCTATTGAAGGGAGGACTAGTTGGAACTTCCAGGATTGCTCCTGCCACTTGCTATGATAGGTTGGATAGATAGGCCATCTCTGTAATGCCTCCTGCTCATGATATGTTGGTGGAACATACGGAGAATATGAAGCTATATATTGATTGGCAATCACGCTATTCGCAGCTCGATACGCCAAGCACTGACCATAGATCAAAGGCAGAGAGACAAATATACTCAGGCACAGCATAAACAATGCCTGGGCCAATATTCTTGTCTTTAAAGAATAGGAACCATATAAGCCTTCAGCCCGATGCTTCCCGACTTGAGCTGCCCATAGCAGCAAGCCAATCGCTGCTGGAATAATGGCGAGCAATACTTGTTGATCTACATCCGGCCGACTGTTGTGGGAGAGAGGGAGAAGACTCATCAAGCCGATGCCCAACACACTCAATCCTCCATAAAACAAGACATAATGGACCTTACTTGCCCACACGATTGGATGGTTGAGCAGCAGGTAATGATCGATTCGTTTGAGAAAAGCAGGAATGAGAAATTGAAGTCTGCGAATCATAGTTGTGAGATCAAGAGGGTCAATGTTTTGTATACGCTCATTCTTAGTTCAAGTTTAGGGAAAAGACAAATACCCTTCCTTATACTTAAGAGCGTAAAAAGAGAGACATTCCATATTCGGGAGACTTGTCATATAGTCTCCGACATCATACTTAGGAATTCGTCAATAGCAGGAAAGGGCGAAAACATTCGCCGATCTATGAACAACAAGAATTAGGGGCACATTCGCTTCACTTCGCATCTATCCGCTTCGCGATATAGCGAAACAACCAGGGCATATACCGCTTGAAATACACCATGATGGTATCAAATCCTCCGACCTGAATTTCTACTTTTTGTTTTCGCAAGGCAGAGAGGATTTTTCGGGCGCAGACATCGACAGGCATTCCTTTTTCTTGTCCGGGGTCCATCTCTCCATGTGGGCTGCCATCTTTGGTCAAGGCATTGAGCGAGATGTTGGTGCGAATGCGGCCTGGGTTGACCAAGGTTACGCGTATCCCCTGATCGTACATCTCAAGATAGAGGGTCTCAAAAAATCCATGAAGTGCATGCTTACTCGCGGCATAGGCAGATCGAAGCGGAAATCCGAATTTACCGGTCAAGCTGCTGATCACAGCGATTTGTCCACTGCCCTGGGTGACCATATAAGGGAGCACGGCCTTGGTAAAAGCAATTTGTCCAAAATAGTTCACTTCCATGATCCGCCGATCCACGGATAAATCTGTCTCTGTCGTCAAGGCTCGTTGGCTGATACCGCCATTGTTGACAAGAATATCGATTCGTCCCAATTTCTCTACCCAGGAAGCCACAAAATCTGGCATATCATCTTGCTGTGTCAGATCCAATGGTGCGATATGCACCTGATCCTGCTTCTCACCACAAGCGGTTTTGACACGATCCAATTCAGCGACCCGTCTGGCAGACAGGATCACAGTAGCCCCAGCCTGAACAAAGGCATAGGCCAACGCTTCTCCGATTCCAGAGGAAGCACCAGTGATCCAGACAATTTTGTGATTGAAGTACATAAGAAAAAGTTCAGTATTGAGAGTTCGAAAGTAGGAATTCTTTTTCTCCCCCCTATATCGCCAGGAAGAATTTGCCCGACTTCTGCCATTATGTCAGAAATTATGTCATGGCATTCTGATTGATATAAAGAAGTAGTTCAACCTATCAGATTCCACCTTATGAGCAATGAAAACAGACCCGATGATATGTTCCAAAACCTGAAAGACGGGTTTAGCGACTTTGGAAAAAAGGTAAGCAGTTTTATGGACGACGTTTTGGGCAGCGAGGGAAGTGGTAGTGAGGTACAAGTCCGGTCCGATGTGTATACCGAAAAGGGGCTATACACCATCGAATTGGAACTACCAGGGGTGAACAAACAAGACGTGAACATCCAGATTCATGAGGGGGTATTGTCTGTCAAGGGGCAAAAAGAATTTCCTACTGGCGTGGAGAACAGAAATTATGACAAGAAAGAGCGCCAGTTTGGCTCATTTTTCAGAACCTTCAATCTTCCATTGGATGTAGAGCTGGACAATATCAAAGCCAAGTATGAATCGGGTGTTTTGACCATCAAACTCAATCGCCCTCATGCAGCAAATTCTGAAGATGAATCTGACGTAACCATCGAATAAAGAGACAAAACTGAACCATTCTAATTTTCAACGTGTTAATAACTCAATCATAAAACCAGCAAATACATGAGCAAGATTATAGGCATCGATTTAGGCACCACGAATTCATGTGTATCGGTCATGGAGGGGAATGAGCCAATCGTAATCGTCAATTCTGAAGGCAAAAGGACCACTCCATCAGTTGTAGCCAAAACCAAAGATGAATCCTGGATAGTAGGAGAACAAGCCAAGCGACAGGCATTGGCCAATCCGCTGAAAACCATCCGATCCATCAAACGATTCATGGGACATACCTATGACGAAGCCAAGAAGGACGGAGCTGATGTAGCATATGAGATCACCAGTGGACGCAACAATCTGGCAGTAGCCAAAATCGGCGACAGAATGTTTACGCCCCAGGAAATCTCTGCGATGATTCTTAAGAAAATGAAGAAAACCGCAGAAGATTATCTTGGCTATGATGTCAAAGAGGCTGTGATCACAGTACCTGCCTATTTCAATGACGCGCAAAGAAATGCGACAAAAGAAGCTGGCGAAATTGCTGGCCTGACTGTCAAGCGAATCATCAATGAGCCAACGGCAGCTGCACTCGCTTATGGTCTGGACAAGCAAGACAAAAACCTGAAGATTGCTGTGTTTGACCTTGGAGGAGGAACATTTGATATCTCCATCCTCGAATTGGGAGAAGGCGTATTTGAAGTGCTCTCTACCAATGGAGACACCCGATTGGGAGGAGACAATTTTGATCAGGTGATCATCAACTGGCTGGCCGCTGAGTTCAAATCAGAGCACGGCATTGATGTCAAAAAAGATCCCAAAGCACTCCAGCGCTTGAAAGAAGCTGCGGAGACCGCAAAAGTGGAATTGTCTACCACCAACAACTCAGAGATCAATCTGCCATATCTCTCCATGGACCATGAAGGTCCCAAGCACTTGGAGCGTTCCCTGTCCAGAGCAAAGTTCGAGCAATTGTCTGACAAATTGTTTGATCGCTGCCTGGGGCCTTGTAGAGAAGCCCTGAAAGCGGCTAAACTGACTGTAGAAGATATTGATGAAGTGATTTTGGTGGGTGGGTCCACACGTATCCCCAAAGTACAAGAGATTGTTCAGGATTTCTTTAAGAGAGAACCCAACAAAAGTGTAAACCCCGACGAAGTGGTTGCAGTTGGTGCAGCTATTCAAGGTGGGGTTCTTTCAGGAGATGTAACAGGTGTCCTCCTGCTGGATGTTACGCCTCTTTCATTGGGAATCGAGACCATGGGTGGCGTATTCACCAAGCTCATTGAGGCCAATACGACCATTCCTACCCAAAAGTCCGAGATTTTTTCTACTGCTTCGGATAACCAAACCTCAGTTGAGATCAATGTGCTTCAGGGCGAGCGCCCCATGGCCAATGACAACCGAAGCCTGGGTAAATTTCACCTCGATGGAATTCCCCCTGCACCTCGCGGCATCCCACAAGTCGAAGTAACCTTTGATATTGATGCAAATGGGATTCTGAATGTGAGTGCAAGAGATAAAGCGACCAACAAAGAGCAAAAAATCCGAATTGAGGCGTCTACCGGATTGAGTGATGCTGAAATTGACCGAATGAAGCGTGAGGCGAAGGAAAATGAGGAAGCAGATGCAAAACGCAAAGAAGAGGTCGACAAAATCAATGCTGCAGACGCACTGATATTCAGCACAGAAAAACAACTCAAGGATCTGGACGACAAATTGTCCGATGACAACAAGTCCAAGATTCAGGAAGCCCTCGACAATCTGAAAGAGGCCCACAAAAGTAAAGATTTTGCGGCCATAGATAGTGCCTCCGAAGCACTGAATCAGGTTTGGCAGGCTGTTTCTACGGAATTATATCAGCAAGAAGCTGCTGCCGGAGCAGGCGCACAGGGAGGCCCTGGCCCAGAAGCAGAGCCACAAGCAGAACAGGAAGCTGAAGTTACTGATGTAGAGTTTGAGGAGGTTGATGACAATAAGTAAGATCGGCTAGGCCGGAAGCGGCCCTTCCAGTCCTGCTGGACCAACAAGACAAAAACACACCATCCCGGATAGATCTGCTTATGCAAAGATCCTCCGGGATTTTTCATTGCGTATTTTTCATCAACTTTTCGTCTATTTCCAACATTCGTAAGAAATACAAGTTTTTTCGTCTCAATTTTCCTGCTCTTTTCATCTATTTGAGTGCTGTAATTCCACCAGATTATTTCTGACATACTAATCTGATACACATTTGCTCTTTAATTCTGGTCTTTAACCGCGATTGATGAAATTAACAACCGTCCTGTATCCCACCCTATGTGGGATGTTCCTTCTTCCCATTTCCTGCACTTCAGAGGGAGAACCTCTTCCCGACTGTGACACATCGATTAATCTCAAGGTTTCGGACATACAAGCCTCTCCCTGCGGCGAGGAAAGTGGATTGATTCGATTGCTTATTGGTGGGGGAGATGGGCAATACACGTTCATGGTAGACAAAAAATCCTATGCGAGGGAAGATGGTATCTTTTCCCAATTATCCGCAGGGACACACCTGATTCAGGTTCAGGATGGTCAGGATTGTACTGGCGAAATAGAAGTTCATGTGCCAAGTGCCACGAAACTCTCACATATCCAGCCACTCCTGGACAGCAATTGTGCTGTCTCGGGCTGTCATGTCGGGAGTAATCCTGCAAGAGTCAACCTGAAGGTCAAGACTCATATCATCGATAGATATGCAGATATTCAGGAGAGGGTGTCCTTGGGTAATATGCCTCCGAAGGATTCAGACTATTCCTTGACCCCAGAAGAAATTTTGTTGATCACATGTTGGGCGAATGATGGTGGCCCAGAGTAGAGCAGGAGATCTGTTAGACTTGCTCAGGTTTGAGACTACTTTCTCTGACAAGCAATTGAGGCGGGAGAATAATCATCTCGTGTGGGCGGGGTTCGGCAGGGTATACAATATGCTTGAGCAGGAGCTTGACAGAAACTCGTCCCATCTCGGCCATAGGAAGCGAGACCGTAGTCAGGCTGGGTCTAACAACCTTCGAAAGCGGTTCCCCATTGAATCCGATAAGCCCTATCTGATCAGGAATGGTGAATCCCTCTGCCTCAATTACTTTTTTTGCTCCCAATGCAGCATTATCTGAGACTGCCAGGACCGCATCGGGCGGCTGATCGAGATCCAGCAATTTCTTCATTGCTTCCTCTCCATTGTTCATTCGAAAACCGCTTGAAACAAGATATTCTTCCCGAAAAGGAATATCCCAATTTTGAAGCGCTTGTCGATAACCTTGTATTCGTTGTCGACTGACGAACAAATCAGGTGGTCCGGCAATATGGGCAATACGTCTATATCCTTGTGTCAACAAATGTTCTGTGGCAATCAATGCCCCTCTGACATTGTCCATACTGACCATAGGAAAAACATCTCCTTCCAGGATTCGATCAAACAAGACGATCGGGAGGCGATGCTTGTGAATGTCCTCCATATGATCATAGGCCGTGGTTTGTCCTGTGATGGAGATCAACAAGCCATCAACTTTGCTCGAAACCAGTGTACGAATCACTGAGCGCTCGATTTCATAGGATTCATTGGATTGGCAAATGACCAAATTGTAACCAGCCTTGGAGGCCACTTCCTGTGCGCCTCCCAACGCCATTGCAAAATACGGGAACTCAATTCGTGGGATCACCACCCCAATCGTGAAGGACTGGCGCTGGACCAAACTTCTGGCCACCAGGTCCGGTTCATATCCCCATGCCTCAGCCAGCGCCTTCACCGCAATTTTGGTCTCGACTTTCACCTTGGGATGACCGCGCAACGCCCGTGAGACAGTGGACTTGGACAACCCAAGCTCCCTGGCAAGGTCTTTCAATGTGACGGATTTTGCACGCATTCTGGATAAACAGGATAATCAAATCCATGAAATATACTGTTTTCCACCCTTGCATGAAAAAAAAAATACATTGCAACCGTTCCCATTTCGGCCTGTACATCCAGATGCTAGGAATTTTCTGATTTATTTCAAACATTGGAAAAAACAGTATTCCACCTACTTTTCTTGCTCTACTCACCAAGTCAGAATCTCATGCCGAACTCTCCTGATATCTCTCTTCAAGACAATCAATCATTTGAGAGTGCCCCCCCCCACGCAACACTATTTGAGGTGCGGAACAAAGTAATCCTCATTACTGGAGGAGGAGGTGCATTAGGCAGCTCTATGGCTAGCTTTCTAGCACAGCAGGGAGCAAAGATTGTCATTCTTGATCTTCGCCTTGAACAGGCGGAAGAGACGGCTAATCTGTTGAAAGAAAGAGGCCAGGAAGCCATTGCATTTGCGACAAATGTCTTGAATCGGCAAGGGTTGGAAAAGATCAGAGACCAAATCTTACATGCCTATGGCAAGATTGATGTGCTGATCAATGCTGCCGGGGGTAATATGGCTGGAGCGACCATCTCAGCAGACCAAACAGTTTTTGATCTGGAAATTGAGGCTTTTCAGAAGGTCAGTCAGCTAAATTTGACAGGCAGTGTTCTCCCAAGCCTGATATTCGGAGAACAAATGGCCAAACAAAAGAGCGGGGTGATCATCAACATCTCCTCCATGACAGCTCAACGTGCCATCACACGCGTGGTTGGATATTCAGCAGCAAAAGCTGCTATCGATAATTTTACCAAATGGATGGCCACCGAACTTGCCCTCAAGTTTGGGGAAGGACTGCGGGTCAATGCGATTGCACCGGGCTTCTTCATTGGAGATCAAAACCGACAACTCTTGCTTAATGAAGATGGTTCCTTGACCGAAAGAGGCAAGACCATCATTGCACATACGCCTATGGGGCGTTTTGGAGAGGCAGAAGAATTACATGGAACCATCCAGTGGCTTTGCAGTGATGCATCACGTTTTGTTACAGGCATCGTCGTTCCGATTGATGGTGGGTTCAGTGCCTATTCAGGGGTATAACTTTTCATTTTTCATTTAAAAAAACTATTCAAACTATGTTACAATCCTGGAGATGGTATGGGCCGAATGATTCTGTCAGCCTGAAAGATATTCAGCAAGCAGGTGCAACAGGTATTGTTACAGCGCTTCATCATATTCCCAATGGGGAAGTTTGGCCCAAAGAATCCATTCAACTTAGACAACAGGAGATATCCTGGAATGGCATCCGCCAAAAGAAACGAGCGCTTCATTGGGCTGTTGTCGAGAGTCTTCCTGTTCATGAAGACATAAAGCGAGGACTTCCAAGTAGAGATCAATACATTGCCAACTACTGCCAAAGCCTAAGGAATCTTGCGGACTGTGGGATCAAGATTGTTTGCTACAACTTCATGCCGATTCTGGATTGGACACGTACCAATCTTGCATTTGAAGTAGAGGATGGCTCCAAGGCACTACGCTTTGACAAGACAGAATTTGTGGCCTTCGAAATGTTTCTCCTTCAACGACCCGGCGCTCAGTACTTGTATTCCAGCAAACTCATCGAGAAAGCCAAGGACTATGCCGACAGCCTCAGTGATGAAACCCGCCAACGGCTTGAAAGCACCCTGATTGCAGGGCTTCCTGGTTCTGATGAAACCTATACGCTGGCCTCTGTCCAAAATATGCTTGAAAGTTATCGGGATATCAGTGCAGATCAATTGCGGGAAAACATGATTTATTTTCTGCAAGGTGTCATTCCTACCGCTGAAGAAGTCGGCATTCGCATGTGTGTGCATCCAGACGATCCTCCATTTTCCTTACTTGGACTTCCAAGAATCGTAAGTACAGAAGAGGATGTGAAGTATTTGTTTGAAAAAGTTCCCTCTCGATCAAATGGGCTTACTTTTTGTACTGGCTCTTTTGGTGTCAGAGAAGACAATGATTTGCCAGGCATGGTGGAGCGATTGGGAGATCGAATCCATTTTGTCCATCTCAGAAGTACCAGGCGAGAAGAAGATGGGAGCTTCTATGAGGCAGATCATTTGGATGGAGATGTAGATATGTATGCAGTCGTCAAAGCATTGGTGAAAGAAGAAAGGAGAAGGAAAAAGGCGAAAATGAAGGATCACCAGATTCCTATGCGACCCGACCATGGGCATCAAATGTTGGACGATCTCCATAAACAAACCAATCCTGGTTACTCTTGTATCGGGCGGCTTCGAGGACTCGCAGAAATACGAGGTCTTGAATTGGGAATATCGAGAAGTATGGACGAATGGACAGCCGAACAAGACAATCAGGTATTCTCCAACAAATCAATCACACAATAACCAAATTACTCACTAATCACAGTTCGATGAAAGTTGTTTGTTTCGGCGAAATCATGCTCCGTTTGTCTACTCAGCGTTGGGAACGATTCATTCAGGCGAATCGCTTCGATGCAACTTATGGAGGAGGAGAGTCGAATGTTGCTGTATCCCTTGCCAACTATGGAGTTGACACAGAATATGTAACAAGAGTTCCCGACAATGATCTGGGAAAAGCTGCGGTCGCACTCCTGCGCAAGTACAATGTAGGCACCCGACACATTCAATACGGTGGAGATCGATTGGGGATTTATTTTCTGGAAACAGGAGCGGTAAGTCGCGGTAGTAAAGTCGTCTATGACCGGGCCAGTTCTTCTATTTCACAAGTAGAAAAAGGCATGATCGATTGGGATACTGTTCTGGAAGGTGCGACCTGGTTTCACTGGACAGGTATCACTCCTGCCGTCTCTCAGGGGGCCGCAGATGTTTGTCTTGAAGCTATTCAGGCTGCCAATCGCCTAGGGGTAACTGTTTCTACAGACCTGAACTACCGCAAAAAGCTCTGGCTATACGGCAAACAACCACAAGAAGTCATGGAAGAATTGGTTGCTGGCTGTGACATCATCCTGGGCAATGAAGAAGATGCGGAGAAGGTATTTGGCATCCATCCTGAAGGAGTAGATGTCACACAAGGTCATGTTGAAGCAGCTGCGTATGAATCAGTCGGACAACAGCTTATGACCAAATTTCCGCGAGCAAAAAAAGTCATCATCACCCTGCGGGGTTCCCTCAGCGCCTCTCACAATAGCTGGTCTGGGGTTCTATGGGATGGAGAACAATTGTTTACTGCTCCTACTTACCAGATCACGCACATTGTAGATCGAGTAGGCGGAGGAGACTCCTTCATGGCGGGCCTGATCTATGGCCTCAATACGTATGACAATGATCAGAATGCGCTCAACTTTGCCGTGGCAGCTTCCTGCCTCAAGCATACCATTCACGGAGACTTCAATCTCGTAACCGTTGCAGAAGTAGAAAAACTCATGAGCGGAGATGCCTCTGGCCGTGTGAGTCGCTAAGCTTATCAATGAACGCCAGGAAGGCACCTCAATAAGAAGGAATCGTTTATTCTTTCCGACTTTGCGTTTTATTTAACAATTATGGCAAGATTTACCAGAATACAAGTCGCCACCCAACTTGCAGAGAGTGGCATTCTTCCCCTCTTTTATCATCCCGATCTTGAGCTTTGTCAGCAAGTTGTGACAGCTTGCTACGAAGGCGGTATCCGCGCCCTGGAATTCACCAATCGCGGCGACTTCGCCCATGAAGTCTTCGGAGAACTCAACAAATATTGCGCGAAAGAGCTGCCAGAAATGATGCTGGGTATTGGTTCAGTCTATGATGCGGGCACCACCTCCCTCTTCCTGCAACTCGGTGCCAATTTCATCGTGTCCCCGGTGATGAATCCCGAGATGGCCAAAGTCTGTAATCGCCGCAAGGTCATGTGGTCCCCCGGATGTGGGACGCTCAGCGAGATCTCTCAGGCAGAAGAACTCGGCGCCGAAATCGTGAAGATCTTCCCAGCACCTGCAGTAGGTGGTCCCGGTTTCATCAAGGCAGTCAAAGGCCCCCAACCCTGGACCAGCATCATGCCCACAGGAGGCGTTGCGCCTACACGTGAGAACCTCACGACCTGGTTTGATGCCGGAGCCACCTGTGTCGGCATGGGGTCCAAATTGATCACCAAGGACATCCTGGCCCGCATGGCATTTGATGAGTTGGCGAATAAGGTGCGGGATGCATTGGCATTGGCGAAGGAGATTCGGGGCTGAACCATCCAGCCTATTTGATCTGTATGGCTTGTCCGGCAGGCAAGCCTTGTCCTATCATTCGACACATTAAGAATGTGGAGTTTATTGGGTTTGCCTGCCGGACAAACCCTACGATTTCTGTCGATTTTTATACGCCATAGCCAGTTTGATTTCGCCATAGCTGTAATCATCTGGGAGCTGGTTTTTGATGTCGCGGGAGCCAAGATTATCAGAGGCGACGGAGAGAATTTTGTCCAGGCGCTCTTTCGGCATCAAATCGTGCACATCGATTTTGCCAAGTTCGACATAGTGAGTAAGATGTCCCCGAATCGTGCCGACCACCAGGCCCCGTTCATCGGCAATCTCTTCCATCGATTTGCCTTGCTTGTACAGATTGAAGCTGACTTCCTTGGTGTTGACCTTGGGTTTGGTTTGACTGAAGTCCAGGGTAGGACTGCCGCTCTTTTTCTTTTTGACGGGATACAAAAAACTGGTCAATTGACGCTCCCATTCTCGCATGGCGTCTTTGTTGGGCAATTGCCCTTCGGCATCACCTGTAGCCAGCAAAGAGAACTTTTTGATTTGCCGAATGTGAAAGACATAGACTTCCACCAACTCTTTGAGTTCGTCTTTGTAGGATTTCACTTGTTTGCCCTTCAGAGATTTCTTATGCAATTGAAGTCGGCTGATGAGTTCGAACATGATCGGTTCAAAATAGCCCAATGCCTTCTGGCTGCGTTCGGAGAGGTAAGTTTGCTGGTTTTCCTGGCGCAGGAGGGTAGCGATTTGCCCAATGAAAGAGGTCCCGATTCCTGTCAATGGCCGGGTATCTTCGAGCAATTTTCGGGTCCAGGCCCGATGCCCCTGACGAGGAGAGCGCGTAGCCTGACTGTCAAAGGTTTTGAAATGTTTTTCTAACAAGCGAAGGAGACCTGAAAAGTCAAAAGCTTGTTGGGCAAACTTGAATAAAAAGCCTCTGCGATCTGCCCGGAGATGGTCAGATAAGGCTTGAGCATCGGGAAATCCCTCAACAAAAGCCCGCAAAGTTGCCTCGATGTCTGGGGGATTTTGCGGCAAACGAGAAGCCATTTTGAGACCGTCCAGAGAGGTCAATCGCGACAAGGCAACATACAACTGCCCTGGAGCAAAGGTATCTGCCATGTCCAATATGGCCTTCTCGAAGGTCAACCCCTGACTTTTGTGAATCGTAACCGCCCAGGCCAACTTGAGCGGATATTGCTCAAAGCTTCCCAGCTCTTTGGCCTCAATTTCATTCGTTTGCTCATCCAGTTCGTAGCGCTTGTTGTCCCACTGATAGGGTTCCACTTCGATCTCCTCCCCTCCCCCATCTGGCAGTACCCAGATCCCACTTTTTGTCAATTTGGAGACCTTGCCGATTTTTCCATTGAAAAATTGGCCTTCTCCGCTCGGATCATTTTTGATGAACATCACCTGCGCCCCCACTTTGAGTTCCAGTTCAAACTGGGCCGGATAGAGGTTTTCTGAAAAATCTCCGTCAATCTCGGCTTTGTAGGTATAAGATCTTTCGGACAATTGGGAGAGTCTTGTCTCATTGATGCGGTCAGCCTTGCGGTTGTGGGTGGTCAGGTGAATGTAGCCTGGTTGTTCCAGGGATTCGCATCCTGCCTCATAGAACTGATTCAGATAGCTGATATCGGCATCTGTCTGCTGATTGTTGCGCAATCGGTTGAGGATGTCAATGAAATCTGAATCGCGCTGGCGGTAGATTTTTGTGAGTTCAACTGTCAGGGGTTGATGCGCTTTGAGGGCATGGGCATGGAAGAAATAAGGACTGGCATAATACTGCCGGAGGATGGCCCATTCCTGCTCTTTGACCACAGGAGGCAGCTGCATCAGGTCTCCGATGAAGAGGAGTTGCAAGCCTCCGAATGGCTCGGCAGAACGTCTACGCACACTTCGCAACACCACATCCATACAGTCCAGCAAATCCGAGCGGAGCATACTCACCTCATCGATGATCAATAGATCCATCTCCCGGATCATGTCGAGTTTGTCTTTGCGCATCCGTCTGGCATTGCGCAAGGTCAGCGGCGTATTGACCTGGAAGTAGGTTTCCTGATTCTGGATCACAGCTTCAGGAATATATGCCCCAAAAGGCAACTGCAACAAGGAGTGCAGAGTTACGCCACCAGCATTGATTGCAGCGATACCGGTAGGCGCTGCCACGACAGTATTTTTGAATGTATTCTCAACAATGTATCGCAAAAAGGTGGTCTTGCCCGTCCCTGCTTTGCCCGTCAGAAAGATGTGCCGACTGGTGGTGTTGATAAAATTTGCAGCTAACTCCGCCTGCTCGTTGAGGATGTATGTGTCCATGCGTGAATATGCAGAAAATGTGGAAAAAGGAAAAAGAAAATAGATGGACAAATATGATGAACGGTTTTCTAACAACTCGCCCTATATACCAGAATTTTTCTGTGTTAACTCCCGATGTCTTTCCTTTCATCAACTCACAATCTGAGTGTCAAGGAGACATTACGCTCAAATGGCCTTATAGTAGGAGAAGCTGACGGTTGTCCCAATATTTCCATTACTTTTTTCAAATCAAATTTTCCAAAAAATGTATCCCTATTGGAATTTAACTCAACAGAAGCTTAACTTGAAGCAATCAGAACTTTCCCTGCGGCTATTGACCCATCCATTTGAATACGTGACTCAGATGAGAATCTATGTATGTTGGTTCATGCTCTGTCCCTTGAGCATGTCCCTCTCTGCCCAAAGCTGGCAGGATCTGTATGAGCAAGTTGATCAATATTGGGGAATAGATGCCCAGGCCTGCATTCCCCTCCTGGAATCAGCACTAGTCGCCGCATCAGAAGAGTATGGAGAAGCGCATAAGAACTACTCCAAGACCATGATTGACCTGGGCAATTGTCATCGCGTTCTTGGCAATTATGATCGCTCATTGGCCCTCCTGACTGAAGCAAGATCGCTAAACAAGCGCCTCTTTGGTCCTGAACATGAATTGTATACCCAAGCCCTGCATATACTTGGAAATCTGCATTATGATAAGGGGCAATTTGAGATCGCCTTGCCCCTATTGCAGGAAGCGGCTTCTACTGCCAAGATTAGTTTGGGAAAACAGCATTTCGAATATGCCAATATCCTTGATGATCTGGGAACTGTCTATCAGGATATGGGACTGTTTGAAGAATCTCTTCTCTATTCTATCGAAGCATTGGACGTAACTGAAACCAGTGAAGGAAAAGACAGTCCCGCTTATGGCCGCCGATTGAACAATCTGGGAACGACTTATTTCACACTCGGACAATATGAGAAAGCCCTTGAATTGTTCAAGGAGGCCTTAGTCAATACGGTACGTACTGTGGGCAAACAGCATCCGGGTTATGGGTCTCAGCTCTCCAACATTGCCCTGGTACTGGAAAACCTGAATCAGTATGCGGAAGCCCAAACCTTCTTGCAGCAGGCCATCGACAATACCGAACAGAGCCTCGGCACTTCCCATCCCCAATATGGACTTCAGCTTAATAGATTGGCGCATCTGTTGGGAAAGATGCAAGAATTTGAACAAGCCATTCCTCTGTATGTTCAGGCCAATGCCAATCTGGAGACAAGTGTGGGCAAGCAACATCGCTATTATGAAATCAGTCTGACGAATCTGGCATTGGCTTATCAACATACAGACAATCACCAACAGGCACGTTCCTCTTATCTCGAATTGCTGGATCTCTTGTCTCACAAGATGACAAATCAGCTGGAGTACATGAGTGAAGCTTCTCAGGAGGGATTTTTTCGCATGCGGCAATACCGATTTGATCAGGCCAGCTCTTTTCTCCTGTCCCAACCCCATGCCTCGCTCCTCTCCACCAGTCTGAATCAGCTATTCTTACGGAAAGCTTATCTTCAGAATCAGCGAGTGGATGTATTACAAGGACTCAGAAGTCAGTCGGACAGCAATATTCAGAAGGCTTATATTGCATGGGATCAGCTTCATCGCATATTGGCACAAGAGTTCCAAAAGCCGCCCTCTTCCCGACTCCCTGATTTCGACAGCTTGCGCAATCGTGCCAATGAACTGGAAACACAGCTCATGGGACAATCCATCGACTTCAAACGGAGGAGGCAACAAGTGATTTGGCAGGAGGTACAAGCGGCTCTGCAGGAGGGAGAAGCTGCGATTGAGTTTGCACATGTTCGCTACTATGACAAAATCAGAAGGACAGACAGTGTGATCTATCTTGCCTATATCATTCGGCCGGAAGATTCTGTGCCGCTTATGCGTTCGCTATTTGAAGAAGGCAAGCTTCGCGCTCTATTGTCATTAGATCACACCCCATATCTGGCATCCCCATCAGCAGCTAGCCGCGGAATTCGTCCAAAGAAAGTTGCTGCTGTCTCTTCCGGATTAAAGGATTTGATCTGGAATCCACTGGAAGATGTGCTTCAAGGAACTAAAACGGTCTACTTTTCCCCTTCGGGCCTCCTGCATCGCCTGAATGTATCAGCGATTCCGGTTGACAAGAAAAGGTATTTGGGAGATGTGTTTCAGCTCATCCAATTGGGAAGTACAAGAAGCCTGGTCTTTGATCAGCCATTGACTGCGGCTCATTCTCCCAGACGGGCCTTGCTCATGGGTGGCATTCAGTATGACAAAAAGCGGGAAGAGTCTTATTCTCTATCTGAGGACAAGTCCGAATTGTCTCAGATCCAGATCATGTCTCGTGGAAGGACAGCAACATGGGAGGATCTGCCTGCAACGGTTGTGGAAGTCCAATCCATCCAGCATTTGCTTCGCCAACATGGGATGGAGGTCAGGCTTCTGCGTGGTTCAGAAGCATCAGAACCCTCCCTCAAACAAATGACCCCTTCTCCCCATATTCTACACATTGCGACGCATGGTTATTTTTTTCCTGATCCCAGAGATTCTGTGGCCTCCCATGAGATCCAGCTCTCTGATCACCCCATGGTGCGCTCTGGCCTCATTCTCGCTGGCGCCAATCATGCCTGGCAAGGCAATCTCGTGCATGAGGGACAAGAAGATGGCATTCTCACCGCTTATGAGATCAGTCGGATGGATCTCAGTCAAACAGAACTCGTCGTCCTGTCAGCCTGCGAAACAGGCCTTGGAGACATAGAGGGTAATGAAGGTGTCTACGGCCTCCAACGCGCCTTCAAAATCGCTGGAGCCAAATACATCCTCATGAGTCTTTGGCAAGTGCCTGATCTGGCGACACAGGAGTTGATGACCGCTTTTTATGAGAACTGGCTGGGAGGCATGGAGATCCGAGCAGCCTTACAAACTGCTCAAAAAACCATCCGCAAGACATATAAAGAGCCCTATTACTGGGCAGGTTTTGTGCTGGTGGAATAAGGAATTGGCTATTTCAAAGATTTCTATATCCACAACTTTTGATTGCGAACATATAAGCTATGAAACGACGATTGCTACTATTCACTCTCTCTTTTTGCGGGATATCTCTGTTTGGCCAAAATTGGGAAGAACTCTATCAAAGCACTGACGATTGCTGGGGCAAAGACTGGAAAGCTTGTAGTCAGATCCTGCTTCAGACACTTGAAGCGGCAGAGAAGGAGCATGGAGAAATTAGCGAACCTTATGTCATGACCCTACAAGACCTGGGGATTTGCTTCGCCAATCTTAACGAGTATACAACTGCCCTTCCTTATCTGAAAAAAGGGTTTCAACTCTCTGAAAAGATTCATGGGACAGACAATGTCAAATATATCAGCAGTCTGGCAAGTTTGGGGATTCTTTATATGCAAATGGATGAATATTTCACAGCACGCCCACTCCTGGAGAAAGCTGTCGACAAAACCAGGACTCATCTTGGAAAGGACCATCCACAGTATGAAGTCCGGATTGATTATCTGGGAAATCTATACCAATATATGGGCATGTTTGACAAAGCCTTGCCTTTGCTACAAGAGCAGGTGAGAATCTCTGAGCAAAGGTGGGGAAAAGCGCATATGCAATATGCCATCAGCATCAGAAGCCTGGGAGATCTCTATTTGACCATGGACCATTTTGCCCAATCTCTCCTCCTGTATGAGGAGGCCTTGACTATCATTGCACAACAGCTTGGTGATAAGCACCAATTATATGGAAATCTTCTTGGAAATATAGCTTTGCTGTATGAAAGATCGGGGAGAAAGGATACAGCCAGTGTTCTGTTTGAGGAAGCCCTAACAATTATAGAGGCTACACGAGGGAAATCCCATCCCAACTATGCTTGGTTAATCAGCTATCTCGGAAATCTCTATACGGAAATAGGCAAGCTTGACGAGGCTATGGCCTTCATTCAGGAGTCCAATGAACTCATGAAACAAATATATGGGCTTCAGCATCCGAACTATGCCCTTTCTCTCACATATCTGGGTGGTTTATATCGCCGCCTAAGGAAACATGAACAGGCTTTGGCCACACTGGAAGAAGCGAAACAAATTATCCAAACAAATCTGGGAAAGGAGCATGTAGAATATAGTACCATCTTATCAGAGTTAGGCATGGTGAATCTCCGTTTGGACAAAGATTCCATCGCTAGCTTGATATATGAAGAACTATATACAGTCTTAACCAATCAACTCAGCCGTCAGTTTCCTCTCCTGGATGATCGCCTACAAACAGCATTTTTATCAAGAAAAAAGGGAGAATTTGATCTGGTATCCTCATTTGCCTCTATACGGCCTCAGTTCAGCAGGATGCATGAAATTCAATATGATCAACAGCTCCTTCTCAAGGGCTTTTTGCAAAACAATCGATCCAGCCTATTTGAAAACTTAAGACAACATCCTGATAGCCAGATCCAGGATCTATTTCTAAGATGGAATGACTTACACAATTTGCTTGCCAGACAATATCAACAAACATCCACAAAACGGATGTCTCAGCTTGACAGCCTTCAGTTTGTAGCGGATCAGTTAGAGGTTCAACTCATCAACCAGTCTCAGGCATTCCGCAAAAGTAGGCAACAAGTCCATTGGAAAGATGTACAAAATGTTTTAACTCCAGATGAGGCAGCGATCGAGTTTTCCAGCTTCGAATATTATAGAAAAGACAGTTTCCGGTATGCTGCAATTCTGTTGCGACCAACAGATCCCTATCCAGAGATTATTCCATTATTCACAGAAGGTCAACTGGCTGCCTTACTGACTTCAGATCAGCAACACAATTCACAGCAATTGTACCAATATCGGGGCATCACTCCCAAGCTGTCAAAAGGAAATCATTTTCAAAATTTGTCGGAGATTCTCTGGGAACCATTGGCCCCATATCTGAAGGATATCAAGACCCTGTACTTTTCTCCTACAGCTTTACTGCACAGAATCAACTTTGGTGCAATTCCCATCAATGATCAAGAACTCATCTCTGATAAATATCACTTGAATCAATTGGGAAGTACGAAAAATCTGGTCCTGGATCAGGAAGCGCCACCCCTACCCTCTTCTGGCCAAGTGGTGCTTATAGGTGGGATTGACTATGACCGGGACCCAATAGCATCTGATCTAATATCGGAGACTGTAGAAACATATGATCTGGGAGATTTCAGTTTTGTTAGTAGAGGTCAAACCAATGAATGGCAGTTCCTCCCTGGAACTCAGACAGAAGTACGGAAAATCAGTCAGTTGTTTCAGGAACAAGGCCGCTCCTCCCTTCTGCGAATGAGAGCCGAAGCCTCAGAAGATTTCCTTAAAGGCCTAAAGGATTCTCCCAGAGTTCTTCATATTGCCACACATGGCTATTTTTTCCCTGATCCCACTGATTCGATACCGGATATTCACATTGATCCCAGTCTTCATGCTTCCATCCAACTCTCCGATCACCCCATGGTCCGCTCTGGTCTGATTCTCGCTGGGGCCAATCACGCCTGGCAAGGCAATCCTGTTCCAGCGGGACAAGAAGACGGCATCCTGACCGCTTATGAAATCAGTCGGATGGACCTCAGCCATACAGAACTGGTGGTGCTATCGGCTTGCGAAACTGGTCTTGGTGATATTCAGGGCAATGAAGGCGTCTATGGCTTACAGAGAGCATTCAAGATCGCTGGCGCAAAATACATCCTGATGAGTCTATGGCAGGTGCCCGATCAGGCGACGCAGGAGTTGATGACGGCTTTCTATGAATATTGGTTGGGAGGCATGGAAATACGGGCGGCTCTTCAGGAAGCGCAAAAAGAAATACGAAAGAAATATAAGGAGCCGTATTTCTGGGCGGGATTTGTGCTGGTGGAGTGAGGGAAAGATTCGAAATGAAACAAGAATGGGATTTGCCTGTTCCTAACATGATCTTATTGATTGCGTCTATATGAAACATCTTATTGGACTTCTCCTGATTGTTCTGACCAACGCTCCCCTGTTCGCTCAAAGCTGGCAGGAGCTCTATCAACAGGCAGATGATTGTACAGGAGACAAGGTGATTCTCTGTTGCGAAACACTTGAACGTGCCCTCATGGCTGCAAAAGAGGAATTCGGAGACATGGATTCCATTTATCTCCTCACCCTGACTTCCTTAGGAGATTGCTATGTAAGCACAGAAAAATATGAGACAGCCCTTGAAATGCTTCAACTTGCGGTTGTCTCTACCAAACAATCTGCTGGACCAAGTCACCCGGATTATATCGATAGATTGAATGGATTGGCTTTGCTACAAACAGGAATGGGCAATTATGAACAAGCCCAATCCCTGCTGGAGGAAGCCCTGGACCTGAGCGCCCAACATTTGGGGAAGGATCATGCCATGTATGGGATCACCCTGAACAACTTTGGAGAACTCTTCCAGACGATGGGTAAATATGAGCAAGCCTTGCCCATGTTTGAAGAAGCGATCATCAATATCGAAGAAAGCAAAGGGAAACAACATTCTGATTATGGGGCATTGCTCAACAATCTCGGGAGACTGTATGAATCTATGGGCATGTATGATCAGGCATTGCCCATGCTTGAGGAAAACGTGTCAAATGCGCTGGAAAATTTTGGAAACAATCACCTCCGATATGGGATTGCCTTGAGCAATTTGGGGAATCTGTATCTGAACATGGGACAATTCGACCTGGCACTTTCTACCCTTCAGCAAGCATTGGTGGTGAAGAAACAAAGTCTGGGAAAAGATCATGCCGAGGTGGGAAATACCCTCGGCACACTTGGATCCTTATACCAAGAGATCGGGAAATATCAGGAGGCGCTACAGATGCTGGAAGCCGCTGTAGACAATGCCAAAACAAGCTTTGGGGAAACGCATCTGAACTATGGCATCAGACTCAACAATTTGGGATTGCTACATAAAGGGATGGGCAATTATGAACAAGCATTGCCTTATTACAAAGGAGCATTGCACATCATTGAGTCAAACCTGGGAAAAGATCATGGCTACTATGGTACGATGGTCAGCAATATCGGCAATCTTTACACTGAGATGAAGGACTATGATCAAGCGCTTCCTCTGTTGTTGGAAGCCATGGAGAGAGATGAGAAGGCGCTGGGGAAAGAACACCCCAAATATGGAATTGCGTTGAACAATCTGGGTACGCTATATAAATCTATGGGCAAATATGAAGAAGCATACGAGGTGCTGCATGCTTCTCTTCTCAATGCAGAAAACAGTCTGGGCAAACAACATCCTGAATATGGCATCCGATTAAACAATCTGGGTTCTCTCTATATTTCAATGGAAAAATATGACCTGGCATTGCCCATGTACCAGGAAGCTCTCCAGAATACTAAAAATAGCCTGGGAGAATTGCATTCCTTGTATGATCTCCGTCTGACCAATTCCGGCACCTTATATGAGCGTTTGGGGGAATTCGACAAGGCACTTCCTCTATTTGAAGAATTGTCTGAAGTGCTGGCAGCCCAACTCGCTTCCAAATTGACAAGCCTGAATGATCAGTTGCAAACCACTTTTCTTCACACAAAAAAGGGATCCTTCGACTACATTTTTTCCTTTATGTTCGCACATCCGGAATTCAGCAGGATGAAGGAAATTGGGTTTAACCAGCAACTTCTCCTGAAAGGGTTTTTGCAAAACCAGCGAATTGAGCTTCTTCAGGGCCTTCGAAGTCATCCAGACATGCTGGTACAACAGAAATATGTTCAATGGGAAGATATGCATAGAACCCTTGCAAAGGAATATCAGAAACCCCTAAGCCGGAGACAAGCTTCCTTTGACAGTCTGAAGGTAGAAGCGGGTCGACTGGAAGCCAATCTGGCCCAACTTTCCCTGGATTTTCGCAAGATTCGCAAACAAGTATCCTGGGAAGAGGTGCAAGCAAGTCTTAGCCCACAAGAAGCTGTTCTCGAATTTGCGCACTTCCCCATCTATCAGCATACTATTCCCACTGACAGTGTCATGTATGTGGCCTTTGTCCTGACTTCTCAAGACTCACACCCACGGATGGTTCCGCTGTTTGAAGAAAAGGCTTTGCAACAAGTCTTCGCCGCCAATGATCAGGCCCAGGCTCTGGATCAGCTCTATGGGACAAGGGGAATCAAGCCCCGTAGCAATCCGGGGGCATTGGCAACACTCACCACTTTGCTTGGACAAGCACTCGATCAGCAATTGGCAGGAATACAAACCGTCTATTTTTCGCCTTCAGGACTGTTACAACGCATCAATTTGGGCGCTATTGCCCTGGATAAAAAAACACTTTTGGGGGACAAATATCGATTGGTTCAAGTAGGCAACTCCCGAAGTCTGGTTTTTCAGCCAGCGGAACAAACATCCTTTTCCTCGAACAAAGCACTTCTGTATGGAGGCATCCAGTATGACACGGACGAAGCAGAAGAAAGCTTTCAGGAAGAGTCGATCGCAGAGGTTCAGGCGGAAACAGAACTGTCTCAAATTGCGATTCATGCACGCAGCGGCGATTCACAATGGACACATCTGGAAGGCACAGCTCAGGAAATAAACAAGATCAGTCAATTGCTTCAAGCGAAAGGCTATGATCTTGACATCAAACAAGGGAGGGATGCCACGGAACAAAGCCTTAAGAAGCTGACTCCTTCTCCCCGCATTCTCCACATCGCCACACATGGATACTTTTTCCCGGACCCTTCAACGATTCCTTCACAAGAGACGAGTGGCAATTCCCGACTCCTTCAACTCTCGGATCATCCCATGGTGCGTTCGGGTCTCATCCTCGCAGGAGCCAATCATGCCTGGCAAGGCAATACAGTTCCTGAAGGTGAAGAAGATGGCATTCTCACTGCTTATGAAATCAGCCGCATGGATCTGTCAAATACTGAACTCGTTGTGCTTTCTGCCTGTGAAACCGGGCTTGGAGATATTCAGGGCAATGAAGGCGTCTATGGCTTACAGCGTGCCTTCAAGATCGCCGGAGCCAAATACATCCTCATGAGTCTCTGGCAGGTGCCGGATCAGGCGACACAGGAGTTGGTGACGGCTTTCTACGAATACTGGTTGGGCGGCATGGAGATACGGGCGGCTCTACAGGAAGCACAAAAAGAAATACGAAAGAAATATAAGGAACCTTATTACTGGGCGGGATTTGTGCTGGTGGAGTGAAGAGAGGATAAATAATTGGGGCCAGAACGATAAGAATCTGGAGGCTGGGGGATGTATGTTTGATACACTTATCATTTAAACATATGAAACGACTGCTACTTCTGTTGACTGTATGCTGTTTAGGCCTTTCTGGCTATACTCAAAGCTGGAAAGAGCTATATGACAGCACCAACGATTGCTGGGGCAGCGATTGGCAAGCTTGTACCGATATTTTGGAACAAGCACGCATAGCTGCTAAAACAGAATTCGGCATACAGGACTCCAACTATGCCCTGACCATCAATGATTTGGGCCTCTGCTATGATGCCCTGCAGCAATACGACAAGGCCATGGACTTGCTCAAGGAAGCCATCTCTCTCATGAAAAGTATACATGGCGAGGCCCATGTAAACTATGGAGAAGCCCTCAATAGCCTGGGGATTACCTATGTCAAAATCAGTCGGTATAAAGATGCCTTGCCTATTTTAAAAGAAGCAGTAGTCAGCACAGAAAAGGCAGTGGGGAAGGCGCATCCCTTGTATGGCAAACGGATCGCAAGCCTGGCCATTGCCTATCAGGAATTGAGCCAATACGATATTGCATTAAAACTTCTCCATGAAGCCTTAGACAACACGGAGCAGAGTCTTGGCAAACAACATCCGCTGTATGGACTCAGGTTGAATAATCTCGCCGAAGGGTATATTGGGATGGATCAATATGAACAAGCTGTACCTCTGCTATTGGAGGCAGTAAAACATACCGAAGAGACCTTAGGAAAAGATCACTATTATTACGGATTAAGGTTGAGCAATCTCGGCAAATTGTATAGAGTCATGGGGGATTATGAAGCGGCCTTGCCTGTCCTACAAGAAGCGTTGATTCAAACAGAGAAGGTCTTAGGCAAACAACATGCTGAGTATGGATTGCGACTCAATGTATTGGGACAGTTGTTCATGTCTATGAGGAAATATGAAGAGGCTCTCCCTCTCTTTAAAGCGGCTCTCCAAACCATAGAACAAAGTCTGGGAAAACAGGATCAATATTATGCCATGATGCTCGGCAATTATGGCAATTCCCTACAAAAACTCAAACAGTACGATTCTGCCCTGGTCGTCTATCGGGAAACTCTGGCCCATGTTGAGCAACAATTGGGAATACTCCATCCGGATTATGCCGCTTCCCTGAATGACCTGGGGGTATGTTTGGCTGAGCAAGGCAAACTCGAGGATGCACTTCCTGTATTGGAAAACAGTCGTGCTTATACTGAACAAAGCCTGGGGAAATTCCACACCCAATATGGAAAGGTTCTTCAAAATCTTGGGCAGTTGTACCAACACCACAACAAACAAGAAGCTGCCCTGACATTGTATCATGAATTATTCGACTTGCTGACACATCAGTTGGCGACTCAGTTCGATGCCCTCAACGATCGCTTACAAAGTAGGTATCTCGAACAAAAAAAGAATCAATTCGCACTCATTTCTTCCTTTTCCTATGCCCATCCTGCCTATCGCTCTCTTCATGGAATTGGCTTTACACTACAGCTGCTGCAAAAGGGATTCTTGCAAGATAAACAGATCGATCTCATCCAGAGTCTTCGGACACATCCCGATACAAGCCTCCAGGAATTGTATGCAGACTGGAGAGATCTACATGCGCAATTGGCACAACTCTATCAACAACCATTGAGCCAACGCCATTCTTCCTTTGACAGCCTGAGAGCGCAGGCAGACCAATGGGAAACCACCCTTGCCAATCAGTCGCTTGATTTCCGCAAAACCCGCAAACAAATCCAATGGCAAGAAATCCAGGCGACACTTTCAGTAGATCAGGCCGTCATCGAGTATGCGCATTTTCCTTATTCAAATAAAGGCAATGCAACAGACAGTGTGCTGTATGTTGCTTATGTCCTGAGGGCAGAAGATTCTCTTCCCTGGATGATTCCCTTGTGCGAGGAGCAAGCGTTAAAAAAGCTGTTGACATCGGAAGAACAACAAGAAAATCTTGATCAACTATATGCCTTCCGAGGGATCAAGCCTCGAAAGGCCCAATCACAATCCCAGAGTTTGGCCGATTTGATCTGGCAGCCGCTGGATCATCTGCTGAAGGAAAAAAAGACCATTTATTATTCACCTGCCGGGCTTCTCCATCGGATGAATTTTGCCGCCATTCCTTTTGACAAAAAATCCCTCTTGATGGATCGATTTTCTCTTATTCAGCTAGGGAGTAGCCGGAGTCTGGCATTCAAGTCTGACAATCAAACATCCAATTCATCACAAACAGCTGTGTTGTTGGGAGGAATCATCTATGATGACGCAGAAGCAGTCATCGAATCCAACAGATCCGAACTGGCAGAAGCAAGCATGCTGGAAGAGGTGGTGATCTCTTCCAGAGGCAATACTAACTCCTGGCAATTTCTTCCAGCCTCTTCTCTTGAGGTTGCGCAAATCAGTCATATTTTGTCTCAATATGATCTTCACCCTTCAGTCCAAACAGGCAAAGACGGCAGTGAAGAATTTCTGTATCAACTTGAGACTTCGCCCTACATTCTTCACCTGGCGACACATGGATATTTTTTCGAGGACCCTGATCGGTCTGCTATGAGTGAGATCGAGCAGGAACAATTGCTCCCCCTCCAACTCTCTGATCATCCCATGGTCCGCTCCGGTCTCATCCTCGCAGGAGCCAATCATGCCTGGGCTGGCAATCCTGTCCCGGATGGGCAAGAAGATGGTATTCTCACTGCCTACGAGATCAGCCGCATGGACCTCAGCAATACAGAACTCGTCGTGCTCTCCGCCTGTGAAACCGGGCTTGGAGATATCCAGGGGAACGAGGGTGTTTACGGACTCCAACGCGCTTTCAAAATCGCCGGAGCCAAATACATCCTGATGAGTCTCTGGCAGGTCCCCGATCAGGCGACACAGGAATTGATGACGGCATTTTATGAAAAATGGTTGGGGGGAATGGAGATCCGGGCGGCTTTGCAGGAGGCCCAGCGAAAGATGCGAAAGAAATATAAGGAAGCTTACTATTGGGCGGGATTTGTGCTGGTGGAGTAGGATGAATAAGGGGAGGCAAGGAGTGGAAAATGAGGATGATGACCTGCAAGAAATGTGTAGCCTTCCTTCCTTGGTTTTGGATATATCTTTGATTGATCAATGGATGATTGGCAACCTTTTTGACTATGAAACGACACTTGCTTCTTCTGACACTCAGCTTGTGGAGCATTTCTCTCTTTGCTCAAAAATGGGAGGAACTGTATGATAGCACCGATGAATGTTGGGGAAATGATTGGCAAACATGTCTGGAAATTTATCAACAGGCTGCCGAGGCCGCCAAAAAGGAATTTGGGGATACACATGTCAATTATGTACAGACCATCAATGAGTTGGGGATTTGCTATGCCAAATTGGGCAGGCATGAAGCCTCTCTGCCTCTTGTATATCAAGTGCTTTCTATCACTGAACAAACGGTTGGTAAAGGAGACCCTAATTATGGAGAAGGACTCTCGAATCTGGGAAGGGTGTATATGCTCCTCGGAGAATACGATTCTGCACTTGTGTTTCTCACGGAAGCCCTGGAAAATGCTGAACAATATTTGGGTAAACAACACGCCTTTTATGGATCGAGGCTGACAAACCTGGGAGCATTGCACTTGGACAGGGGAGAATATGAGTTAGCACTTCCTTTGATGCAAGAAGCACTCGCACATTCTGAAGCCACCTTTGGAAAAGAGCATCTCAAATATGGACAAAGTTTAAATAATCTGGCCCTGCTCTATCAGGACATGGGGCAATATGAGCCGGCTCTGCCCCTCATGCAGGCTGCCATGGAGAATGTTGAACAACAATTGGGAAAGCAGCATCCCCAATACGGCAATTTTCTCAACAGCCTGGGGCGCTTATATATGTTGATGGGACGATATGTGGAAGCATTGCCTTGTTTTCAAGAGGCTGTCGAAATCAGTGCAAACTATCAGGGGAAACAACATGCAGACTATGGAGTATATCTGACGAATCTGGGAAATCTCTATCAGAATATGGGACAATATGATTTGGCATTGCCTTATCTGGAGGATGCAAGACAGAATACTGAATTAAGTCTTGGGAAAGCGCATCCCCACTATGGAGACAGGTTGAATAATCTAGCTGCTCTTTATGAGAAGATGGGACAATATGAAAAAGCGCTCCCCTTCCATCAGGAAGCACTCCAAAACACTGCCAATACACTTGGAAAGCAGCATCCAAGCTATGGATTGAGATTACTAAATATCGCGACCTACTATCAGTATATGGGTCAATACGAGGAGGCCAGGGATTACTGTCAACAAGCACTGGACAATACAGCGCAAAACCTGGGGAAACATCATCGGGAATATGCACTCCGACTCAGCAGATTGGGACTGATCTACCAGGACCTTGATCAATATGACATGGCTCGGGCCCTCTCACACCAGGCTTTGGATCTGATGGAGGCAGGTGCTGAAACCCAGCACCCTTTCTACGGAACCATTCTCAATAATCTCGGCTTGATTTACCGAAAAATGGCCCAAACGGATACGGCTATTTTATATTTCCAACAAGCGCTTGACCACTGTGAGCACTTATTGGGAACAGCGCATCCGACATATGGGGTATTGCTGTTCAATATGGGTCTGACGTATCAAAGTCAGACTTCCTACTCTGTAGCAGCTCCCTATTTTGAAAAGGCGTTGGAACATGGCATGAAAACATTAGGGGAGGAGCATCCATTTATTGGAGACAGATTGTTCCATCTTGCCATTAGCTATCAGCACATGGGACAAGTAGAGCGAAGTTATGCCTACCACATGGACCTATTTGAGGCTTTGTCAGGCCAGCTCTTATCTCAGTTTGATGTATTGAGCGATCGTCTGCAAAGTAGTCTGTTGCAAAAAAAGCTTATCCAGTTTGACCAACTGGCTTCCTTTGGGCTCGCACATCCAGAATTTGCGGAGCTGCATGCCACTGGTTTTGATACACAGGTATTGCTCAAAGGATTTCTTCAACTTCGTCAATCTGATTTATTAGAAACGCTCCGCACCCATCCAGATTCCCTTGTACAACAACAATATCTGGCATGGGAGCATCTACATAATACCTTAGCGATTCAATATCAAAAACCTATGGGGGAACGGACGAGCTATTCTTCCCAAATTGAAAAGGAAGCGGAAAGATTAGAAGTGAGTTTGGCAAATCTGTCCCTGAATTTTAGGAGATTCCGGAAACGGGTAAATTGGAAAGACGTGCAGGCAACACTCGCTCCGGGGGAAGCAGCCATCGAATTCGCACACTTCCCTTATTACAATGGAGGCCAACTGACCGACAGCATCCTCTATGTCGCCTATGTCTTAAGGTCCACAGACAGCTTGCCTCACATGATCCCGCTCTTCGAGCAACAAGAATTACAAAGACTCATTTCTTCCAAGCAGCAGGTATCCCTTGACCGACTGTATGCTTCTCGTGGACTCAGGGCACGAAGATCACTAGTCCAGGCAACAAAACTTGTCGATTTGATTTGGCATCCCATAGACAGCCTAATGTCAGGCGTGAAACGGATCTATTATTCTCCATCTGGTTTACTACACAGGATCAACCTGGGTGCCATCGCTCTAAACAAAAAGACCTATTTGGGCGACACATATGAGCTCGTCCTCTTAGGAAGTACCAGGAGTTTGGCTCTTGCAGAGGAGGACATCAGCTCACCTAAAATTAATAATGCCCTGTTGCTGGGAGGAATAGATTATAGACAAGATATACCAATGATTCTTTCCGATGCGATGACCTGGCAAGCTAAGAACTCGGAATTAGAGCAACTCAGCATTGTTTCAAGAGGAGGATCAACTTCCTGGAATGAACTCCCCGGAACAGAAGTCGAGGTCCAGCAGATCGGTCATCTTCTTCGAGGCCATTCCTATGATGTCGATCTCATGACAGGGCCAGGCGCTAGCGAAACATCCATTCGCAGCCTTTCTTCCTTTCCTGACATTCTTCACATTGCCACGCATGGTTATTTTTTCCCAGATCCGGAGAATGCTCCCCGAAGAAGTCTTTCTGAGATAAATGAACTCTCTCCCATGCAACTCTCCGACCACCCTATGGTCCGTTCAGGTCTTATCCTGGCAGGAGCCAATCATGCCTGGGCTGGCAATCCTGTTCCTGAAGGACAAGAAGACGGCATCCTCACAGCTTATGAAATCAGCCGGATGAACCTCTCGAATACTGAACTCGTCGTGCTCTCCGCCTGTGAAACCGGGCTTGGCGACATTCAGGGAAATGAGGGCGTCTATGGTCTCCAACGCGCGTTCAAGATCGCTGGGGCCAAATACATTCTCATGAGCCTCTGGCAGGTCCCCGATCAGGCGACACAGGAATTGATGGTGGTTTTTTATGAGAAATGGCTGGGAGGGATGGAGATTCGGGCGGCCTTGCAGGAGGCGCAGAAGCAGATACGCCAGAAGTACAAAGAACCCTATTATTGGGCGGGATTTGTGCTGGTGGAGTGAAGCTGCTTCAATAAGCTCTTTTGTTTCTTTATTCATTATTCATTGCATTCTCAATTCAGAATATCCAACAACCATGTTCGGGTACAAACCACTAGCCATACTCCAAAAACAATACTTTCGCATGCCTAAAATATGGCAGATATGATTACTTTCAGGCATGAAACATATAGCTTTCCTCTTTATTACCTGTTTGGCAGTTGGATGGCTCCATGCGCAATCCTGGCAGGAATTGTATGCCAGCACCGATAACTGCTGGGACAAGGATTGGGAATCCTGCAATGAGATTCTTCAGCAAGCACGCATCGCCGCCCGGACAGAATTCGGAGAAATGGATACCGCCTATATTCTGACTGTCAATGACTTGGGACTCACCTATCAGTATATGGGGCAATTTGACAAGGCGCTTCCTTTGCTCAAGGAAGCGCTAGTCAAAAACAAGCAGGTAAGGGGAGAACTGGCATCCTCCTATCGCATCAGTCAGGTGAATGTAGGCATGCTCTACCAGGCCATGGGACAATTTGAACCTGCACTTCATCACATTGGGGAATCTGTTCGGATCTGTAAGGCAACCCTGGGGACAGACAATGCTACCTATGGAGAATTAATCAACAACCTTGCCTTGGTATATCAATCCACGGAGTATTATGAAAAGGCCCTGGATCTGTACCAAAACTGCTTGAGATTATATGAAAAGCATCTGGGAACAAAGCATCCCAAATATGGAATTATCCTGATGAATATAGGGACTCTGCAAAGAGAAATGGGCAAATTTCATCTCGCTCTTTCTTTTTTTCAGCGAGCAAATGGCATAGCAGAAAAAAGTTATCCCTCAGCTACTCCCATGTTTCTGTTAACTTTGGGGGAGACCTATTATCAAATTGGGGAATTTAAAAAGGCCAGAAATCATTTTGAGCAGGGAATCAGCTTTATTGAGCAACATCTTAGCAAAGAACTCCCATTGTATGCCACTTTGCTTACCGACCTTGGAAAGACCTATCGTGCCCTTGGAGATGATCATCAGGCAGAACAGCTATTTCAACAATCATTGACGCTGACCGAGCGAACACAAGGAAAACAAGCCTTTATCTATGCTACTGTCCTCTCACATTTGGGAGAAATCAACATGAAGCGCAACCAGTATGAAAAGGCTCAGGCACACTTTCAGGAATCTTTACAATTAGTTGAACACATTAAAGACAAACAGCCCCTTAGCTATGCGGCGAATTTACACCTTCTTGCTATGGCAGAGTTGCGTCTTGGGCATCTGTCAACAGCACTCCGTCTGGTGGAAGAATCACAAAGCTATTTAACACAGACGCATGGTCCTCTTCACTTGAATTTTGCTACGCTGCATGCCAGTCTGGCATGGATTTATGAAGCCAGAGACGAGACGGTACTGGCAGGGGAGCAATATAAAGCACTGTCCAAGGTATTATCTCATCTTCTCAGACAACAGTTTCACGCCCTCAGCGATCAATTGCAAGCCAGTTTTTTACAAACCAAGGAATTGCACTTCGATCAGATCGCATCTTTTCTCTGGCATCACCCGGATCAATCTCAATTGACTGAGATTGTCTATGAAAACCAATTATTGCTCAAAGGATTTATCCAAAACAATCAAAAACAACTGTTGAGCAAACTGAGAGAACATCCTGATAGCAGCATCCAGCAGACCTATTCTCAATGGTTGGATCTTCGCAAAATTCTCAGTCGCCAGTATCAACAGCCTTTGTACGCGCGCATCAGCACATTCGACAGCCTGAAGACTGTCGCTGAACAATTGGCCCTTCAACTCGCCTATCAGTCTAAAGATTTCAGAGAATCCCAGGAAAAAATAGATATGCGACAGATTCGGGAAAGTTTGTCTTCAGATGAGATCGCCATAGAATTTGCACATTTCTCTCAATTCGATGGATATCAAAAAATAGACAGTATCCAATATATTGCTCTGATTCAAAACAGCACAGACTCCCTACCACTGATGGTTCCCCTCTTTGAACAAGAGGAATTAGTCAATCTATTATCAACAGAAGGACAAGACCACATTCCGGATCAACTCTATGCCTCAAGAGGGATCAAGCCCAGGAAAAATACGCCACGAACGAAAGGACTCGCAGACTTGATCTGGAAACCGATCGAACCTTTTCTTGAAGGGATCAAAACCGTTTATTATGCGCCTTCAGGTCTGTTGCATCGCATCCATCTGGAAGCGATTCCGATTGACAAGAAGCAGTATATTGGAACAAACAGGCAGTGGATTCGACTGGGCAGCACAAGTTCTTTGGTATTTGGTCAGGATCGTCTGGCAAAGACCTATCCTTCCACAGCGCTTGTCATTGGGGATATCCAATATGATAAACCCGAATCCTCTGAAGAATTAGCCGTTGTGGATTCGGATACAGCTACTTTGATAATAGGTGAGTCTGGAGATCTTGGTGATGTCCTCATTGTATCAAGAGGTCGAATGGACACATGGAATCCCTTAGCAGCGACTACCAGAGAGATCCATCATATTCGTTCCTTGTTGATGAATAGTGGCTTAAGTGTGGCGTTGTATACAAGACGTGAAGCAAAGGAGTCCATCTTCTCTGATGATTTTTCCTCTCCGCGCATCCTCCACATAGCCACTCATGGTTATTTTTTCCCAGATCCCAGGCAACAGACAGATTCTATCTCAGGCTCAGCTGAATCAGGTCCTTCTCTCCAACTCTCAGATCATCCCATGGTCCGCTCGGGTCTCATTCTCGCTGGTGCCAATCATGCCTGGGCTGGCAATCCTGTTCCTGAAGGGGAGGAAGATGGCATTCTTACTGCCTATGAAATCAGTCGCCTGGACCTTTCCAATACGGAGTTGGTGGTCCTCTCTGCTTGTGAAACTGGCTTGGGAGACATTCAGGGGAATGAAGGGGTCTATGGTCTTCAGCGCGCGTTCAAAATCGCCGGAGCAAAATATATCCTCATGAGCCTTTGGCAGGTACCCGATCAGGCGACGCAGGAGCTGATGAGCGAATTTTATGAACAATGGTTAGGGGGGATGGAGATTCGTGAAGCCTTAACTGAAGCCCAAAGAGAGATTCGAAAAAAATACAAAGAACCGTATTACTGGGCGGGATTTGTGCTTGTAGAGTGAGAAAAGCCTTAAACCTTCGGGAAACAAAAAAGAAATAAGCAACTATTTAATTGTAACATACGGGAGTACATGGCTTTTCCTCCTTCAACCAACCTATTAGTCCTATGAAACATTTTCTATGTCTATGGGTTCTAGCAGGCCTGCTGGCAACTCCATTCACGGTTCATGCTCAGATAGAAAAACTAGATAGCTTATCCTGGGAAGAACTCAAGCCAATCGTATCAGGGATGCAGCAAGCAAATGAGTTTCAGGCTGCCATTCCAATGATTCAAAAACATTTGAGCCTGTCCCTTCAGGAGACACCTCCAGCACTTGAAGAAATTGGGACACAACATCGCTTCCTGGGAAAACTCTTCATGCAATTGGGCCAATACGATTCTGCCATCATTCAAATTGAGGCTGCTGCAAAAGTCTATCTACAAGTGTCTGACAAGTTTCATCCCAGATACATCCAAACACAAGACATGTTGGCTGAAGCGTATCAGGTAACAGGTGATTTTTCCAAAGCTGTGCAGTATCAACAAGCAAGCATTGATCTGGCCAGGGAAGCATTTGGAGAACAAGACTCTTTGTATCAGAATTATCGACACAATCTGGCGGTGCTGTATGTGGATCTGGGAAAGTATGAAGACGCCTTGGACATCATGGAAGCAACGGTTGACTATGCCTTGAAAAATCATGGGAGAGAAGATCCCAGCTATCTGCAACGCATCAGCCATCTCGGATTTATCTATGGACAACAAGGCAAGTATGACAAAGCCCTCTCCATGTATCGAGAATCCGTCCAGATCGCAGAAAAAATTTTGGGAAAGGATCATCCTGTGTACATCAGTAGACTGGAAGGACTCGGGCAGATTTACATTCAGATGGACTTGCATGAACAAGCCATCACCGTGTTTCAAGCAGTAAAAGAAGGATACAAAAAGATCTATGGCCCATCTGCCTATCGACTCGCCAATGTCCTGAATCGAATTGGACTGGTTTATTATGAAACCAATCAATATGACAAGGCTATTCTGGAGTATACCGATGCCCGAAACATATTTGAACAACATATCGGAACGGACAATGTGAATTATGCCATGGTCCTGACCAATATCGCCATAGTGTATCGAGAAACGGATCGACTCAAAGAAGCTATCCCCCTGCAACGACAAGCTGTAGACATCACGGGAACTACGATTGGGAAAGCACATATGTTTTATACACGCCAATTGGCAGTTCTTGCAGGATTGGCTCGAAGATCGGGAGACAATAACCTGGCTATTTCTCAATACAAAGAGGCTCTTCAGAATGCCAGTTCTGCTCTTGGGCCAGAACATCCAGAGAACTGGACCTACTTCATGGGACTTGCCCTCACATATGAACAAATGGGAAATATAGACTCCAGTATGTACTTCTTTCAACAAGCTGATCAGCACATGCTTCACAGGGTCAACACACAGTTTGATCTCTTCAGTGAGCAGGAACAAAGGGGGCTGATTCGAAGTCTGGAGGAACATGTGGGGGATATTCATTCGGCTGTTCTTCGACATCCTACAAATCAGGCCCTTCTTGACATGGCACTCAACAATCAATTGTTGACCAAGGAATTGACCCTTCGAAATCGAACTCGCTTGCTTGCAGCTGTGCAAGACAATGCTGATTCTTCCTTGTTGGCGACCTTCGCAACATGGCGGGAGCTGCAATCGCAATTGGCTCGACAATACAGCCTTCCTCCAGCTGAAAGGTCAAGAGGAATCGATAGCCTTGAAAACAAAGTCAATCAATTGGAAAGCGAATTGGCCAGCCAGTCCTCGGATTTCAAGGAAGCGGTAACAGCGGTTCATTGGCAGGATATCCAGGCACAACTGGCAGCAGATGAAGTTGCCATCGAATTTGCCCACTTTCTGTATTCAGATACTCGCTCCCAAATCGATGGAGTAGTATATGCGGCCTATGTGATCCGTCCTGATTCGATTACCCCTACTTTTCAGATTCTGTGTAAAGCACAGGATTTGCAGAATCTCCTGGACCAATCTAGCCATATGCCTCATTCAGAACTCCCCAGTCCACTATATGCAAGTCGAAGTAAAAAAAGAGGGATTCGCCCAAAAAAAGACCAGGAGACTCAGGCTTCAGACAAAGATATGTATCGATTGCTATGGGAGCCTCTTGATTCTTTGCTAAAGGGGGTCAATCGGGTTTATATGACCACCTCAGGTCTGCTTCACAGGCTTAATCTTTCAGCATTGTCCGTCTCAGAAAAAACTGTTCTCTCAGATCAATATGAATTTCGGCAACTGGGAAATTTGGCTCGTTTGGCGAAACCATCAGATCCACAAAAGTTGACCTCCTCAGAAGCCTGGATGTTTGGAGGGATACAGTATGGTACAGTCATGTCTGACACTTTTTCCTCTGCCCCTTCTATGTATCGAGGGGTAGGACCTGACAGCTGGGAATATCTCCCTGCCACACTCAAAGAGGTAGAAGAGGCTGCCAGCTTGTTGACAAGATCACAGCAAATTCGTGTTTTTACTGGCGAAGAGGCTCAAGAATCTACCCTCAAATCCCTGTTGGCTAGTTCCACTTCCCCCAGAATTCTTCATTTCGCTACCCATGGCTTCTTCTTTCCAAAGAATAAACGGCTCTCCTTGGAAGCTACCCAGGATCAAAATGGCTTTCAACGAGCCTCCCATCCTTTGATGCGATCAGGGTTGATCCTGGCACAAGCCAATGCAGCCTGGACAGGAAGCCAGGGTTCTTCCGATATGGAAGACGGTATTTTGACAGCCTATGAGGTATCCCAATTGTCACTGAAAGAAACAGAATTGGTGGTCCTTTCTGCTTGTGAAACCGGCCTTGGGGATATCGATGACAATGAAGGGGTCTATGGCTTGCAACGTGCTTTCAAAATTGCTGGTGCGAAATATATCCTTATGAGCCTATGGCAAGTACCCGATGAAGCCACCCAAGAGTTGATGGTCAGTTTCTATCAATATTGGCTCAATGGATCGGACATTCACGAGGCGCTTCACAAAGCCCAAAAGAAGATTCGCAGAAAATACAAAAATCCCTATTACTGGGCAGGCTTTGTACTGGTGGAATAATCAGGCAAGCTAATTCATCTGAATTCCGCTAGTCTAACACATACCATCCTGCAATTCAAATGCTAAACCCTATATTTGTATACAGGCCCATTTGAATTGCCTGGATTTTCTGTGTTTGACTGTTTGTTTCAACAAGAACAATAATGGAAATCAAAAAGCAAACCATCACCTACAAAGGGCGCATCGTCTTTATACGGCTTGCCATGCCACATTTTGATAGATCTCTCAAGCCTTATGTAGAAGATGAAGCCTGTTTTATGTTTGTCAACAAAGGAGAGGTAGGCATACGGTCTCAGGAGGATTATTTCAAATTGAACAGAAAGAGGGGCATGCTGGCGAAGTGTATGAATTATTTTTTCGAACCGATCGATGATTCAGATAAATGTGAAGATGGCGTCGAATCGATCGGTATTTTTCTCTATCCCTCCCTGGTGAAGGATTTGTTCGAATTCGATCTATCTACTTCGACGTATAGGCTCAATTATAATCTTAAGCAAATAGAAGTAGATCGATTGCTGGAGAATTATCGACAAAGCATCGACATCCTTCTGGACAATCCTGAATTAGCAGATGACAATATTGTCAAAACCAAGCTGCGGGAGTTTGTATTGCTCATGACCAAGTCCCAACAGGTTCCTTCGCAGCTGGACTTTTTGGCAGCTTTGTTCAAGCCCAATGAGGTCGCTTTCAAATCGACCATCAAACACAATTTGTATGCGAATCTTTCTCTGGAAGAATTGGCGGCCCTGTGCCATATGAGTGTTTCTTCCTTCAAGCGGAAATTCAAAACAGTCTTTGAAGAAAGTCCCAAGAAATATATTGCCAAAAAGAAAGTGGAAAGAGCCGCTGAATTATTGAGATCCAATGATCTGCGTGTCTCAGATATCGCTTATGATGTTGGCTTTGATTCTTTGACTACATTCAATAGGAATTTCGCCAGTATCATGGGCAAATCTCCCTCCCAATATCGGCTGAGCTAAAATGGTCAGTCTTTGAGCTGAAACGGTACAATCTGTTCTTCTTTTCTCATGACATTTGTTCTCAACAACAAAAAGGAACAAAGTCATGAAACAGTCAAAAGTATTAACTACCTATCTCACCGTCGCTGGTTTATTGCTCAGCTTCATCGGTGGAGCAACACTACTCATGCCAGTCGAATTGAAAGCTGGTTCCGGCATCGATATCGCGGGCAATATTGGGGTGCTCAATGATGTTCGGGCTTCCTCTGCCCTGGTCCTCGCCCTCGCCGTTTTCACATTTCTGGGAGGACTGAGGCCAAGATTGAGAGTTAGTGCCTCCCTGATTGCCCCTCTAATGTTTCTGTCCCTGGGAACTGGTAGAGTCATCAGCATCCTCGCAGATGGTATGCCAGTAGAAGGACAAATCGGAGCCACAGTTCTGGAATTCTTATTTGGAATCACTGGCGTCATCCTGTTCAACATGTATCGAGAAAAAAATTAACAAACATTCACTCATAACACATCAAGTCATGAATAAAATCATAATGATCACTGGAGCCAATGCAGGCATTGGCAAAGACACAGCAAGACAATTGGCATTGATCCCCGAAACCGAAAAGATCTATCTGGCCTGTAGAAATCCAGAAAAAGCTGAGATTGCCAAGAAGGAGTTGGAAACGATTACTGGAAGGTCCATGTTTGAAATCATCATCATGGATGTCTCAGATCTAGATTCTGTCAGACAGGCAGTGGCCAATCTTCAGGAGCCCATCGATGCCTTAATCATGAACGCTGGTGGAATGGGAGGGAAACATCCCGAGCACCTCACCAAAGATGGAGTAACCATCATAACAGCAACAAATCTCCTTGGGCATGTCGTCTTGGTTGATGAATTGCTCCAGGAAAATAAATTGAAACAGGTAGCCCTATTCGCAGCCTCTGAAGCTGCCAGAGGGATCAAACAGACGGGAATGAAGCGTCCAAATCTGCCCAATTCTTCTGTGGATGAGTTTGCTGGCGTATTTGACGGAAGCTTCTTTGGAGACAATTTTGAGCCGATACAGGTATACGGAGCAGTGAAATATGGTGGCGTCATGTGGATGTCCTCCATGGCTCGGAAGCACCCAAACATCAGATTTATTAGTATGAGTCCCGGTGGCACAAGAGGCACCGAAGGCATGAATGATCTGCCATTCCTCCAACGAATCTTATTCAAATATATCGGCATGCAGCTCTTCATGCCCTTGCTGGGCCTGTCTCATAAACTCAGCGATGGGGCAAAAAGATTTGTGGAAGGCATCAATGATACATCCTACAAGAGTGGAGTCTTTTATGCCAGTAAGGAAAAGGTTCTCACTGGAGCTGTGGTAGACCAAAGCACGATTTTTCAGGACCTAAACAATCAAACGTATCAGGACAATGCTGATCAGGCCATTCACAGATTCATTCACCACTCCTCAAGGCGTGTTGAAGTGAACCAAGATGTACAGCCTTTGGTCTGATCTGCACATATAAAGCGAAGAAGACCTTTGAATAACAAAACATAACAATAAAACAATGAAATCTATCAGTATTATCATCGCATTATTGCTTGCCAGCTTCTCTAGCATGATGGCACAAGCAATCTCTTCTGACTTTCCTTTTGAGTCAAAATATGAAGAGGTATTTGGGTCGAACATGCACTATGTAGAAGAATATGCAGACCCTTCCAATCCCGATCAATTGACCTTCCTGTTTTTGCATGGAAACCCCACCTCCAATTATTTATGGAGAAACATCATTCCTTATGTAGATGGTCTCGGAAAAGCTGTCGCTCCAGATTTGATCGGCATGGGCAAATCCGACAAACCTGACATCGATTATACCTTCCAGGATCATGTTAAGTACCTCGATGCCTTTATCCAACAAAAAAATCTCAAAAACGTGGTGCTGGTCATTCATGACTGGGGCTCAGGATTAGGCTTTCACTATGCCGCTCGCAATGAAGACAATATCGTCGGGATTGCATTCATGGAAGCTGTTACCAAGCCTCTGGAATGGAAGGATGCCGGATTTGCAGAGCGAATTCTGTTCAAGCGATTGAGAGATGATGAAAAAGGACATAAAATGATCGCTGAAAACAATTTTTTCATCGAAAAATTCTTGTTCAAAGTGGGCATAGATCGACAGCTCACGGAGCAGGAAAAGGACTATTATTCTGCCCCATATCCAACCGTAGAAAGCAGGAAGCCTGTCAAGGTATGGCCCAAAGAGATTCCTTTTGAAGGCCCTGGTGCGACAAACTATGCAGAAATTGATGCCTATACCAAATGGCTAAAGACCTCTCCCCTACCGAAGCTCTTGCTCTATGCCAAGCCAGGCATGATTTTGAAAAAAGATGACGTTGCGCGCATCCAAAACGAACTCCAAAACCTGGAAGCTGTCTACATCGGCAAGGGAAAGCATTATGTGCAGGAGGATCATCCGCATGAAATTGGCAGAGCGATTCAGAGTTGGGGGCAGGGGCTGCGAAGCACTGCTTCTGCGAAGTCGGAGTAGGGTTTTAGAGTTGAATTGATTTTTCGAATTATAAATTGAGGGATGGTCAACCGAACGGTTGATCGTCCTTTCAATTTTCTTAAACCATGTTTGAACATTCTAAGTTTGACTATCTGTTACTTATTTTTTGTATGCGTCTTTTTCATCGTTTTCATAATTTAAGGATTTCTAATCTTTCTTAAACTGTGGTCTAAAGAAGCGGGGGTAGTTTACTCTAGCCCTACTGCCTAAATTGTGTACGCATATCTACTGAAATCAAAACAGAATATCTGGCAAATATTTCTCATTGAATGAACATGAAATCATCCTTCACCGAGACACTCAAAAACACAAGCATAGGATTCGCCTTGATTCTAGCCATCCAATTGACCGTTTATGGGCAAAATGATAGTACAGAATTAAGTGATTTAGAAAGAACCTTTATGCCTGCAATTCAGATGGGCTATGTCCATCATGGAACAGCGGAACTGTCAGGGGGCTTAATGATTCAGACCAGTATTGAGTATCGTGATATTTCCAATTTCATTTTCAGACTCAACTATGATGATTTTAATTCAAGCATCACACAGGAATATCCTATCAGTCCAGAGATCTCATTTACGGGAAAAACCTCCTTTTCTGAACTAATCGTTGGTATCGGATACAGACATTCTCTCAATAAGCACCATATAACCGGATATATTCAACCAGGAGCCAGATTCTATGGCTATCCTGTTTTTCATGTGGATAGCAATCAGGTGCAGTTAGACTTCAATAGCCGAAACATAGGTATGATCCGTTACAGTATTGGGTATGAGTATATGCTTGCACCAAGACTGTTCTTTACAATCGAAGCATTGGCGAGTCATGTGCTCAAATCAATAGATTATTGGGCAGATAATAGATGGTCATATGGAATTACCCTCGGCATTTCTGCCCCACTCTTTTGATGATATTCCATATCGCGCACTCGATCCTAAATCCATTGAGACCAATTTTTCTTTGAGCATTCGGCCTACTCAAAAAATGATCAGGATTAACAACAATCAATGAAATTGAATCTATACAGACTTTGTTTTTCTGTCCTACTCTTAGCAAGTTTTTCTTGTACCTCATCTGGTTCAACACAGGGAGTCTGGGATGAACTCAAGCTCAAGGAAGCACTCACCTATGCAGATGGAATCGGAACCTATGCATTACTTATTCAGACCGATGGCGAAATTATTGCCTCATATGGGCATATTGATACCGTGAGTCGGGTTCATTCTGTGAGAAAAGTGATCATCGGTGCTTTGGTATTTCAAAATCTTGAAAACATTGACCTGAAAGCTTCATTAAAAGATCTGAATATTCAGGATCACCCCATTCCCCTGACAGCATTGCAACAAACAGCCAAAGTCATTCACCTCTTAAAAAGCACCTCAGCCATCAATCATCCAACAGGCTCTCAGGTGGGATCCATGCAGGAAGATCGAGATCTCTTACTTGGATCTGAACCGAATGTTCCGGGAGAAAAATGGGCCTATAATAATTGGGATTATAATGTTCTCACCACAATATTGGAGCAAGAAACCGGTGATAGCACGTCACAACTATTTGAAGAAGGAATTGCCAGACCTCTTGGCATCAAAGACTTTGAAGTTATATACCGCAGAGATACGACATTGTCACAACATGCCAAAGCCGGATTCAGGTTATCGACAAGAGACATGGCAAAAATTGGTCAGCTCTATCTCAACAATGGAAAATGGCAAGGGAAACAGCTGATTCCTGAAGAATGGGTCCAAAAAATTACTACTGACTACACCATCACCTCTCATCAAAATAATGAACGATACGGACATGGCTATCTGTGGTGGATTCAAGACAAAAGCTATGCGGATGGCTTATTGCCTACAGGAAGCTATGTAGCTACCGGAGCCTGGGGCCAGAGAATCCTCGTGATTCCGACTTGGAATACTGTGATTGCTCATAAGACAATGACTGAAGGACCAAAGGCAGAGAGAACTCGCGTGAAAAGCTCTGAATTTGAGAAGCTGGTAAAATTGATATGTGAAGCCAGACTGTCAAGCAATCACTGAAATAGATCAGGACAGCTAGCAAGTCCTGGACCAAGTTTTTAGATAGATATTGTGTAAATTAAGAGCATGATACCACAAACTATTGGGATCTGTTAGAGAGAGTAAGAACCATAATAAATCCATTTCCAAGTCAAAACGGTTGTAACCCAACGCCTTAAAAAATGTATGATCACATGAAATGGATGAAAGGCATAAGATCTATTCTGTTATACGGCCTGATTATCGCAATTCTAATCTTTGGCTTAAAATGGTTAGAATGGAAATTTCTAATCGTTGACCATACCATTGATATCTATATCGGATTGATCGCAATTGTGTTTACCATGTTGGGGGTCTGGGTCGCGACTCAACTCATTCAGACAAAAACTCAAACTGTTATTGTTGAGAAAAAAATTATCGTTCCACAAGCAAAGGAATTTACGGTAAACGAACCTGCCTTGCGAAGGCTTGGGTTGACACATCGGGAATACGAGGTCTTACAATTGATCGCAGAAGGCCATAGCAATTCTGATATCGCCAATCAATTATTCCTCTCCTTGAGTACAATTAAAACTCATGCTTCCAACCTCTATAGCAAAATGAATGTCAAGAATCGGTATCAGGCGATTACCGAGGCCAAAAAGATGGAAATCATAGAATAAGGCCACTCATACTTTGGTATGAAAGCTTAGATTTTGAGAGTTTGGTACCAAAGTATGAAGGATGTTGTGCCTCGGGGTTTTAGTTTCGCAGGAAAAGCTAACATCTCACATTCATGAAAAAAATCATCCTAATTATTGGTTCAATTATTGGCGTAATTTGGTCTGCGAATATGCTTGTCATGGTCAATATGATGTATACCGATACGGAATTCAAAGGCAATGATATTCTTGGCTATGCCGCAATGATAATGCTCTTTTCCCTTATCTATTTTGGAGTCAGGAATTATAGAAACAAGCATCTTGAAGGCAAAATAAGCTTTCTTCAGGCATTAAAAATAGGTGCATTGATTGCATTGCTCGCTTCCACTATCTATGTCGTCATTTCCTTGTTTTACTATTACTTGTTTGCGCCTGATTTCATTGATGTTTATACCGACTATGTATTAAAGAATTCTCCACCAGAAAGCCTTGAAGCTAAGACGACGGAGATGGCAGACCTGAAGGAAATGTTTAAAAATCCCTTACTCGTCATTTTGATTACATACTTTGAAGTCTTGCCAATCGGATTAATCGTGGCACTTTTGAGTGCATTTCTTGTCAAGAAAAAATAACATCAAGTATTATGGAAAAGCCTGGAATTGTTTCCTCAAGTATTGAGATAGAAGCTCCTCTTTCCACAGTTTGGACGATGATTACTGACAAAGCCTATGCAAAAGAGCTAGGCAAGGAGTTCGATACAGGTGCTTTTGTTGAATCGGATTGGAAGCTGGGCTCTGAGGTTCATTTCAAATATGAACCCAATAGACTTGTCAGTACAGGTACGATCACCCAATTAATTGACAATGAGCTCATACAGGTCGATTATGATTTCGATGGATATCTGTATGAGGAAAGGTATACGATTGAAGAAAAAAATTCTACATCAATTTTGTCGATCTATGCAGGCCCATATACTTCTGATTATGAAGATCAAAAAGTGGTTTGGGGCAATTGGTTATCTAAAGTCAAAGAATTGAGCGAAAAGATAGCATGACAGGTGCCGCACCTTAGATGCTAGAAATCAAGGACGACAACATATTTCCCGGGAATATTGAGCCCGACGCAGCGATTCTGTTTGCTGATTTTGGGCTGGTAGTGATGTAGCTTTTAGATTAGACGATAGAGATGATCCTAAGAGACTGTTTGAACATCTGTCATTTATTTTTTGTATGCGTCTTTTTTCCTTATCCAGCGGTTTTTTTTCCATAGCACTCTATAAGAACAAAAAAGAGCCTTGTGTGAGAAAAAAATACCTCCTAAAAATTCTTAGCACAGATTCCAAAACAGTCTCTAAGTTTGACTTTAGCCATTTTCTATAGGAGAAAAATCCTCCCTTATGCTCTGGAAACCGTCTTTTTGAATTAATGCACTTCGCTGTTTTTGGGTGATGTTAATTAATTCTCATTGAAAATTTATTCACAACTGTACGCTGTTTATTTTCTTTTGTTTTTAGATTTCTTTGCAACTTTTTGGCGGCAAAAAGTGAATGCGCTCAAAAAGTTGGGGG
>JBCCGK010000007.1:0-180530 GCA_039029315.1 Bacteroidota bacterium | reverse complement strand
GGCGGTTTTTACGCAACTTTTTGCCGCCAAAAAGTTGCAAAGAAATCTAAAAACAAAGGAAAATAAAAAGCGTGCAGTTGTGAATAAATTTTCAATGAGAATTAATCAACATCACCCAAAAACAGCGAAGTTCATTCATTCAAAAAGACGATTTCCAGAGCATATGGGAGGATTTTTCTCCTATAAAAAATGGACAAAGTCAAACTAAGTTACCAGCAATCTCAGTCATAAATCAGGCATACCCTTGATTGTTTGTCCAATTGAAAGGATTCAATCACTTGATGAAAATACGCCTCTTGAAAATTGTCACAAGCTTCTTGTTCTATGACTATCTCTTCCCTTCCATTGACTATTTGCATCCCAACACATCTTTTCTTGCCTGCTGCAAGTGGTCGAATATAAATCCTCACACTTGATTCATCCACTCCCTGACTCTCTCCTGTTGTTACATCATATCCTATATCCATCTTTTCTACTACTTCCTGATATACTGGCTGTCCTGCCTCCAGGTAAAATTGGATGGTAGTAGAAAAAGCTTCGTAGTAGTAATCTATGATGATTTTATCTATCCTGCTGGAATCATGATAAAAAATAACAGATCCGTCAAAAGGATCTCCCTCACAGGAGAATACCAATTTTTTCGATTGATAATTTCCTTGTTCGATCCCCGCATCAATGGTGCTTAGCTCCCTATTGATCATTGCAATCATCTGCTCATGATCCTGTCCTCGAAGATCATGAAGGATCGCTGAACTTGTAATGAAAAAGATAGCAAGTATGTGAGGCAATTTCTTTTGAAGAATCATCTTGTACGAGGGGTATAGCTATATCGGTATGATGTCTTTCTTTTGAAAAGTAGTCAGTAGCTTCTCTCCTTACGCTAGACCTAATAATCCATACATTCCTGCTCCAATCAATCCTGCTCTGTTCCCCAACTTTGCAGGAACAATCTTTACATGCTGTAAACAAGCTTGCAAAGCGTATGTGGGAAGGCTGGCCTTGATTTTTTCTATAAAAAAATCTCCTGCTTCAGAAATACCACCGCCAATAATCACCATTTCTGGATTGAAAATATTGATATACCCTGCGATCCCCATTCCAATAAATTGTGTGGATTGATTGATCGTTTCAATCGCCAGGGGCTCATGGTCTCTATATTGTTGGACAATGTATTGTCCATCGATGTCTGCGTCTTTGTTTGGGGACCTTGAACGATATCGATTCACCATGGCAGATGTACTTGCCAATTCTTCCCAATTCTGTACCCTGCCGTCAATCATCATGGGGAAGACGCCTAATTCCCCTCCTAAGCCAAAATGCCCTGAGAATAATTCCCCATTGATAATCATGGCTCCCCCTATTCCTGTTCCCAGGGTAATGAAAATCGCTGTTGTTGCATTTGTGTTGCCGGCATACACTTCTCCAATCGCCATCATATCGGCATCATTCCTCACATAGGTCGGTAGACCAATCTCTGTGTGTAAGAGCCGACCCAAGGGCACATTGTTCCAATCAATGAGGTTGTCTGCTCCGCCTAACACAACACCTCCTTTTGTCACCAAACCAGGTGTTCCTAGTCCGATTGATACGATAGCTAGCCCGCGTTCTTTTGCTTTTTGGACTGCTTCCTTTGCTGTATCAATGATGTTCTGTTCAACTTCCTGCCGAGAAGTTTGGGCGTTGGTTGGCTTTTTGGCTTCCCAATAGACCCTACCTGCTTGATTGACAATTCCATACTTGATGGAGGTTCCTCCTATGTCTATCCCAATACCTGCCTGATTTGCCATAATGTTTAAGGATTTCTCACTGTATCAATCTATGAATTTGTTTCGTCCTTTTCAGAGAAAAAATATAGAAGAAAGTCCTCTATCCATAAGCTGCTTGATCAATGAAGCAATGTACATCTGGATGTAACCACAACAAAGAAGCTGGAAGCTGTGTTGTAATCTTTTGAGATAAAAAGGCTTTAGCCACTCCTTTTTTATGACTGCCTGTGATCATCATAACAATTGTTCTGGATTGTAGGATGTCTGCCATCCCCAATGTGAGGCCATAAGTGGGGCTGTCTGCCATCCCGGCGGCCATGGTATGTTGCAGACTTGCTGGGGACAACTGAGCGAGGTGGCAATGTGGCTGTAAGCTGTCTCCAGGCTCATTGAACCCAATATGACCATTTGCTCCCAAACCCAGAACACAGAGATCAATGGGCGATTCGTCTCTTAATTTCTCCTGAATTCGTTCGATTTCCTGTTCAGGATATTTGGGATTGCTTTGGAAAGCAACGTATCGTTTCTGCGTGATCTTCCAGGGCATGAGCAGGTGCTTTTGTAGATATTGTTCGCAGGTTCCCGGATTTGACATGGAGACCCCTCCCCATTCATCTAGTTTGAGGATTCTCAATTGATTCGCTTGTTCGCTACTTATTTTTTCCTGTAGTTTTTGATAGGTAGCGGTAGGCGTATGGCCACTTGCAGCACAGAAAAGAAGGGAGGGCTGCTTGAGAATTTTGGCTGCTAAAAAACTGGCCGCTGCTTCAGCTAACTCAAGCTCGGTTCCTAAGGGGTGAATGATCATGAATCTCTGCTTTGAATGGCCTTCCTGCCTTGGGTCATTTTTGTGATATTGGAAGAGTGTTTTTCCTTTGATAACCTGGGGCAGGAAGGTAACAATCAGACTGACAATGGTGCAAATAATCGGCACAGAAGCTGCTTTGAGCCTTGCAGCTATCTCTGAACCGGCATTGATTCGTTACCACACCTACTTGCAGGATCACCACCTCATGGCAGACCTGATCTTGAGGATATCTATTGGGCAGATAGAGATGCAGGCACTTTTGCTAGGCAGATGGTTATCCTCCTCCTCTGTTGATGTTCGGTTGTATTGCGAACATGCAGGATCTGGATCTGCCACCGAATGTTTCGCAGAATCCCAAAATGGAGAATAGGAAGCAAGAAGCAGGCAGTTACAACTCTTCCACAAGGACGCCACTTCCATCAGCTTCCCAACTGACTTTGACACGTTTTTTGTCTTTGGGTTCGGTGCGGTGGCTCAATCTAAACACCAGAATTTCGCCTGGATAGATCCAATCAAAGCTTTCTACAGCATAATTGGCGTAGGAATGTTCTTCTCCGATCTCACAAAAGTAGGGGGCTGCCGAACTTTGCTCAATTCGCAACAACTCAAAAGAGCCACCTGCTACGATCCGAAAGATGCGATAACTTTCTTCTACACAATCGCCACAATCTCCCCACCCATAAGGACTCAAGGGGGTATGGCCATGTAAGATCAGGCCCGGACTGCCATCCGGAAAGACAAACATGCTGTCAACGAAGGGGTAGGGTACAGTCGGGATGTGGCGTGTTCTGAAAAATTGATGATCAATCAGGAATTGATGTTCCAGCTGACTTTGGGCATTGATATAGTCCTTCTGAAATTCCAGAACCTCCATCTGTAATTCGTACGGATACTGAAATCGTTGATTCAGAAATAGCCTGTGAAACGAAACCTCCATCAAGGATTGGCTACTTTCTTCTGGCTGATATACCAGTGCGTCGGCTTCAACGGAAACAAATTCCCAGTTATCTTCGGCTAATACCATCATTCCATCCCAATCCTCTTCATAGAAGAAGGCATCAGAAATCCCGGAATAGTTTGTATAAAGTGGGGTTGACAGATATACTTGATTGAAACTGGAAGGTCGGGCGATTTCCCTTTCCGGGGCACTACTTCTGACGACAGAGGCGATCCCTGAGCGAGGGTGATGATCAGCGATTTCAACCAAAAATCCAGTCTCTCGCAAATCTGGTAAGGGAAGAAAGCCCAGACTCAAGGGACTGATCTCTGCATTGATCTGATATCCAGGACCATTCTCATCGATCTCTGCTGTATAGGTTACACCCTTTGTCCAATCTCCCAATCGAAATCCCAATACGTCTTCAAGTTGCTGATAGGCTTCAGGAAACAAGATCTCAGCTGGGCGTTGGTCTGGGTACAGAGCGAATCCAATCACCCCAAATGGCAATTGAGTCTGAGACAAGATTTGGGGCACAGGAACTAACAAACTGTCTTCCAGAACAGATACCTCATCTGGATAATCGTAATTAAGCTGAAAAGAATCGACATCGAGCCAGTCTGTATATTCCCCATAAATACTGAAGAGTCGACCCTCCGGCTCCCAATCTCCTCGACTTGGCATGCCAGGGGCGTAGATATAATCCGGATGTTTGCGGTACTCAAAATCGTCTGGATAAGCAGACCTGGGGAGAGCAAACCAGATTTCTATATGATCTGTAGCCTCAGAGGATTCCGAAATGTAGATGTTGTCATCAATCACCTCAGCGACAAGAGTGAGATTGTTCCCATCGCAATAGAGATTGATCCGGGCATCAGGGGGAGGCGTCTCAAGCTCTGTTCGGTAATGTGGCAGAAGGGCCAGATGCTCCAGGGTGAAGTCCTGGGCCATTGTTGGCAGGTATAGACAGCCAAATAAGCAAATCTGAACAATCTGTCGCACCATTACATACTTTCTGCACTACCGCAAATTCGCCAGATCTACGGTTATGCCTTTCATTTTTGAATTTGCGAGTTTTCTCCGCATGGAATCAGCTTCGGGTTTCGTTGCAAATGGACCCACAATAATCCGAAATACAGGTTCATTGTTTTTCATCCCATTCTGAACCACAGTATTCTGAAACCCCTTGGCACTCAATCTGTCCAATCCATCCAGGAGTTTGTAAAAATTGAAATATGCCCCAACCTGAACGCCGTATCCAATGGCTTCTTCCCGAAAGGCTAGCATGCGAAAAAGAGAAGGCGTGTATTTACTCGATTCTGCCATGCCAGGGGTATAAGCAACTGGTTCTTCTATCTCTGAGATCACATCGTTCATCCCCGATCCATCATACACAGTTTCATTAGAATATACTGGATCTGCATTGGTATTTAACGGGTTCCCATTGATATCAACGACAGGAAGCTTGGAAAGGTCAACATTTGACTTCCTGGAACGGGGACTGACAGCCGGAGAAAATCCACCACCAGAAGCAACAGGATTGGTCCCTGCACCAGAGATGACTTGCATTTGCACCCGAACTTCTCCTGATCTGATCATGTCAATCTGTTCAGCCGCAACACGTGATAAATCGATGATTCGACCTTTGGTGAACGGTCCTCGATCGTTGATCCGAACTCTTACGCTTCGATTGTTGGTTAGATTGGTAACCTGCACCCAGGTTCCGAAAGGCAGGGTGCGATGCGCAGCCGTAAAATTGAATTTATTGTATGGCTCGCCACTCGCCGTCGATCTGCCATGGTATTTGTCGGCATAGTAGGTGCCCAATCCTTCTTCGGTCTGAGAAAGCATGGGAAGTACCATACCAAGACCTAAAATCAGGAATATGAACCGCTGCATCGGGATTGTTTTTGTACCTTGTCTCGTCATTTGTTCGCTTTGTTAACTTTACAACTTTATAAAAAGTTTGGGCTTTTTACAACTCAGCTTATTCATATATCCGACTTTTTGGAGTGAAAAACTATATGTCAACTAATGAAAATAACCATTTTTACAGACGGTGCATCGAGAGGAAATCCTGGACCTGGAGGATATGGTGTGGTGATGCGCTACCAAAACTATCGAAAAGAACTATCTGGGGGATTCAGGAAGACCACCAACAATAGAATGGAACTACTCGCTGTAATTGAAGGACTGGCTGCATTAAAAAAAGATGGCCTGGAGGTTACCATTTATACAGATTCGCGTTATGTAGAGCAGGCAGTGAGCAAAGGATGGGTATTTGGTTGGGAGAAAAAGAATTTTTCAGGCAAAAAAAATCCTGACCTCTGGAAACGCTTCCTTCCTTTGTATCGGAGACACAGCGTTCGCTTTCAATGGGTAAAAGGGCATGCAGGCATAGCCGAAAATGAACGCTGTGATCAACTGGCAACAGAAGCTGCTGATCGGTCAGAATTGCCAGAAGACAGGGGATATGAACAACAATCTGGCTCGTGAGTAGGGAATATGTACAAGATTGAAATCTAATAGTGTATATGGGACTGAATAATCTGGGTGTTATGGGAAAATCTATCCCCTTCATGTTAGGGTGGCTTGCATCCGCGATCCTGTGTGTGGGCGGGCAGCCGATGTTTGGGCAAGCACAAAAGAATGTGGCCTTCGTTGGAGAACTGAGCTATTCCATTGGCGTCAACGATGTCTGGGGATATGTGGACACTGCTGGGAATGAATATGCACTGGTAGGCTTGGTAGAAGGTGTCTCTATCGTGGATCTGGCTGATTCGACGAATCCACAAGAATTGTTCTACCTGCCGGGTGCCGAGACTGGGTGGCGGGATTTGAAAACATTTCAGAACTATGCTTATGTCTGCAATGAAGGAGACAGTGGAATCCTTGTGATAGACCTCGCAGGCCTCCCTGATACAGTACACTATCGGGATACCGTCATTGCTGGGATGATCACAGCACACAATATCTGGATCGATGAATTCGGGTTTTTGTATATGGTCGGAGGAAATGCCTTTGCGGGTGGGATTGCCATCTATGATCTGAATCCTGATCCCTGGACACCTACTTTCGTGGGATTCTACGATGAACGATATGTGCATGATATCTATGTGCGAGACAATCTTGCCTATCTGGCAGAAATCTTCAATGGGCAACTGACTATTCTGGATGTCTCCGATAAATCTGATCCTCAAATCCTGGGAACACATAGCTATACGGGAGGCTTTACCCACAATACCTGGCTCAATGATGCCGGAGATGTCTGTTTCACGACGGATGAATACAATGGAGCTTCCTTGATTGCCTGGGACGTGTCTGATCCGATGAATATACAAGAACTGGATAGAATCAGGTCCAGTGTTAGCAAGGAGCGAGCAGCTCCTCATAATGTACATGTTCTCAATGATTATTTGATGACAGCTTACTATCAGGACGGCTTACATATCACAGATGCCCACCGGCCTGGGAATCTGATCGAGGTAGGCTATTACGATACCAGTGAGTTGGATGGGGGAGGATTTCGAGGCTCATGGGGAGCGTATCCGTTTTTGCCATCAGGATTGGTGCTGATGTCTGATCGGGAAGAAGGGCTGATTGTCTTAAGGCCAACTTTTGTTAGGGGATGCTATCTGGAGGGAGACATTACGGATAAACAAACCGGAGCCGCAGTCGGAGGAACAGATGTGGCCATACAGGATACACTAGGGGTAACTGTGAGCGAATTGAGCGGCGCGTATGCAGCTGGTGTGGCTGATTCAGGGCTATATCAGGTTGTGTATTCCAGGTATGGGTATGTGTCAGATACGCTGGAGGTGTTGTTGGATCATGGGATGGTAACAGAATTAGATGTAGAGTTGACACCTAGCCCAAGGGTAGATTTCACCATCAGAGTCCTGGAGGCTGGTTCAATGCAGCCAATCGAAGGGGCTGAAATCCGAGCAGAAGTCGAAGCGGTGGAGGAACTGTTTGTGTTTCAAAGCAATCTGGATGGAGAAGTGAATGACCCGCGCTTTGTGATCGATACCTATCAGATGATTGTGGGAAAATGGGGCTATGTGACACAGGAAATGCAGGTTGTGGCTGATTCTTCCCAGCCATCTGTAACCTTTCTGCTTGAACCCGGCTATTATGATGATTTTGCGTTGGATTTTGGATGGACAGTAGAAGGCAATCCCCGAAATGGTAACTGGGAAAGAGGTGAACCAATAGGGACTTATGAAACGTTTTTCAACTGGGGCATCTTTAACCCGGAATTTGATTTACCTGATGATATTGGGGATCAGGCCTATGTGACGGGTAACAGAGGCGGATCAGCCTTCTCCTACGATGTGGACAGAGGGTTCACCCGTTTGGTCTCTCCTCCGATTGACCTTCGGCTATACCAGCATCCTCGCATCACCTATTATTATTGGTTTGTCAATTGGTCCCTGATCAATCAAGGCCAAATCGGCAACGACTTTTATCGGGTATCCATCACAGATGGAGTCGATACCTTCATTGTCCAGGATTATATTGGGCCATTTGATACTACATGGACGCAGGCAGAGATTCGGGTAGAAGAATATTTTCCACCAGATCGGGAAGTACGTGTGATGTTCTATACCCAGGACTTTGAAGCTGGGAATCAGGATGCTGTCGAAGCAGGGCTTGATGGCTTTCGAGTAGAAGAATGGTTCCCATTGGCTGCTGAAGATGATTGGGAATCATCGAATTGGGACCTACGCATGCATGCCTCCCACCCAAGCCTCGAACTCAACTTTTTGAATACAATACCTTCCTCTCTTTCCTCTTATCACTTGGAAATCTACAGCCTCGCTGGCAATAGACTTCTGAGTACCGAGTTGAATCCTCGCCAGAGAACACATCATCTTCCCTTTCATTATCCCGCAGGAATGTACATTGCCCGGCTCACAGGCGCTACCCAATCACAGGGAGTCAAGCGTTTCCTGAAGCTGGAGTAATTATATTATTGTTCACTCTATTTGATTCCAATGCAAGTAAGATTTACTGTTTCCCTTTTCCTTTTTTTCTCTTCCATTTTCTCAGTTTTTTCTCAACAACATGCCAGCCTTCAGGTGGATTTCGTTGGACAACTTGACTATTCTGAAGTCCTCTCTGATGTTTGGGGCTATGTAGACAGTCTTGGAAGAGAATATGCCATTGTCGGCGTACATGATGGAGTATCCATCGTTAGTGTATCTGATTCCACAGATCCGGTAGAATTACAATTTATTCCCGGAGCTACCACCATTTGGCGCGATATGAAGACCTATGGACATCATGGCTATGTCTCCAACGAAGGAGGCAATGGCTTACTGATCATGGATTTGTCGACTTTGCCCGGACAAGTCGCTTTCAAGGACACCATCATCAGCGGACTTGAGACCATCCACAACATTTATATTGATGAAAAAGGGCGCTTGTACACTGCCGGAGGGAACACTGGAAGTGGTGGGATGGTCATTCTGGACCTCACCATAGATCCCTGGAATCCCACAGTGCTGGGGAGCTTCCAGGATGAGTATGTGCATGATGTGTATGCGCGAGGCAATCTGGCCTATGCGGCTGAAATTAACAGAGGTGTCCTTGACATTGTCGATATGTCTGACCCTTCCGCCCCAGTGTCTATCGGGTCTACGACTTATCAGGGAGCTTTTACCCATAATACCTGGCTCAATGATGCCGGTACAGTTTGTTTTACCACTGACGAACTGGAAGGTGCATATATTACTGCCTGGGATGTGCGAAATCCGTCTGATATCCGATTTTTGGACCGGATTCGCTCTCCATTGAGTGGAGGGACGACTACCCTACACAACGTCCATGTTCTGAACGACTTTCTTGTCATTTCCTACTACACAGATGGGATCTATATTGTGGATGCCAGTCGACCCGAAGCCTTGGTAGAAGTTGGATATTATGATACCAGTCCGATCAGTGGACCAGGATTTAGTGGGAGTTGGGGAGCTTATCCATTTTTGCCTTCCGGCATTGTCTTGGCTTCTGATGTGGAAGAGGGCTTGTTTGTCCTGAAACCCACTTATACCAGAGCTGCCTTTCTGGAGGGAATGGTCATAGATTCCATAACAGGTGCTCCTATCCATGGAGCAGAGGTAACATTGCTTGGGGAAAATGAAACCACCATATCCAATCTGTCTGGAGAATATGTGATGGGCGTGGCGAATGGAGGTGATTATTCCGTCATGGTCAGCAAATATGGATATGTATCCAAAACAATCACGGTAAACTTGACAACTGATCAGGCAACCATTGAGCAGATAGAATTGGAGCCACTGCCAAGAGTGCCATTGGAAATCATCGTGAAGGATGCCAAAACGCTCCTGCCAATTGAACAGGTTCGAATCCAGGCGGTACCTGAGACACAAACGGATATTCAGCTCGACTTTTTGACTGATCTGGATGGACGGGCGGAAGATACCTACTTTGTGCCCAATGAATATCATATCATTGTGGGAATTTGGGGACATCGAACCATCGATACCCTCATTGACATTCAAGCGGCTACCACAACGACCCTCTACCTGGAGCAAGGATACTATGATGATTTTGCTCTTGATTTTGACTGGCAAGTGATTGAAGGGGCAAGTACTGGCAACTGGGAAAGAGGGCTTCCTGATGGCACAACAAGACAGGGATTGGATATTGCGCCCGGAGAAGATATTCCCAAGGACATTGGCGGATATGCCTATGTTACTGGGAATGGGGGAGGAAATTTCTTCTCTGATGATATAGATGATGGAACCACTGAGTTGATCTCGCCGCCAATTGATGTAAGTTCCTACAATGAACCCATGTTGCGGTTTCATTGGTGGTTCGTCAATTTCCGAACACAAAATGGCGGCGGAGCAGGGAATGATATATTGGTAGTCGAACTCTCGGATGGCGTCATAAATCTCCCAATCATTCAGTACACGGATTCCTTTAGCAACCAATGGACCCTGGAAGATAGTTTCCTGATTCCTACCAACATCCCCTGGCAGAATGACATCTTTGTCCGGTTTATCGTTGGAGATGAAGAGGGGCAGAACATTGTAGAGGCGGGCATCGACGGCTTCGAGATCATTGATGGAGACCCACCGATAGATCCTCCTACAGCTTTGGACGATATACTGGGATCGAATGCTTTCCGGATTATCGACAATCCAATTCAGGATCAGTTGAGGCTGATGTATGATGTGCCAGAGGCATGGAGAGGAGATCTGGACATTTCGTTGATGACGATTCAAGGGCAGGAATTGCAGAATTGGTCCCTGACAGACAATACGGGAGCCCTTCAGCTAGACTTCCCTTATGCTTCCGGTCTCTACATTGCAGCCTTGAAACATAAAGGCAAAATCGTTGCCCTGCAAAAGGTATTGAAGTAGGAGTAGCAGGGAATCAGACCAGAATTTTCTGCAACCCACGGCTCAATCGAGCTGTCAGTAGACAAAAGACCATTTCTTTTCAACAAACCTGGAAAGAAATGGTCCTTCATTTTTTTCAGAACTTCTTCATTTTCAGTTGACAAGAATTATTGCTAACTTTATTGGCTGATGGACATTTCATTGGGTTTTTGATTTTTAGCTGGCCAATTTTTGTGAAATATATCTGCCTTTTCCTCAGTCTGAGTTTGCTCTCTCTTAGTTGGTATGGGTGTAATCCAAACCCGTCTCAGGATACCTCCTGGCAGACCAAATTGCCTGCGCCCAAACTCAAGCGGATGTCTTATGAAGCCTATGGCATCGATGTGAAGCAAATGGAAGTCGTTCAGGCTCACTTTGAACGGAATCAATTTGTCACCGATGTCCTGCAAGATCACAAAGTCCCTTCTGGAATCATTGACCAAATTGCCAGAAAATCACAACAGGTGTTCGATGTCCGAAAAATGCGTGCTGGCAATTCTTTCACCCTGCTGAAAAGTCGGCAGGATCAGGAAGTCGATTATTTCATCTATGAAATCAATGATGCCGAATTCGTCGTCTTTGACCTCCGGGACACGGTTAAGGTGTATGTCGATACACATGAGGTGATCTCCCGACAGCGAGAAGTTGCCGGAGTAATTAAATCTTCCCTATATGAAGCCTTTCAGGAATATGGATTTGATATTTCTCTCGCCAAAGGCATGGAGGAAGTCTATGCCTGGACAGTAGATTTCTTTCACCTGGAAAAAGGAGACCACTTTAAAGTCATATATGAGGAGCAATTTGTCGATGAAATTTCTATTGGAATTTCTCGAATTCTGGCTGCTCAGATTCAGCATGAAGGAGTCGATTATCACGCTTTTTACTTTCGACAGGATAGCCTGGAAAGCTATTTTGACCTGGAAGGAAATAGCTTGCGAAAAGAGTTTCTCAAAGCCCCTCTTCGATTCAGTGCCACAGGACTCAAACCTTCCTCTTCAGAATTTCCTTCTCGCCAATCAAGAATGAGTGTAGATTTTGGCGCTCCCCAACATACACCTGTGGTGGCCATCGGCAATGGACAAATCACAAAAATACGACGCCGGAAAGGGCATTTGAACTCAATCTCAATTCGCCACTCCAATGCCTATGTTACCGAATATATGCACCTGTCCAAAATTGAACCTGAACTGCTAACTGGTCAGCATATCCAACAAGGAGAAATCATCGGCTATGTAGGGAGACCACAACGAAGCAGTAGCCATGTCCGTTTGCAATTCTATAAAAACGGACGCAAAGTTCACCCCTGGTCTGTGGATCTTCCTTCGACTACCATCATTCAATCCGACAATCAGTCTTCCTTCGAACAAATGTCCAGGAAATATTTAGAACGCCTGAACAAGATTTCTCTGGACAAAGCGACCAATAAATTCGCCTACAAAAAGTGAATCGGTCTCCCTTTTGCTGAAATTTGGCCCTCTTTTTGCCGATATATTTTCAGCTACCTACACGTATTTTTTCTGCTGACATTCACACAATTACCACTGAGGAATTGATTTTGACTGTTAAGGTAAGATAGAGGAACATTTGTTTCATTTGAGTGAAAAACATTTTACCTTTATCTATTGAAAAGGCCCAGGAAAAGCACCAAAACGTACGCTCCAGATTGTATTTGTTTGTTGGTTAATTTTGTTTAATCACGCACTTTATGAAGAGTTTTTCCTCTCTCCTCCTTTGCCTTCTCTTGTACTCCGTTTGCCTCTCGCAGAATAATCTGTTTATTCCCTTTGGGCAATCCGCAGAGGATGTAAAACAATTTCTTGGATCGAGGGATTATATCATCAACATCCATGAGGATTTGGACATGGAGAGTGTTCGCGCTGTCCTTGATCAGAACAAGCATGTCGAATATGCATTTCGGGATGGGACTTTATATGCGACCACGGTTACCCGGAACTACGAAAATCGAAGAACTGCCAAAGAGATCCAGAAAAACTGTCTGGACTATATGGAATATATCAGCAATGGCAATACTCAGCTGAATGACAATGAAGAGATTGTTTGTTATACAGCTGTGACGGATGCTCGTGTGATCAAATTGTTCATCCAACAGCATACCAAAAGTATTACCCTTACCCTCACTTCTGTGAGCCGTAGATTTGGGCCACCTATGCAGGAGGATGATATCTTCTACGAAACAGACCTCCTCCAAAAGCGGTTTATCTCAAATTAATCCTTTCTGTTCAATAAGAATCCCAAGATTTTCCAGGACACCTTTGTGCCTGTCAAAGGCAGCTTCTTTATTGTGCATGTCCAGACATGTTTTGATCATGCTGCCTGCTTCTCCTTCACCGCATTCTGATTATCTGGTATCCGTTCGAAGCAAGGTTTCATCCTGCTCCTCGAACTTCTCAAACTCCGCATAAATGTATGATTCATACATTCCGCTACCCGGATACAGTTGTAAGCCCATTTGAGGGAAACTGAATAGATAGGATTTGTTCTGCCCAAGGTCATTCCTGGCCTCATGGTCTAGCGTACTGCTGAGGTAGTGATAGAGGGACTCGTTTTGGAAATAGGTATAAATATTGGACTTGGACTTGAATTGCTTTTGGAATTTCTGGAAGCGATCTGCCTGCAACAATACATTCCCCTCTAAATATGCATCGATCATCACTTGCAAAGCCGTGGTGTCATTGCTGAAGACAACATAATCATCGATATAGGTAAAATGCGGCTGTTCGATTTTGGAAAATAGTTTTTTGAAAAAGAGGGAAAAGAATCCACGCAGTTTTAAATACTTAATGGGATATCCCTTATAATCCAGTTCCTCAAACTTGACAGGGGTTTTTCCAATCCGTTTGGTGACATAGTCCAGGCGCTCCTTCGTCAAGTCGTAATCGTCAAAATGCAACATCGCATAGTAGGAGTAGCGAGTCGCTTGTGGATTTGTTGGGACAACAGCAGTAACAATCTCATCGGTCATCCAACTGAAGAAGTCTCGATCAAAATCTATTTTCAAGGCTTTTTCGATCCGGTTGATGTTCTTTTGCAAGTCTTTGTGATCCTCAGGACTTTCCTCTGCATAGTAGGCATCAAATTTTTGGTAAAAATCCGTGAAATCATCAAATCCCAAACTGGTAAACATCGCTGTATTGGTAGGCAATACAATCGGCGCATTGACTTTTCCTCGCCCAACATCCTGAAACACGCGGAGAAATGAAGGGACAGAATCTATTTGTTTGGTATACCCACTAAGTTTTGCGTGATCATCCTTGACACTCAAATCAAAAGCGGAGACTGCCAAAATTTCTTTCAGGTCTGCCACCATTTCAGGCGTTTCTGCGGTATAAGCACCCATCAGGCGATCCAATTCTTGATAGTTCAGATAGACGGTATACAACTCGTCACGATTGATCCGTTCTCGAACGCGACCAAAATCGACCCCCTGGAGGACACTTTCATTTTCGGATTGATTGATGGCTTTCTTAACCAGATCCGCTGTATAGGAGATCATCAGCACATTGTCAATGGTAGACATTGTGAGCGTCTCATCGTATTCGGTATCATACAGATGATACAGATCGATGTTGTAATAAGAATCTGTTTTGACCTGATATCCGAGAGACTTAAAAAGTTCTACAGTAACAGGTTTAAGCTTGGAGAGTTTGCGTCCTTTGCCCTTCAGGTCGACCAGGATCAAGAAGTCATATTCTTGACGGGAAATCATGTGTGCAGAAATCAACATGTCTCCCAGTTTGATAAAGTCGACGAGTGTCTGATTGGCTTTCAGCAAGGAATCCAGATAGTCAGCAGATTCAGTGATATCTGCAAAATAATCTGTGCCTTTGAGGTATTGCCAGACCTCTGTTTCACTCAGATTTTGCCAATCTCCTACTGGACGATCTGACTCAACCAGATAACTATAGTCAGGTGGAACGAATGCAAATAGATCTCGGGTTTCTCCTCCTGGATCCAGAAAGAAATAGCCAGCGATGGCTGCTGCCCCAAGCAAGAGAAGCAAAATGAGAATTCTGAAAAACGTTTTCATAAGACTCGGTTAGTATGACGCCAGTTAGACTACAGTAAACAGAATGACAATTCAGTGGACCTGATAGCGAGAAGCTGGAAGTCGTTTGCCTTCCTGAAAGTTAAAGATTTTTGATCGAAGAATTCCCCACTTATTCAGTCGGTAGCTGATGGATACCCGAAGCACACCAAGACCATAGGTTACACTTCTCCGAAAATTGATGGAAGAAGCCTCTTCGAAATATTTGGTTGGACAAGTTACTTCTCCAATGATATGACCTGCATAGGCAATTTGCCCCAGCATCTCATTGTCAAAGACAAAATCATCACTGTTTTCTTCAAGAGGGAGGGTTTCGAGAATCTCTCTCGAAAAAGCCCGATACCCAGTATGATACTCTGCCAGTTTTTGTCCCATCATCAAATTTTGAAAGAACGTCAAAAACCGATTGGCAATGTATTTATACAGGGGCATGCCACCAGACAAAGCTCCTTTCCCCAGGATTCTTGAGCCCAGCATAACTGGAAACAGGCCATAGGCGATAGGAAATACCATGGCCTCAATAAGCCGCGGGGTATATTGATAATCTGGATGAAGCATGACCACGATATCTGCCCCAATATCCAGAGCGGTCTGATAGCAAGTCTTTTGATTGCCACCATATCCCCGATTGACAGGATGTCGAATCACGTGGTGGATGCCGAGTTCTTGCGCTTTTTGTGAAGTATTGTCACTGCTTTGATCATCCACAAGGATGACTTCATCTACTATGTCAAATGGAATTTCCTGAAAGGTAACTTCCAGAGTATTCTCGGCATTGTAGGCCGGCATGACGATGACGACTTTTTTCCCGTGTACCATGCTCGCCAAAATTAGAGATTATTCCTGATTTTCCCACTCATTTTATGGGTTTGTTTTTTGGGAGGAAAGGATTATTTTCCCATGAAATCCTCAACTTTATGAAAACCCGCTGCTCCTTTTGTCTCCTGCTTTTTGTGCTAACCTTCTGTCAGTCAACTGTTCTTGCTAGTGGTTTACAGCTTCATCTTTTGGCTCAACGACAGGCTGCCATGGGACAGGCAGGTACTGCTCTGGTTCGGGATGCAAGCATAAGCTTTTATAATCCCGGAGGCTTGGGCTTTGTTTCCAAGCAAGGAAGCTTGCAATTTGGGACTACCCTCATTACTCCCTCAACAGCATTTCAGGGACAATGGCCCAGTATTTACCAAAGTCAGACAGAATTTGTCCTGATGACTCCAATCAATGCCTATGCGAGTTGGCGGGGAAAATCCAATGGACGTTTTGAGAAAATCAGCTTTGGCTTCAGCATCAACAATCCCTTTGCCAATGGGATTCGATGGCCGGATGATTGGAAAGGGCGATTTATTTCGCAGGAATTTTCAGTGAATACCTTTATCGCGCAACCTACAGTGTCCTATAAATTCTCGGATGAGGTCGGAATAGGAGTCGGATTGATGTATGGATTCGGGAATCTGGTGTCTAGGCGAGCTTTGTCTGTCGATGGCATAAATGGCTCTGAAGGATTTGCCCGATTTAGTGGGACAGGAGAAGGAGTTGGTGCCAATGTTGGGGTGTTCTTTCGACCTGGGGCTGATTTCTCCATTGGCATGAATTACCGGACACGATTGTTCTTGAGTGTGAAGGAAGGATTGGCTCAGTTCAATGTGCCTGAATCGTTCTCCGAACAATATCCTGATATGGGATTTCAGACGCAACTCAAGCTTCCCTGGGTCTTCAATCTAGGAGTAAGTATCAGGCCTGAAGACCGATTCCTCGCTACAGTAGATGTGGATTATACGGGCTGGCAGGTCCTGGACAGCCTCAAGATTGACTTGGACCAGCCGATTAGCCAAATTGATTTATATCCAGCCAGAGAGTTTATCCGAACCATTTCCTTCAGAATAGGAGGGGAATATATCCTGACAGAAAAAATCTTTGTCCGTGGGGGGGCGTATTATGATCCTTCGCCCATTCGACAGGGCCAGGTCTCGCCAGATCTGCCAGACGCCAACCGGATTGGCCTGACAACTGGCCTGGGATTTCAGTTGAATCCCCGCCTGAGTGTTGATCTCAGTTATGTGTATGAATTTACAGGGGAACGAACAGTTTCCTTCAATGCAGGAGCCTTCGGTGGAACTTATGAAACGACGGTTTCTTCTGTCGGACTGGGCTTATTTCTCGCATTTGGAGAAGAATCTTAAAAATATCTTGCAGGGAGCAAACGTTTTTAATCTTGTACCCGATATTATGGGTGGAAGCGCAAGGGCCGATGAAAAAGTGCCGCCGAACATGAAGAGAATCTATTTACTCATCTTTTGTAGTCTTAGCCTTGTTTTGATCAGTTTGAATAGCTGTGAGCCGAGTATTCTTGGACCAGAACTAGGATTGGGCAACCTGCAGATTCATCCTTATTTAGCGATAGGAGACGGCTTTTCGGCAGGATTTAGCAATGGAGACCTAAACCCTGTCAGCACCAAAGGCCTATATGAAGGTGCACAACTCTATGCCTTTCCAGATCTGATAGCTGGTCAATTCAATACTCTCCGCCCATTGATTTTTGAGCAGCAACTGCTGCCGGGAATCGGATCTGGATTTCGGATGATCCAGGAAATGAAAAACCCCATCTGTACATTTTTGGGACCACAACCTGTGATTTTGGATACAACTCATGGCAATGGTTGGCAAAATTCCTGGGAAGATTCGAAAAAGAATCATAACCTGAGCATTCCGCATTTGCGTGTGTCTACAGTTGCCTCTGATAGTTTTGGAAGAAGCAGTCCATTTTTTCAACGAATGGCAGGGAGCAAACACAGCGACTACCTGGACATGTTGGTCGAAGAATCTCCTTCCTTTTTCACCCTATGGCTGGGAACTGAAGATGTCCTGGATTATGCCATGACAGGGACTTCCAATCCTCAATTCCGACCCACTCCAGAAGAAGAATTTGCCAAGCAATTTGATCAGCTCCTTACTCTGTTGGATGACATGAGTGATTCAAATACTAAGGGGGTGATCGGGAATGTCCCTGATATCTCTCTGTTTCCTTACTTTTCGAAAACCAAACATACCTACCTCAGCATTGAAAATTGTTATGGCTCTGAGAATGATATCTATCTCACTGAGCAGCTAGGAGGCACTGTCGAAACTCGAAAAGCAACTGCTTCTGACAAAATCCTGATGTCAGCTGAGGATGAGATCGGCCTGAACAATGGCCTGCCTGGACGGCTGGGGCTTCACCCGGACAATCCCCTGTCTGATGCACAGGTGCTAGATGCCCAGGAATTGCTTGAAATCAGACAACTCATCTCCCGGTATAATATCATCATTGATTCCTTGGTGCAAGCCCACAATGCCAAACGAGATGAACCCTGGTTGGTCGTCGTAGACCTCAATCACAGCTTCAATAAGTTGGATGGTGGCTTGATCGAAGATGGGCTTATCCTCTCCAATGACTTCCTCACTGGAGGCGTCTTTTCATTGGATGGCATTTATCTCACCCCAAGAGGCAATGCCTTCGTTGCCAATGAATTTATTCGCAGAATCAATGCCTTTCCTGAATTCAAGGCAAGTATTCCGACCTTGAACCTCACCGACTTTATTGGGATTAGCTTTCCGTAATCAACTGCTGGGAGTCAAGCTGTCTATTGCGGATTAATCTGTATCTCTGGACTTGTAACCACATTACTTTCATTGCCAGCTTCATCCACAACATGAATCTCGAAGCTGACCGTTTCCTGCGTTGTGCCAGCGGTAAGGATGGTATAGGGCAAAGTCAATTCGAAAGTGCCTGTAATCGGAACCTCAGCTCCATCTGGTGCCAATTGCTGTAGCCGAAATTCATGAATATTGTCTATTCGACTGTCCTTGATGAATACGTTTCGTCTGGTATCATCATTGGTTCCAAGATCTCCATCACCGTCGGTATATTCTATCGTAAATACAATCTCATCCTGGTATTCAATGACATTGGTTGGTGTTGTATTCAATAGCTCGATTTCCGGTATTGGTGGAATGATTTGGGCGATGGGATCTTTGCAGGCACTTGAGACCAGCAAGAGGATTCCAATGAGGAGAAAAAAAATGATCTGTTTCATTGTATTGTTTGTTCCGCTAGAACTTATTCCACGACAAAAATGGCCATATATGATTTGAATTCGATGGGATGTTCATCGCGGGGAAATTCGAAATCCTCCGAATGGTTGCCATCATTGGTGTACAGCCTGAACAGGGTGAAATCATTGAGTGGAAACCCATCTGTACTGACCGTTACTGACCAATGAAAGGTCTCAGGCTCACCTGGCCCATAGTAATCTCCCACGAGTTTGCCTTCTGGACTGAATTGGGCGTCTACATTGATGGTAGGCATAAATGTAAAGACATTGTCTATCCCGGAAGCAAATGCAGCTCGGCTGTTCTCAAAATCTGCGATGGCAGTGCTGTCATCATCTATCGCAAACCAGATGGTGAGATCTAGTCCTTGTTTGGCCCCAAAAGGACTAAATGGGTCATTGTTTCGAAAGGTATCTACCCGAATCTCTATCCCCCCGAAATCCTGAAATGCTGCTACCCCTGTAAACCGCGCCTGAGTATTGGGGAAAGTGGAAACATTGCCGAACATATCAGGTGCGCCAGCATCGATCCAGTCCTCTATCGCTTTGAGTCTACTCCCTGTCAGTGGGTTGTCATACAAAGGCATTCTCCCTAGAGTCTGGTCATCCGTTGTAATCCGATTGTACAGCCAGGATTGATCTCGTTGAAACGGAACAACCCGGTATTCAAAAGATCCATTCGTGTCATTTTTTACCACAGGATGAAAGACCAGGGTAGAATAACTGGACTGAACAGTTCTGAAATCCGGTTCAAAACTCCCATCATGACAGCCGGGGACAGCACAACTGGCAGACAAGATATATTTATGGATGCCAACAATGCTTGAGGAATCAGGCTCAGGCAATGGAACCGGTGGCTCTGGCCGAACAATGGCGTCAAATGGATTCGGAGGCGGTTCAGATGGCCCATCGGGTTGACAACTGATGATGCTGATTGTTGCAGCCAGAATAGCGAGAAATAAGAAAGAAAATCGATTCATCTTGACAAAATTGAAAGACCACAAAATTGATCAAACAAAGGCTTCTTCAAGTACTCTACCTGCAAGTAAACTAGAAGGGATATCACCATCAAAGCCGAGGATATTGGCTACAGTTGGGACGAGATCAATGCTTTCGCCCACAGGAGAGGTAGGAGTGCCAACAACAATATTTTTGTTGACGATTCCATCTGGTCCAAGAATGATAGAAAAAATTTCTCTGGACGAATCATCCCCAGTATGATCCAGTCCATATCGACCATATACATCCTGTATGGTATTGACCTCACGATTTCTGCCATGTTCTGGGACGATGATCATGATCGTATCATCAGCCATTCCAGGTGTATTCTGAATGGTTTGCCATAGATGCCCAACAGCATAATCACTGAGCTGTAAGCTGTTGCAATAGCCAGTAAAGTTTTGATGGCAGATATCCACATCTGTCATGTTGACCACCAGAAGCTCGGGTGTGAAGGTTTGGATGACCTCCTCTGCGAACAAGATGGTGAGAACATCATTGGTCGCCTGGTTTTGTGGTAGATCCAGAGGTGTGTTATAGGCACCTGTTTGTGCTTTTTGAAAAATACCTGCAATAAATCCCTGAATAGCGGCCGCATCCTCATCTGTATTGAAATTGCCGATCCCGCTAGCGAGGGCTTCCTTATCGAAGTTCCTATTCAGAAAACTTCTGAGCGCCCCTATTTTTTCCTCTTCGTGAAACTGGAATTGCTTGGGGTTAGAGATTGCGGGAAAAGTTGTTCCGCTGAAAAGAGAAGTCGGGGCGATATGGTTGGCCCCATACATGGGTCCGTAGGAGGCGTGAGAACTATAATTCAGGGCTGGGTAAGGGCCCAATGCATTGGACACCCACCAGGCATTACGTGCAGTGACGGCCGGAGAATTATGTTTGAGGTAATATTCAAAAATGGTTGGCGCTTCAGGATTGGCCCGAAGATTCAAGCCAGTATTGGTATAGGTGCCTGTTAGGGCGACAGTATGTCCATTGTAATGACCAGTAGGGCCCTCTGCATAGCGAAATTCTTTGAACAGGGTTCCTTCTTCAGCCAAAGGTTTGTTCCAGACGGGAGGGGGGACAGAAACCAGGCCATCCAGGCTGGAAGGGGACCCCTCCAACATAGCAGGCATGAGATTGCCGAGGTCCTGGTGAACGGATTCCATGTTTCTGACACCTCCAGCAAAGAGGCAAAAGACAACATGGTTGACCTTTCTGTTCATGGTCTGGGCAAACAGCCGACCACTTGGGAGAATATAAGGTATGCTGAACATCCCAGCTGTTGCAAGGCTGGAGGATTTGAGAAAATGTCTTCGTTTCATAGCAGTTCAATCAGAAGTAACGATATTCATCTGAAGTTAAGAAGGCATAAAAAATCATCTCCGGAGTGAGATCGGGATCATTGTCGATCATGTCCTTGAGGAACCAGGCCTCATATTCATTGGGTTCTCGGACAAATAACTTTCCGTATATGTCCAGAATAAATTGATCAACATCAGATCGCATGACGTCATTGGAGGGAATGTTGGCGTTGGGACTGTTGAGGAGGTTTCTGATGAGAATATCAGCAATCAATTCCTTGTCACCTACTGATGTGTAAGCCAAGATCATCCGATTCAGGTTCTGATTGGAAATGGTTTCATCCAATAAATCAGAGTAGGCGAGAGAAATAAATTCCAGATCTGATTTCAAATTGTTTTTTTCTACCCCTGATTGAGAGACGTCAACCTGCTGAACTTCGTACAGATAGATGTCTTGTACATCCTTGCTGCATGAACACACCAACAAGGCAAAGGCAATGAGTGGAAGGACAAATCGATGATTCATAATCCTAAATATTCATCAGTTGTGAGAATGTCTGTGAGAAGAGAACGATAATTCCGTGATTGCTGATAGTCGATGGTGGCAGTACTCATTTCTAAGGAATGGGGTGACCGAAACATAAAATCCTGATAGATGTCCACCACCTGACCTTCGAAATAATCGTCAGATCCAAAAAAGATATCCAGATAATCTTCTTTACTTTTTCCCTCTACCCCAAAAAGTACTGAATTGAAACCATCGATCATCAAAATCGCATTTTGTTCCTCGGCTTCAGTTGGATATCTGTCCAGAAAATATTCAAACATGGCCAGGACAAAATTCTGGGTCCCCATATTGATCTCATCATAGAAAGAATTGTCGACACATCTTCTGTGCATATCGATGCGCGAAATCTGGCCTGATTCCAGATCTTCAGGACTCCGCTTTAATGCCACTAATCTGCCAATTTCAAAATCGATCAGGTCGATAAAATCTGCATATTGAGGATCTTCCTTGAGAAGGTTGAAGATAAATATGTTCTCCGTTATATCTGCCGTATCAAGATTGTTCAGAATCTCTACTCTGGCAATATCAAAGGTTCGCTGAGAAAACTCTCGTTGGTCAAGAATATCAGCGACCAGCGCTTTTCTATCTTCAGGAGCCGCATTGTCCTTGTCGAGGAATGCACGAGCACCATTCAACTCCAGCGCTGAAGGCTTTCGCCCCAAAAGACTGATAAATAGCTTGTTGACATAGTTATCCTTGACAACTTCGGGTACACTGAGATCGGGGGGAGGAATATTATCTGGAACAATGATCAATTCCCCTTCAGGTTGTGAACATGCCAAGAATACTAACGGAATGAGGAGGAAAATAAAGAGTCGGTTCATAGTCAGTGTTTTTTCTTAGACGACCATTAGACAAAATCTGCTACAGAGGGTTTAATCTTATTGGTAACTTTGTGAAAATTATTTTTGAATTTCATTTTGCGACTATATGGAAGAGGGACCCAATAAGCCGATACAAGAAGAAACACCTGAAGGGCGAGCAAGTACTCATCGAATACTAGATCCTGGATACGGAACCCTGGGAGGAATACAGAATCAACGGCTGCTTAATAAGGACGGATCGTTCAACGTCCGACGAACAGGCACCAACTGGTGGGCCTTACTTCACCCATATCAATTTTTGATTCTGCTTCCCTGGTGGAAATTTTGGATAGTCGTGTTTATCTCTTATTTGTTGATCAATAGCGGATTTGCCTTCCTGTACATGATGGCAGGCATTGAGAATCTCACAGGTGCACCAATGGGGGAGGATGGGGCAGAGGTGGCTTTTGGGACAAAGTTTGCATATGCTTTTTTCTTCAGTGTGCAAACAATCACCACGGTTGGCTATGGATCAATCAGTCCCACAGGGATGCTGGTCAATGTGATTTCGGCCTTCGAAGCAATGGTAGGATTGTTGGGGTTTGCGTTTGCTTCCGGGATCATGTACGGCCGATTTTCAAGAGCTTCTGCCAAGATTTCATTCAGTGAAAATCTCCTTTTGGCTCCTTATCACAAAACAGGGGGAAACGCCTTGATGTTTCGGATTGTCAACCGGCGAAAAAACCAAATGATTGAACTCGAACTGGGGTTTGTTTTGTTGTACTACAAAATGGTGGATGGAAAGATCAGGCGACAATTTTTTCAACTCAAATTGGAAAGGGACAAAGTGGCTGTGTTTCCCATAACCTGGACCATCGTCCATCCCATAGATGAGGACAGTCCTTTATGGAAAAAAGACATTTCCTTTCTGATGGATTCGGAAGCAGAGTTGTTAGTGAATCTCAAGGGATATGATGACACCTTCGATAAGGTGGTCCATATCCGCTACTCTTACAAATACAAGGATCTGGTCACGGGAGCAAGATTTAAGCCGGCTTATTATCACGATGAAGATGGAATGATCGTGCTGGAAATCGACAAGCTGGGAGATTATGAGACCGTGATGCTCAATCCGCAGGATAGTCTGGACAGCAAGGATAAAGGGAATCAGAATGGAGCATCTAAAAATAAAACGACCCCTTAATCCTAATGGTAAGGGATCGCTCACACCTATTTGCTAGTAGTTGCTTACAATTGATAATCAGACATATTGGTTCAGGATATTTTCGAATAATTCCTGTCTGCCACTTGTCTGGGGTGGCTCTCCATTGTCAAAGGCAATGTTTCTCAAGGCCACCAAATCCAATTCCCCTCGCTCAAAAGCTGCTCCATCTCCACTATCATAGGAGGCATATCGTTCTTGTCTTAATGCCAAATAATCAGAATCTTCCAGAATCCTGTCTGCCGCAAGTAAGGCTCGGGCAAACACATCCATCCCACCTATATGACCATGAAAGATATCTGCCAAATCAGTAGAATTTCTCCTCGCCTTTGCATCAAAATTGATTCCGCCTCCTTGGAATCCACCAGCCTCCAGAATCACCAACATGGCTTCGGTGATCTCCATGACATTGTTGGGGAACTGATCAGTATCCCAGCCATTCTGGTAATCTCCTCTGTTCGCATCTATGCTTCCCAGTTTGCCAGCATTCGCAGCTACTTGTAGCTCGTGTTGGAAGGTATGGCTGGCCAGGGTAGCATGATTCACTTCCACATTCAGGCTGAAGTCCTCCATCAAATCATATTCCTGCAAGAAGGAAAGAACTGTAGCACTGTCAAAATCGTACTGATGTTTGGTTGGTTCCATGGGTTTGGGCTCGATGAAGAATTGTCCCTTGAACCCGTGTTTTCTTGCATAATCTTTTGCTGTGTGAAGAAAACGAGCCAAATGCTCTATCTCCCGTTTCATATCCGTATTGAGCAAAGACATATAGCCTTCTCGCCCTCCCCAGAATACATAATTCTCTCCATCAAGTGCAATGGTGGCGTCAAGCGCATTTTTTACCTGAACAGCCGCATGAGTCAATACCTTGAAGTCGGGATTGGTGGCAGCCCCATTCATATATCTTGGATGCGAAAAAACATTGGCAGTCCCCCAGAGGAGTTTGACGCCGGAAGCGGCCTGTTTTTCCTTGGCATACGCCACAATGATCTGCATTCTCCGCTCATACTCAGTCAGAGAATCACCCGGATCAATCAAATCTACATCATGAAAACAATAATATGGCAGGCTCATCTTGGTGATGAACTCAAAAGCCGCATCCATCTTGTCCTTGGCCGCCTGAATTGGGTCTGGATTGGCGTTCCACGGAAAGATCTTTGTTCCTGGCCCAAATGGATCTTCGCCGGTATTGCAGAAGGTATGCCAGTAGGCACAAGCAAAACGAAGATGTTCCTTCATGCTTTTTCCTCTGACAATCCGGTTTTCGTCGTAGAATTTAAATGCCAATGGATTTCTTGATTCCCGACCTTCAAAAGGAATTTTGCCTAAGCCTTGGAAGTATTCAGTGGCACCTAAAACAATATGTGAAGAACCAGTTTGAGCCATAGCAGGAGCGAATAGTAGCGAAGTAGAATAGTAGATTACTTATAGTCAATATGACTACAAGTATAATGAATTTTTATGAATTCTCCAAATTTGTGCTTATATAGATCTGTCGTAACTTCCCCTCATGTCGCATAAATCAGAGGATATAATTTCGCCACTATCGATTGATTGTGTGTTGTTTGGCTTTGAGCAAGCTGAGTTGAAAGTTCTGCTCATTCGCCGTGCAATAGACCCTAAGTTCGATCATTGGGCCCTTCCCGGTGGATTTATTCTATACGCAGAAAGTGTTGAGAATGCCTCTAAGCGTATTCTTGCTGAGATGACCGGTGTGCAGGACTTGTTTCTGGAACAACTGAAAGCCTTTGGTCGAGTAGATCGATATCCAGGCAAGCGTGTAGTGACCATTGCCTACTATGCCTTGATCAAGCCGGGTAACTATCAACTCAATCCAGGATCTGATGCCAGTGAAGCGGCCTGGTTTCCAATTAGTAAGATACAAAACCTTCCATTTGATCACAAAGAAATTCTCAATACCGCCTTGGACACACTCCGGCGGAAAGTTCGACATCAACCCATCGGCTTTGAGCTCCTTCCCGGCAAATTTACCCTTCTTCAATTACAGGAACTCTATGAAGCCATTTTTGATATCAAATTGGACAAACCCAATTTTCGACGGAAATTCAAGCGGATGAATCTGCTGGTAGAACTGGACGAACGCCAAAAGGATGTCGCACACCGCGCTGCAAGACTCTATCGCTTCGACAAAGAACGATACGATCGCTTGTATGAAGGAGGGTTCGTCTTTGAAGTATGATAATTGACTGACATTTTGTCAGGCTTGCCCCTTTTTTGTATATTTGCCCTCCGAAAGGAATCCAAATATTTTCCTCCTTTCGGGAATCATCCTATGCGAGACAAAATTACCAAAAGAACCTTCGATCCAGCACTTCTGGAGCGAACCATAGAGGAGCAAAAGCAGGGCTTGGCCTATGAGGGGCATCAGGAAGCAGCAGCGGGAAGCCGACTGGCTTATATCGAGACTTATGGGTGCCAAATGAATTTCTCTGATACGGAGATCATTGCGTCGGTTTTGACCGAAATGGACTATGGGTTTACCAAAGAGATAGAAGAAGCCGATCTTGTTTTTATCAATACCTGTAGCATTCGTGAAAATGCTGAGACCAAAGTCTGGAACAGGCTTCGGCAATTCAGAAAGAAAAAAGAAAAGAAGCCACATTTGATGGTGGGGGTTCTGGGCTGTATGGCAGAGCGCTTGAAAACCAAATTGTTGGACCAGGAGAAACTGGTAGACCTAGTCGTTGGGCCAGATGCGTATCGGGATTTGCCCAGACTGGTAGGAGAAGTGGAGTCTGGCCAGAAAGCTGTCAATGTTTTGCTCTCCCGAGAAGAAACATACGCCAATATCTCTCCTGTTCGCCTGAACTCCAATGGGGTATCGGCTTTTATTACTATCATGCGTGGATGCGACAATATGTGCAGCTTTTGTGTGGTGCCTTATACCAGAGGGCGGGAAAGAAGCCGCGATCCCTATTCCATTGTGGCTGAGGCCAAAAATTTGTTCGATCAGGGCTACAGAGAAGTTACTTTGTTGGGACAAAATGTAGACTCTTATACATGGTCCTCAGATGACAGCCTCAAAGGGAAGGCTCAAATATTAAAAGCAGTTCAAAAGGGGGAAGAGGTAGCAGTGATTAACTTTGCCCAATTGCTCGAAATGGTGGCCAGAATAGACCCGGAATTGAGAGTTCGTTTTTCCACCTCCCATCCCAAGGACATCACAGAAGAGGTCCTTCATACAATTGCGGCTTATCCCAATATCTGTAACTATATCCACTTACCAGTCCAATCAGGCAGTGACCGTATTCTTGAGAAGATGAACCGGGGCTATACCCAGGCATGGTACCGTCAGAAAATAGAAAAAATTCGGGAGATCATCCCCGATTGCGCTGTCTCTTGTGATATCATTACTGGTTTTTGTTCAGAAACAGAAGAAGATCATCTTCAGACGCTGGAAGTGATGAAATTTGCCCAATACTCCCATGCGTATATGTTTGCCTATTCTGAAAGGCCCGGAACACCTGCTGAGAAAAAATGGGCAGATGATGTGCCTGAAGATGTGAAAAAACGCCGACTGGCTGAAGTGATTTCGCTACAAAATCAAATCTCTCTGGCTCATAATCAGAACAACATTGGACATACCTATCGAGTATTGATTGAAGGAAATTCCAGGCGATCAGCCAATGATTGGTGTGGGCGAAATGATCATAACAAAATGGTCGTCTTTCCCAAAATTGGCCAATATGAGACCGGGCAATATGTACATGTGCGGATCAAGGAGGTCAGCAGTGCTACTCTGAAAGGAGAGATCGTACAGTAGAGGAGAATAAATGTTAGCAATTCTCCCTTCCATGGCTTCATGAGAATGGAAGCTGGCACAGGATGGAAGAACAATGCTCGAAATTATCTGAAAAAATCAGGACTTCCTGCCTCTTGGTCCAGCAATAGACACCCAAACAGATCTATAACTCATGACGATACAACAAGTCAAGCAACGATATGGGATCATCGGCAATTGTCGGGAGATTAATACTGCCGTAGAGATTGCGATGCAAGTCGCACCTACGGACGTAACAGTATTGGTCAATGGAGAAAACGGAACCGGAAAGGATGTCTTTTCACGAATTATCCACCAAAATAGCAAGCGTAAACATCGAAAGTTCATGGCAGTGAACACAGGAGCTATTCCAGAAGGGACGCTGAACTCGGAGCTGTTTGGTCATGAAAAAGGCTCCTTTACCTCTGCCTATGACTCGCGTAAAGGCTATTTTGAAGAGGTGGATGAAGGCACCATTTTTTTGGATGAGATTGGAGAAATGCCCTCAAACACCCAAGCCAAGCTCCTCCGATTGCTTGAAAACGGGGAATATCTCCGGGTGGGTTCTTCTATTCCCAAACGTGCAGATGTACGCTTGATTGCTGCCACGAACAAGAACCTTGTCTCCATGATTCGTGAAGGGAAATTCAGGGAGGATCTATATTTCCGACTCAACACTGTTACCATCGTGGTACCTCCACTGCGTGAAAGAGGAGATGACATTGAGCTGTTGTTCAATTATTTTGCGCTGGAGTTTGCCGAAAAATATCGGAGAGATCCGATTGTTCTCACAGATGATGCGATCCCGGTTTTGTTCAAATATAGATGGCCCGGAAATGTGCGGGAATTACGAAATTTGGTAGAGAAATTGACAGTGTTGGTGAAAGGGGAGATGGTGAGTGCTACGGTGTTGGAAAAAAATCTGTTGATCCAGGAAAGCTATCTTCCCAGTATTGTGCTACGACCTGAAATGCCCAACGGCCAACAGCTCAATATCGACGGAGAGGATAGAGACATGCTTCTGCAATTGATTTATGATTTGGGAAAAGAGGTCTCTGACCTGAAGAAAATGTTCTCCCTGGTCATGCAGTATCGAGAAACCACTCCCCAAACTCCGGTCAGGACCTATCCTACTTCCGACTATGTGTCTCCTCAGTCCCCTCCCAGCCAACCCTATAGAGAACCCTATGCTGATGCAGAATATGTAGAGCCTGTACAACCCATTCGGCCATCTCCACCACTCTTGGAGGAGTCCCTTTCCTTGCACAAGAAGGAAAAGGAACTCATCATTAAGGCGCTGAACAAGCACAGCAACAATCGGAAAAAAGCTGCCAAAGAACTGGAGATTTCTGAAAGGACCTTGTACAGAAAAATCAACAACTATGAGATTGACCTATAAGCCATCCCTATTTCTTCGTCGATCTGTCATGATTCTACTCATAGGGGGAATCACTACGGCCTGTTCCGTTCGGTTCAATTTTACCGGGACGCAAGGAGTCGATGATAGCCTGGAAACCTTATCCATAGAGACTTTTTTGAACGAAGCACAGATCGTTGTGCCATATCTTGCCCAGGAACTGACGCAACAAATGCAGGATCGTTTTCTCAATCAGTCCAGATTGACCTTGACATCAGGAGCCGCAGACATCCAACTAAGTGGAAGCATCAACCGCTATGCCATCAGCCCAGTTGCCATATCGGGGAACAATACAGCTGATCAAAACAGGCTTACCATAGGAGTAAAGATAAAATTTGACAACAATGTTGCGCCAGATGACAGTTGGGAGCAGACCTTCTCCAAATTCGTAGATTTTGATGCCTCCAACGATTTTACCTCCCTGGAAGAAGATCTGATCAACGAGATTTTGGAGCAGATCACGCAGGATGTGTTTAGCAAATCCGTCGGGAAATGGTAGATTTGTCTGACAATGGGTAGATGAATAACACCTTGGATGTCCTGAATTTATATCACTTATCTCTACAGCGAGACTTGAACAAAGAAGAAGCTGCTTATCTGGATAAAATTCTGGACCAATATCCTTATTTCTCCCTTGCCCATTATCTGAAAGCAAAATATCTGGCAGATGAGCAAAATATTTTTTTTGCTTCATCGTATTCTGTTAACCGTACACAGCTCAAGCAATACCTGAAAGGCAATAGTTTGTTATTTGCACCAGAAGTAGCACCCACCAACATGATGGTAGATCCTCCCAAATCTTCCAGTGCACATTCTGCTCAGGGGTTTGATCTGTTTTCCTTGCTCGAATTTTCGCCTGAGACCTCAACCCCATCCAGGACAGATGAACTGTTCGAAGTATATCATCCTGAAAAACAAGAAAAGGAATCTGTTCTCCTTCAGGTCGAAATTCGGCTGAGAGTGGTAAAATATATCGGCCTGATTCAGGACATACAGGCGCAATTGCTCGCAGATGCCAGGAAAGGACAGAAAAAACGGGAAGCACAAATGAAGGCTGCCAGACAACAAAGAAAATCTACAGCAAGCCTGATCGATCGGTTTCTGACCCAGATTCCTCAGAAAAGAAAAAAAGCTGATGCTTCATCGACCAAACCCAAAGAATTGCCACAGGCACAAAGCAGCATTGAGCATGATGAAGAGATGGTGACAGAAACGCTGGCACTCCTCCACCTGAAGCAAAACAATCGGAAGGAAGCTTTGCGGATCTACCAAAAACTCCGTTTGCGATTCCCAGGAAAAAAAGCGTACTTTGACGCTCAAATTGAGAAAATAACACATTCCTAATGTTTGTAGTACTTGGAATTCTTAGTATCCTGATTGCCGCGGCCTTGATTTTTGCGGTTGTGATTCAGAATAGTAAAGGAGGGGGATTATCCTCTACCTTTGGAGGCGGAGCTACCCAAATGTTTGGTGCACGTCGGAGCAACGAGATGATCGAAAAGATTACCTGGTATTTGGCCATTGGATTGGCTGTGATTGCATTTGTTGCCAATATCTTTGGAACAACAACAGTTACAACTGACAATTCATTGCGGATGCAGGAAGAAATTTTGGCCAATCCAGTATCTCTTCCAGATCCAAACGCTGTACAGCCTATAGAGTCAGGTGGCGACGCCCCGGCGGCCACATCTACTCCAACAGATGACTAGAACTTAACCCCTCATTTCACAGAATACTTTGCCCCCTTTCATTTGATGGAAGGGGATTTTTTTATACACTTTGGGAATCATCTTTCCAGACCTCTCCTGTCTGCTATCCAATAGGGCCATCAAGAAAGAAATCAACAAAAGGGAGGGCTAATTACTTATTTTTACCTCTTATTCCACCAATTCAGAGGTAAGTTTTTTCCAAAAAGTCGGTCGAAAGTGTTCCTGCCATTTTTCTGAAGTAAAGGAAGATTGTTCACCTGACCAATTGCTGATCCTGAATTGCCTTGATTGCATATGTCTGATTGTCAGTTGGTCATAGCTTGTCTTTGCTGGATAATGTCCAAAATTGTGGTCTGTCGAATAATTATGTAGTTGTACTAACGCTAAGTTCGTTCAAAAAAAAGACAGGGAAGAACAGGACTATATGACATCGTAAGAATCTAAGAGGGTTTTTGTATAAAATTCAGCTTAGAGATCCAGAGATTTGTTCAACAACTCAATGGTGGAATATGAGACTGATCTTTCAACCTGTCATCCTGATAGCTTTTCCTCTTGCATTCTGTATAGCCAATCCTGTTTCTGAGCATTCACCTAAGCGACTATTGCTACTCTGCCAATCTGATGGTGGAACAGCTTTATGGGTCGATAGTATGCACCAGACCTTGGAAAGAATCGGAGACAAAATTGGTTTCGAAGTTGCTCTCAAAAAGGATGGAAGTATGTTTGAGCGGGTAGAGGATCTTCGCTCCTTTGAGGTAATTGTCTCCACCGATGTAGCTATTGAAAGTATTCTGACTGAGAAACAAAAACGTGTCTTTGAAAACTATATGTTGGGGAGTGCCCAATATTCAGGTGGGAAGTATCTTCGACTGGGAAAAGGAGAATCCCGAGAGACAAGTCGCTCTGGAGAGGAGGAAGGGATGATTTGGAGTTGGTATCACGAATTGGTAGAACCTGATAAGGACCAGGATTGGAGATGGGAATCTCCAGACGAGTGGGAAGAAGCGAATCTGCCTGCCTTGGAAGTACATGGAACCAACACACAAGCCATTGGTCATCTCAAGACAGCTTCTTCCAGTAGAGTCTTGCCCCATCCTTTTCCCGGAGAACATAAACAGGGAGGCTATGTCTTTAGTACGCTTTTGGGAGGCAACATTGAATCCTATAGCCGAAACAAACGAGGACAGGAAGAGAATCCTGTTTTTATCCAACACCTGGAAGAAGCTTTGAGCTGGATTACCGGATATCATGATGATGTGCCTGCTGATATTCAGTTGCTGGATTTCTCTGCCATCCCGAATCTGGATAGAGTGGCACTGTCCTGGCTGACAGTTTGGGAAGAAGAGAATGATCATTTTGAAGTAGAAAGGGCCCTGAGCGGGGTCCCCTGGCATACCCTGGATGCGGTCAAGGCAGTCGGCAATTCCCCTGAATCCTCCAGATATGAATACTGGGATCTGGATGTGCATCCCGGACAATACTATTATCGGATCAAGCAAGTGGATAAGAAGGGCAATGTGAATTATTCAGACATGGTTGTCGTCCAGATCGGAATAGATCAGCCTGGGATCGATATCTACCCCAATCCCGTTCGGGAAACCCTATTTGTATCTGTGGTGCTGAAGGAGATGATAGACTTCTCCTATCAGATCGAAGACAGGGAAGGCCGAATGATTCAGAGACAAAAAGTAGAAGCAGTGATGGCAAACCAGGCATCCTCCATAGACTTGAGTCATTTGGTTCCAGGAATCTATCAACTGAGATTGATGGTGCCAGAAGGAGATGTTATCAAGACCTTTATCAAATACTAAAAGACTGTTTGAGTTTTGTTTATCGAGATTGTCAAAGCACCATTTTTTACAACAATTCAGCTAGGCAGCCTTTTGAGGCTGCCTTCGCTTATTTACCAGAAAAAAAGAACAGTTTGGCAGGCAAAAAGATTGCTCTGCTCTATTTTGCATTCTTCCAGGAATTCTTACATCAAAAAAATCAAGGAATCTTGCTCCAGAAAATAAGATACTAGAGGCAGATTGCGTTATGGAAGTACAGAAAAGGCCATTAACCAACTTTCGAACAAACAAACACCTTTAATTTTTTGATAAAAAATTATCAAAAATGGAATAATCTTACTTAATTGGATTCTCCAAATTTTGGCCTATGTGACCTTGAGTTCTTCACTATTGACCCCTGTCTTATGAATAAGACTGCTAAGCTATTGCCCTCTTTCATTCATTGCCTCTCTTTTCTTACCTTTCTTTTTATTGTATCAGGATTTGTGACAGCTCAACCCATACCAGGGGGATGCCAGTTTGTTGGTCCTAATCTTGTTGTAAATCCTGAGTTCGAAGACGGAAATACTGGTTTTGGGACCAGTTTTAATTATCGATCCGAGTATACCTGCTATTGGGGAGATTATACCATTGCGTCAACCGTCGTCGATGATCCCAATGTTACATGTTATGATGCGCCTGGATTTAATCTACAGACAATTTGGGCAGTTTCTGATAGAAATGGGCCAGGGACTGGGCAATTCATGATCGTGGATCCCTGCGATCCCTTAACCTTGAGCCCTTCAGATTCCTGCAGTGCCAACAACCCGGATGGAACAGTATGGTCTCAAAGCATTCCTGTTTGTCCCAACTCTGAGTATACCTTCTCGGTTTTTGCAAAAAACATTTATTATACAGAAGCCATTCAGTATGCAGGAGCTGACCAAAACCCGGATTTTGAATTGACCATCAACGGAGACACCATTGCTGGTTATTATGTCGATGGGCTTCTGTCATTGGATGGAAGTTATGTTCTGGATCAACAATCCCAGGACGATTCGACCATTTGGATTCAAATTTCAGGTAGATGGTCCTCAGATACGAACAATACGGCGAATTTGGTCATGAAGAACCTTGTAGAAGGGTCTCAGGGGAATGATTTGGCTGTGGATGGGATCTTTTTTGGCCTGTGTGAAGAAGATATCTCTGTGGGAGTTGCCGGACCAACTCAGCAGTGCAATCTCTCTGGCTATAGTGCTGTCACCTTGACCCCAACTGCCAACACGCTTGCTTCAGGCTGGCTGTCTCATGAGTGGTACAAAGATGGCGTGGGACAAGGAATCGAAAATACCGCACCAGCTGCTTTGGTTATTTCTCCTGATGTCAATGGCGACCATCTGGGGTCATATGAATTGATTGTTTACCGGGACCTGAATGGAAGTGGCTGCGCATTTTCCAGTACTTCTGTCGAATTGATTGAAGATTGTGGTGAGTCATTCCCGGTCGAGTGGCTATCTGTGAATGCCAAACCTGCTGGACGAAGCTTGCAAATAGACTGGTCTACAGCCTCGGAGGTCAACAATGAGGGATTTGAGGTAGAGCTTGCAGCTGAAGGAGCATCTTTTGCCTCTATTGGATTTGTAGACGGTGCTGGAACCACCAATCTTATACAATCTTATACGTTTTTGACCACCCCTCTTTCTGCTGGACCTTACCAAATCCGACTAAAGCAAATTGACCTGGATGGAAATGTTTCACATAGTCCTATTGTGTATGCTACGCTGGACGCGCCTTCCTTGATTCTGCTTGGCCTGAGTCCGAATCCAATTCGAGACAAAGGCACAATTACCTTGGAGGTAGATCGAGATCAAGATGTAGATATTCAGGTCTTTACTCCCTATGGGCAATTGATCAAGAGAGTCTTTCACGGACATCTGGACACACAGATGCGTCATGAACTCTCATTGGACACTTATGATCTTGCTTCCGGGGTCTATCTCCTTCGCGTGCAGGGTTCTGCCTTTACAAAAACCAGTCGTTTCACAGTTGCCCACTAGGGGCAGCTTGATTCTTGTCAGATAAATCAGTTATTTTAAGTAGAGTTTTACTGCCTTTCCCAGCTTAACTGCCCATTAGCATTCTATTGATTTACATTGCTACATCACCTTGTAGTAGAGTGTTGTCTTGTTTTTGACTCATCGATTGATGATGTCATTTCTCTATTGGTATACACGTAAATCCCATGCATATGAAGCAGTTTTGCCTTCCTGTCAATCAGTGTCTTCGTATTTTCTTGCTCTCTTTTTTCCTTGCCTTTACTTATTCTCACAATCTGTATGCGACCCATACCATGGGAGCCGACATCACGTACTCATGTTTGGGCGGAAGCCAGTATCAAGTAAAACTTACTCTATTTCGTGATTGTGCGGGTATCTTGCCTCTTACCAGTCAGAGTTTGCAATATTCTTCTGCATCCTGCGGGGTCTCTTCCTTTATCACTTTGACACAAAATCCATCTGTTGTAGATGTTACGCCTTTGTGTCCTTCTGCGACGAGTGCCTGTTCTGGAGGAGCTATATTGTTCGGGATAGAGCAGTATACCTTCACAGGAATCCTGAATCTTCCAGCAAATTCCTGTAATGATTGGGAGCTTGGTTGGTCTAATTGTTGCCGAAACAATGCAATCACCACCTTGAATTTTCCAGGAAATCAGTCAACGTATATTTCCGCATCTCTGGACAATACCTTGAATCCCTGTAATTCCTCTCCGGTATTCACACATATTCCAACTCCGATTGTCTGTATCAATCAACCTGTAATCTACAATCATGGGGTTACAGATCCTGATGGAGATAGCTTGGCCTTTTCGCTAGTTGATTGCTTTCAGGATCCCTCAACGCCGGTGAGTTATGCGACTGGGTTTTCAAACACTACCCCTCTGGCTACGGCTGCCGGAGTTACCATTGATTCGAATACGGGTGAAATCAATTTTACACCCAACCAGATCCAGATTGGAGTCATCTGTGTTCAAGTAGACGAATACCGAAGTGGTGTGAAAATAGGAGAAACAGTAAGGGATATGCAATTCAGTGTGATCAGTTGTACCAATACCCCTCCGGTAGCCAGTGGCGTGAATGGAAATGCGACTGATTATGACCTGGATTTGTGTGTGGGAGGGAATGTATGTTTTGATATTCTCATCAGTGATTTGGATCTGGACAATGTTACAGCTAGCTGGAACAGTGGGATTCCTGGCGGAACATTTACCGTTGCCAACAATGGAACCCAGACGCCTACGGCTACCTTTTGTTGGCAACCGACTGCTGCAGATGTCGGAAGCCACTTTTTCACCGTAACGGTAGAGGATGACAATTGTCCATTGAGTGGGTCTGGAACGTATGCTTTCACTGTCAATGTTTCCAGCTCTTTCAATAGCCTGAACGTCATTCCAGTTCATAACATTTGCAATGGTCAATCAGCCTTTTTGACTGCCAATGGATTCGGGGCAACAGGCTATACCTGGACGCCATCCACAGGATTGAGCAATCCTACTTCCCAATTCACCAATGCAAATCCATCTGTAACGACAATCTATACCGTAACCGCAGATTATGCCTCTGGCTGTTCTGTATCCAAAACTGTTACCGTAAATGTCAATCAGGGACCAACAATATCTGTCAATCCTCCGGTATCTTATTCATGTCCAGGCTCTTCTGTTACGCTAACGACAAATGCCACTGGCGCCACAGCTTACTCCTGGTCTCCTGGAGGGGCGAGCTCACCAAATTTGACAGTATCACCAACTTCAACCCAAACCTATACAGTTACTGCCAGCGATGGAAGCGGCTGTCAGGCACAAGCTTCAGCGACTATCAATGTAAGTACACCAGGCTCCAATACCTGTGATGTGATCTACGTGAGCAATGGAGCAAGTGGAAGTGGCACCGCAACAGATCCAACAGACTTGCTGACAGGATTGAGCATGGCTGCTTGCAACGATGTGGTGATCAAAATGGATATTGGGACCTATACGATAGACAATGCCATCGCCAATGTATTTGATAATATTACCCTGGAAGGGGGATTTGATCAGGCGAATAGCTGGAGAAAAACCAGTACACCTGGCGCGACGACCATTCATCGATCTGCATTAAATCCAGCAGGTCCGGCAAATGGTCAACGAATTGTCGCATTTGAGTTGACAAGTGCCACCAACTTTAGGTTTCAGGACCTGACAATTACAACTGCCAATGCACCGACAGATGGAACCTCAACCTATGGGATTCACCTGAATAATTGCAGCAATTATACATTTGCCAGATGCCAGATTCTTCCTGGCAATGCAGCAAATGGATCAGATGGAAGCATTGGGACTGTGGGCGCAGATGGAAATCCCGGAGCAGATGGAGATCCTGGACATGATTCTGATCAGGATGATCCTGGAGAAGGGGGCAATGGAGGCGATGGAGCCGGGACTTCTGGCGGCCTGGGAGGAGCGGGTGGACTTGACTTACAAAATGGACTGGATTGTTGTTCTGCAACTGGCGGGATCTTTGGTACCGGAAAATCTACTTGTTGTCAGCCCGGTGGAGATGGCGATGATGGGCTGGACTCGACTGATCCACGAGATGGCGGCGGCGGCGGTGGTGGCGGATGTGGCGGAGAAGCGGACAACTTTGGAGGAGCGGCAGGTCAAGGCGGTGGAATAAATGGAGGTACAAATCAAATTGGTGGAGGAGCTGGTGGTCCAGGCGGAAATCCTGCGACAAGTGGAAATGGAGTAGATGGCTTCAATGGGGCAGGAGGCTCTTCTGGAACGGATGGGGTAAATGGAGCAAATGGAACACATACAAGTGGATTTTGGATCCCTGGTGCTCAAGCTGGAACCGGAACGAGTGGAGGAGGTGGGAAAGGTGGTGTTGGTGGCGGTGGCGGTGGTGGAGAAGGATGTGGGTCCTGTATCGATGGAGCAGGAAGTGGCGGCGGCGGCGGCGGCGGTGGTGGCCAGGGCGGAACAGGTGGTACTGGCGGCTTTGGTGGCGGATCCTCTTATGCGGTCTATATTTATCAAAATGGAACAGGAGGAAATTTTCTGAACTGTAACCTGAATGCAGGAAGTGCAGGAACGGGCGGAGTAGGAGGTGTGGGCGGCCTTGGTGGAAGTGGTGGACTGGGAGGAGATGGGGACCCATTTACTGGTGGGAGCAGTGTAGGAGCCGGTGGAGATGGTGGCAATGGTGGGAATGGCGGAGCTGGCGGAGATGGGGGAGATGGCGCTAGCGGGGAAGCAACAGCTCTTCATGTTCAGAGTGGGACTGCGCTTGCGACCAGCGATGTCAGCTTCAATCTGGCTTCCTTGCCCGAGATCCAGATGGACAATGTATCCTGCACCAATTCAGATGTCTTCTTTTACGCATTCTCTTCCAATGTATGGGATTTTGGAACTGGCGCAACGCCTCCTACCTTCACAGGAACGACTGTCGATTGCCAATACAGCTCTACAGGTCGCAGAACCATTGACTTTGGTGCGAATTCATATGTCGGATTCGCCAACATCATTGTTGATAATGCTTCAGTCATTCCCAATATGTCAACTTCTGCACCCCAAGTCCTGGGACAGTATACCATATGTGCTGGGACAGCAGTTGATTTCGCCTCACTCAATGGAGGATCTGGCTATGTATACAATTGGGACATGGGAGGAGGAGCTGTCCCGAATACTTATTCAGGAATCACATATGAGACCTTAAGCAATATTACGTTCAATACGCCGGGTATTTACACCATCGAATTGAGATACAGCTCCGATTGTTGTGGACTGACCTCTCCTTCGACTATAATTTTGAATGTGGAGGAACAACCTAATCTTCTTGTCGCTGGGCCGAATACCTTTTGTGCCGGAACAGGCGGAGTAGATCTGACTGCTAGTGGAGGGAATTCTTACCTCTGGTCCCCCTCTTTGGGATTAAGTGCCACAACAGGGAGCAATGTTACAGCAAATCCTACGGCGACAACTTCTTATGCGATCACAGCCTATAGTTCAGGAGGGAATTGTATTGACCAGACCACAGTGAGTGTTACTGTCAATGATCTAACGGTCAGTGGATTCAGTACAGATGCAGGCTGTAATGATGATGGGACAGCCTCCACCGTTCCGGGAGGAGGATCTGGAACGTATATTTATTCCTGGGGAGGGGGACAAACGTCTCCTGGCATAACAGGTCTTGGTTCCGGCACCTATTCAGTGGTGGTCACAGATGCTGTGACGGGATGTGTCGACAGTACCTCCATTGTGGTTGGGCAAGTTGCCAATACACTTGATTCTTATATCAGCAATACCTCGGCAGTAAGTTGTAATGGGGTCTCTGATGGTACTGCCACAGTTACCACTACCGGAACTGTCGTTGGGACCCTGACTTATCAATGGACTCCCTCTGGTGGTACTGGTGCTACGACCACACCTTTGGCAGCAGGGACCTATACCGTGGATATATCGGATTCAGGAAATGGGTGTACGACTTCATCTACAGTGAGCATTCCCGAACCTGCACCAATTACTATAGATTTGGTCAATTCGGTGAATCCTGACTGTAACACATTTGGTCAAATTGTAACCAATGCCAGTGGAGGCACAGGACCGTATTCCTATAGCTGGAACACAACACCCGTACAAGTAGGCAATACGGCTACCAATCTTACACCTGGAAGCTATATCGTGACCGTGGTGGATGACGATGGCTGTAGCAATACTCGAACTGTTGTATTGCCAGGAACCCAATCTCCTGTAGTCTTGTCTTTGGTGTCGGCCATAGATGCTACCAATTGTTCTACCGCAGATGGGAGTATTACGGTCAGTGGCACAGGTAGTGGAGGAAATATCACCTATACTTGGGCAACAACGCCAGTACAGACTGGTACCTTCATTTCAGGATTGTTTCCAGGCTTCTATACAGTTACTGCCACTGGCTCCAATGGCTGTACAGACAATCTTGGAATCAATGTGGGCCCCAATTGTCCACTGCCAGTGGAGTATACGTTTTTTGAGGCTACAGCTCAGAAGGATCATATTGCCCTGGAGTGGGAGACTGAAGTAGAAAGGCAGAATCTTGGCTTCTTTTTGGAGAGAAGACACGGACTCATGGAGTTTGAAGATATTGTCTGGATTCCTTCCAAGGCAGATGATCAAACAGGAGCAAGCTATCAATATTTTGACACACAGCTTGTGCCTGGAGAGCGTTATTTTTATCGACTCAGACAAAAAGATCTGAATGGTATGACGGCACATTCCAAGGTTGAAGAGGCACAATTAGAAGCACTTTCAGGACTACATGTTCTCAAGGTGTATCCTGTTCCTTCGAAAGACGTAGTATATATAGAGATCTACACTGAAGAGGCGGCACAACTGGAATTTTTGCTGTTCAACAACTTAGGTCAACAAGTGAGTACAAAATTCTTTGATTTAAGCAAAGGTGTGACTAACTTAAGTGTAAATATAGAATCATTAGCTTCCGGGGTATATATGGCTCGTTTGAATGCAGATGGTCGATATACTGAAGAAGTTCGTTTGATAAAGACAAGATGATTTTGTGTTGAGGTTTTGGTAAGGAGGCTGACCCGTGAGGGTCAGCTTTTTGGTTTTTTTGTCTATCTTTAAGGCTTTGCTGTATGTATTACCATATCTATGAGCACCGAACAAACTCCTACTCCTAGCCCGGACCAGACACCCAAACCCAAAAGGTCCTGGATTGATATTTTCCTCAACATCATCGAAAAAGGAGGAAATGCCTTGCCGCATCCGGCCACTCTTTTTGGGCTTCTCGCACTATTTGCAATCCTGCTATCAGGATTTTGTTCTTGGATTGGCGTTGAAGCAGCCCTTCCAGGAGGCTCTTGTGCAGAGGGAGGCGAGGGATGCATTCGACCTGTCAATCTCATGTCCAGAGAGGGAATTCATTGGTTGTTGACAAGCATGGTCAACAATTTTACAGGTTTTGCACCTTTGGGAACTGTCTTGGTGGCGATGATGGGAATTGGAGTTGCAGAAGGCAGTGGGCTGATCGGAACATCTCTCAGATTACTTGTTCTGAAAGCCCCTCCGCGTCTTTTGACGACTGTTTTGGTATTCGCAGGGGTGTTGTCCAATATGGCCAGTGAGGTAGGCTATGTACTGCTGGTGCCGTTAGGCGCAATTGTCTTTCTGTCGGTTGGGCGAAACCCTATCGCCGGGATGGCGGCTGCTTTTGCTGGAGTGTCAGGCGGATATAGTGCGAATCTCGTTCTCGGAACTGTTGATCCCTTATTGGCTGGTTTGTCCCAGGAAGCGGCCAGAACGGTGGTTGGGTTCGGAGACTATACGGTGAATGCTGCATGCAACTGGTATTTCATGATTGTGTCCACCTTCCTCATCACCTTTTTGGGAACATGGGTAAGTGAAAAAATAGTGGAACCTCGATTGGGCACATATGAAGGAGATGCGGTTGCCGAAAAAATGGAAGGATTGACAGCTTTGGAGAAAAAAGGTCTTCTGTATGCCTTGATTACTGCCATTGTGATCGTTCTGGTGATTTTTGCCGGATTGGTCCCAGCAGAAGGATTTCTTCGCAATCTGGAGGTAGATCCTAGCCAAAGCATACTCAGGTCTCCAGTATTACGAGGCGTGGTTGCAATTATCTTCCTGGGAGCTGGCTTAGCTGGAATTGCCTATGGTATTGGGGCCAAAACCTTCAAAAGTGATGCAGATGTCATGAAAGGCATGGGCAATTCCATGGAAGCTCTGGGTACTTACATTGTATTGGTCTTTTTTGCGGCACAGTTTGTCGCTTATTTCAAATACACCAATCTGGGAACCATTATCGCCATTAAAGGAGCCGCAGCTTTGGCGCCTTTGGCTGACTTGCCTATCCCACTGATGCTGGGCTTGATTGTGATTTCAGCCTTTATCAATCTATTCATGGGAAGTGCTTCTGCCAAATGGGGACTGATGGCTCCGGTCTTTATTCCGATGTTCATGGCATTGGGCTATTCGCCCGAATTTGTTCAGGTGGCTTATCGTATTGGAGATAGCACCACGAATATCATAGCCCCCATGATGTCTTATTTTGCCTTGATCGTAGCCATGATGCAACAGTATGACAAGAAAGCTGGCATAGGGACTGTGATTTCTACGATGATCCCTTACTCCATTGTGTTCCTGATTGGATGGTCAATTATGATGATCATCTGGATCTTGCTAGGTATTCCAGTTGGTCCCGGTGCTACAATGTTGTTGCCAGAAGGCGTAGGGCTCTAGAAGATGTAGGACAATTATTCGCATACATATGAAAATTATTCTTGTAGGGGCATCAGGTGTCATTGGCAAGCGAGTCGCTGATGAACTGGGCAAACGACACGAAATCATTGCCGTGTCCCGAAACAGTGAACCCACGGTAGATATTACCTCCTCTGATTCCATTGAAAACATGTACCAGCAATTAGGGGCTTTTGATGCCATGATTTGCTGTGCAGGGAGTGCCTACTTTGGCTCTTTTGAAGACATGACTGAGGAAGACTTCTACACTGGCATTCGCAGCAAGATGATGGGGCAGATCAATCTCGTGATGATCGGTAGAAAATACATCAATCCTGGCGGATCATTTACCTTGACAAGTGGGATTCTGGCTGATGAAGCTGTGAAGAATGCCACTGGTTTGAGTGTTGTGAATGGAGCGCTGAACAGCTTTGTGATGGCAGCTGCAACAGAACTGACACATGGGGTACGTCTGAATGTCATCTGTCCAAGTGTTGTAGAAGATTCCAGAGAGACATATGGACCCTATTTTCAAGGATTTGAACCGGTGCCCATGCATCTGGTCACTCGTGGTTATGAGCGAAGTGTAGAAGGGGTGATTACCGGAAGAGTGATCAAGATTTATTAATATCCCCAAATAGATGGAGAATCTCGAATATGCACGAAAAATGAAACAGCTTTGTATCCTTTTTGTCATGATTGGGCTATGGCCACTTGGAACATTCTCTCAACATTTGTCAAAAAAAGAAAAAAAGATCGTTGCCTATATTGACGAACAACTAGAGGAAGCCATTGATTTATTGGAAGAGATGGTCAATATCAATAGTGGTACCATGAATCATGCAGGCGTGAGGCAAGTGGGAGATGCCTTCAAAGCTGAATTTGAGGAAATAGGCTTTGAGGTGAAATGGGTTGAGTTGCCACAGGAAGTAAATCGGGCAGGACATTTTATGGCAGAACGAAAAGGCAAGAAGGGAAAGCGCTTGCTGTTAATCGGACATTTGGATACCGTATTCGAAGAAGACAGCGAATTTCAAGAGTTCGAACGGAAGGGAAAGATGGCGGCTGGTCCTGGTGCGGCGGATATGAAAGGGGGAGATGTGGTGATTCTGTATGCGCTGAAATCCTTGTATGATATTGGCGCGCTGGATGATACACAGATCATTGTGGCATTGACAGGAGATGAGGAGAAACCTGGTAAACCCATCAGTATTACCCGTGAATCTCTCATTGAGGCAGGAAAAAGAAGTGATGTCGCCCTCGGATTTGAAACAGGGCGCAAAGGAATGGCTGTTGTGGCCCGAAGAAGTTCTTCCAACTGGAAACTGACTACCACTGGCAAGCGTGCACATTCTTCAGGCGTCTTCAGTAAGTCGGTTGGGAGCGGAGCCATATTTGAGGCTGCACGAATTCTCACTGCCTTTCACGAAGAAGTCAAAGGAGAAGAGTACCTGACTTTCAATCCGGGAACAATTCTCGGAGGAACACATATCGATTACGATGCCCCCAATTCCAAAGGGGAAGTCTTTGGCAAAACCAATGTGGTTGCCCAAACAGTGATGGTCGATGGAGGCATTCGCACTATCTCTATGGAACAGTTGGAGAATGCGCAGGCCAAGATGAAAAAGATCGTTGAAAACAACCATTTGCCCAATACCTCTGCAAGCATCAGTTTCGCCGAGGGCTATCCACCGATGTCCCCTAATCCAGCCAACTACGAATTGCTCAAACAATATGATCAAATCAGTCAGGATCTTGGCTTTGAATCCATCCAGGCCTATGATCCCGGTGCAAGAGGCGCTGCAGACATTTCTTTTGTAGGCTTCATTCCAGCCCTGGGGGGCTTGGGATGTTATGGAAGAGGGGCACATTCCCTCGAAGAAGAGGTTGATCTGGAAGCCTTTCATGTAGCCATAAAGCGCGCAGCCTTACTGATCTATCGATTGACGAAGGAGTGAAAATACTTGTCTATAAGCCACCTCGGGTATAGGGGACAGCTTCCAAATCCGTGAATTGTCCAGCCAGATATTTGTAGTGGCCAGCAATTCCAATCATGGCAGCATTGTCCGTGCAATAGGCAAATGCTGGAATGTGAGCTGTCCAATTGTTTTGATCGCACAAGGCTTTGAACCGTCTTCTTAATTCAGAATTGGCAGAAACGCCGCCTGCTATCGCCAGATGATGTACCTGATGATCTTTGGCCGCCAGTCTCAGTTTCTCCAATAATATGCTCACAATCCGATGTTGGTAGGCCGCACAAATATCTTCCTTGTGTGTTTCAATATAATCAGCCTCCTTTTTCAATCCTCTCCTCAATAAGTAGAAAAGAGAGGTTTTCAGTCCACTGAAACTGAATTCGTATCTGCTAACAGAAGGAGTAGGAAAATCAAAAAAATCTTTGTCTCCGTCTCGTGCAAGTTTGTCTACAATTGGCCCACCGGGATAGGAGAGGCCCATAAGTTTGGCCCCTTTGTCAAAAGCTTCTCCGGCTGCATCATCTATACTTTGCCCCAATAATTCCATATCCAAATAGTCTCGGACAAGCACGAGTTGGGTATGACCCCCTGAAACCGTTAGACACAAAAAAGGAAATTGTGGAACAGGCTCGGTCAAAAAATTTGCCAGTACATGAGCCTGCATATGATTGACTTCAATCAGGGGAATCCCCAAACCAAGCGAATAAGCCTTGGCAAAGCAGGTCCCGACCAATAAGGCACCCAACAAGCCAGGACCTCTGGTAAAGGCAATGGCATTCAATTCTGACTTATCGGTATCCGCTTCCTCCAGCGCTTTTTGTACCACACTGACAATGTGCTGCTGATGGAGGCGTGAAGCCAATTCAGGAATGACTCCCCCGTACTCACTATGCTGTAGTTGAGAACTGATGACATTGGAGAGGACCTTGCCATCTTTGAGTACGGCAGCCGAAGTTTCGTCACAAGAAGATTCTATAGCAAGAAGAGTAGGCATGATGCAAAGATACACCCTAATGCTGGATTCTGTGTAGGATTGAAGGGGAAAACAATCCTTCAATAGGCCTTCCCTTTTTGGACGTCTGATCGCTTCGTATAGCAGGAATGATTTTGCCTATATCTGACCAAAGATTATCTTGACCTCATGCCCAAGGAGACAATCAGAAAGGATTGGATGTCCAGCCTAACGCCTTACTGGTGGATGGGACTCTTATTGTCATGGGGGGGAACTGTATCTGTGCTCTTGATTGTTCAGGAGTCTTATTCCTGGACCGTATTGTTGCATCATCTGCTATGGGTAGCAGCCATTGGGAAGGTTGTCAGATGGACCAAAGACCGATACTTGTTGGTCGGAAGACTCATGATGTCCTTGAGCCTGATCGGCTTATCGCTTGTGTATTGTTATGCAGTATTTTCCAACCATTTGTGGGGGAAATATATGTCTTTCCGAATGATTGGGATGAGTTGGATGGCTGGGGAATCTCTACGTGAGGGCATTCTGTTGTGCGACAGTTGGATCTATCTTGCAGCTATGTGGATCATCGGGCTTGCTGGTATTCTTCTTTGGGGATGCTGGACTGAGACATGGGCAAGGAGTAAATGGCAATCCGCCGCATGGAATTGGGGATGGGGGATTGCTGCCATGGGATTGTTGCCATGGGGATATGCCGCAGGAGAACCGCTAAGTAATACGGTGAAGGCTCGTGTATACCCTGCGTCACCTGAAACCATTCACATCTTTCGATCTGCAGTAGAAGACGCAAAGATTCGTTTGCACTATCCTTCCCAACAAACGATAGATCAAAAACATATCATTCTGATTATGGTGGACGCTTTGCGGGCAGACCACATGAGTGCCTTTGGATATGATCGGACAACGACTCCATTTTTAGATTCCCTGTTACAAGAAGGCAATCTCCAACGAGTAGCGTGGACATTCTCCTCCTGTTCTTTTTCTCCTTGTGGGGTGGCAAGCAGCTTGTCCAGTCGTACAACTTCAGAATTAGGATTCAGTCATTTTTCTCTCCACCATCTACTGAAACAACAAGGGTATGACGTGAGTTTCTTTTTGTCTGGACACCAGCAAGCCTATTATTTCCTGGATCATGCACATGCTGGGAGCATCGATCGATTTCAGGATGGAAGCTCAACAGGCCGGGGCTTCGATGATCGATTGGTCCTGGATGCCCTGGACCAATTTTCTCAAGAGTTATCTGTTGGAGAACCAGCTCAATTTCTCTATCTACACCTGATGTCGGCACATATGTATGGAGAGGATGATTCTGCCTATCAACTCTATCGTCCCGTTCCTGTTGAGCAGGACTGGCGGTCTTCAGAGAGGCTACCTCTTGAAGATTCTTTGGCGATTATCAATGGCTATGACAATGGGATTCGTCAGGCAGATGCCTATATCGAGGCCATATGGCAACAATTGACTGCGCTTGAATTGTTGGATAATGCCTTGGTGATGATCACTGCAGATCATGGAGAAGGCTTGGGCGAATATGACTATTATGGACATGGGAATCACCTGTTCCCCGGTTCTGTTCAGATTCCTTTACTTATTTACGATACCGATTCGACCTCCTGTCAAAATCTGTTTTTCGCCCGTCAGGTAGATATCGCTGCGACCATCGTAGATCGCTTGGGCTTGCCTATTCCAGCCAATTGGGAAGGGACCTCTCTCTTCCAAACGCCTGCCGATGAAAATATTGCCTTGATAAGAACGCTTCACAAACCAGGATGGTGCTCCAGTGTAGTCCAACAGGATTCTACGATTGTGCAATACATCCTGCACGAAGAGAGCGGAGAGGAATATGAGATACATCTCCTGGGACAAGGGGAAGAAGGGAGAAACTGTTGTGTATGCCAGTAAGTCAGGGACTCGCTTCGGCAGTGATTAGTTGTTGGTCTTGAATGTAGGCAGCAACTTCTTTCGCAATTCGTGCTGTGCCCAATGGGGTATAGTGGACATCATCTCTGAAGTAGGTTAGCTCGCTTGGGAGAGACGCTTTTAGCTCGACGAACCTTGCTCCTTCCTGCCGTGCGATCTTGCGGGCTTGATTATTGAACAAATTCATGGCTGCCAACAAGGAGGCAGGACTGGCATAGCGGTGCCCATTATTGCAATACAGCTTGCCAAAGGTAAGGACTTGCTGTTCAGCGGGAGAAAGGGAAGCTTTATACAAAGAGCGCTGCTCGAGAATCAGCACATTGGCACCATCTTTCTGAATGTTCTGGATCAACCTGCTTAAATAATCTGTATATGAATCAAGAGAGCGGTAGGTGGTGATCGGAAAATCAACAGCATGTTTTCGCACAGAACTGAACCAATATTGTAAGCCAACATCGACGACTGCTCTCTCAAATGATTTGGCTTGTGCGCCCCTGATGGATGGACCATAATAGTGGGAGTAATCTGCTTGGTAGGGACCCATTGCAAACTCAGGCGGGGAAAATGATCTACTGATGTCATTGATGGCATGCATGATGATAACCATATCTGGTTGGAGTTTGTGAAAGTAAGTCTCATAAGTGATCAGAGAATGTTTGCTGGTATACCAGGGCATTCCGGCATTGACAACTCTGATGCGAAGCTGTGGATAGCGAGATGTCAATTGTTGTTCCAGTAAATAGGGATATCTGTCTTCCTCTGCCAACTTAATGTTGCGGGTGGTTGATCCACCGAGGGCCAGGATCACAACTTCATCTTCAGCAAAATCAGTAAGATCCAGCTGTGTGTGTGGAGCTTGCAGGAATGGATCAAATGGATGTTGTTTTACGGCATAATATCGATAGTGGCAAAACAAATACAACAGGAGTAAGACAAGCACCGTGGGACTCAAGGCAAACAGAAACTTCCGGAAGCCAAGTCGTTTGATGAACCGATGAACCAAATAGGGAATCAGGCCAAGAAGGAGAATACTCAGGAACAGAAGAACAAAAAAATACGGATAATTATAGATCAAGATCTGCGGCTCTGCAGATTTGTGAAAATAAAATCCAAGAAGAAGGGGCAAAAAAATGAGATAATAAATCCCGAATATGAGTGTCTTTTTGGCCATCCTGTTGAGGCTTGGAGTGAGGGGCTTGTTACACAGAATCTCGCGTCGACAAGTTCATCTGGAGTCCAACTCCTGCCTGTTTACACCATCTCCCTTTTGCTGAGCAGTTTCTGATCCTATGAACCCTTGATTCACAGAACAAATAAACAAATGTCTCAACCATCTCCCAATATGAAGGATCAGGCCTTGATTGAGTCCAGTGCTTCCTTGTAGGTTCGAAGGCATCTTTCTCTGGCAAATTTGTGCTCTACAATTGGTTTGGGATAAACTGGTGTGCCGAATTCTGGAACCCACTTCATGACATAGCGCAAGTCAGGATCAAACTTCTTCATTTGGGAAGTGGGATTGAACACACGAAAATAGGGCGCTGCATCCGTGCCGCAGCCAGCAGCCCATTGCCATCCACCATTGTTAGAAGCCAATTCAAAATCGAGCAATTTTTCTGCAAAATAGGCTTCTCCCCACTGCCAATCGATCAACAAATGTTTTGTCAAAAAACTAGCCGTGACCATACGTACACGATTGTGCATAAATCCCGTGGCATTCAACTCTCGCATGCCTGCATCCACAAGGGGATATCCAGTCTGGCCATGGCACCATTTCTCAAACTCCTCCTCCTCATTTCTCCAGGGAATATGAGCGTATTGTGGTCGGAAGGGCCCTTCGGTCACATGGGGGAAGTTGAACAGAATTTGCATATAGAACTCCCGCCAGATCAACTCATTGAGATAGGTTTCATTAAGCTGAATCGCTATACGGACCAGCTGTCGAATGCTTATGGTGCCAAATCGAAGGTGAATCCCAAGGCGACTTGTACCTGGGAGAGAGGGAAAATTTCGCTTCTGCTCATAATGGCGGATGATTTCATGATTGGGAGAGGAAGGAGGAAAAGTTGCCTCGGATTCCTGAAACCCCATTGAGGCAAGAGAGGGAATCGGAAGGGGAGGGGAAGCAAAAAAATAAGGACTAAAAGCAGCTGTATCTACAGAGTGAATTCTATCTTGTGTCAAGGAGGCTTTCCATTTTCGGGAATAGGGGGTAAACACTGAATAGGGCTTCCCCCCACCCGTAAGCAACTCATCCTTTTCAAAAATTACCTGATCACGAAACGTATGAAACCCGCATCCGTGATGGGTCAAGAGATCTTGAATTACAAGATCGCGCTGAATGGCAGAAGGTTCATAATCGTGGTTGGTATAGACCGTTTGTATCGAATATTCCTGGACCAATTTCGGCCAAATGTCTTGTACTTTGCCATATCGAACAACCAAACTGCTTCCCATCGCCTCCAGACTTTTTTGAATGGCCAAAATCTGCTGGTGAATAAAGCAGACTCTGTTGTCTTGTTTGGGCAGGTCTTCCAGAATTTCCTGATCGAAAATGAAGACAGGAACCACAGGAACCTCAGCTTTTAAGGCATGAAACAGACCGATATTGTCCTGCAACCTGAGATCTCTCCTAAACCAAAATGCTGATTTTGAATTCTGCATACCAATCATAACTCATTTGCCTGTATATTTGTTATGAGATGCTTACCTTCAAGCAAGTCATCATATGCATCAGTTACTTTTCCTAAACCCTGGCCATTTTCATGCAGCACTTGTCTTAAAGTCCTCCTATGAAACCATCGATCCCCACATTCATGTATATGCTCCTCAAGGGCCGGAAGTAGAAGATTTTTTGCATCGACTCAAGGGCTTTGCCAATAGAGAGGATCAAGCCGTCCACTGGCAGGAAGAAAGCCACATTGGTCCAGAGTATCTGGCCCAGATGTTGGCAGATAAGCATGGAAGTGTGGTTGTTTTGGCTGGAAACAACCAGAAGAAAATCGAATACATATTCCGATCCGTGGATGCAGGTCTGCATGTGCTGGCAGACAAACCTATGGTAATCAATAAGCAGGATTTTGAGGCTTTGATCCATAGTTTTTTGATTGCAAAAGATCGGAAAGTCCTGTTGTATGACATCATGACTGAGCGGTTTGAAATCACCAATATATTGCAGAAGGCTCTGGCCAATATCCCGGAGGTATTTGGCGAACTGGAACATGGAAGGCCAGATCATCCTTCCATCGTGATTGAAAGTGTACATCATTTCTCAAAACTGGTAGCAGGAGAACCCATTGTGAGACCTGCATGGTATTTTGATGTCCATCAGCAAGGAGAGTCTATTGTAGATGTAACTACTCATTTGGTCGATTTGGTTCAGTGGGCCTGTTTTCCAGAGGTAATTCTGGATTATGAACGCGATATTGAGATGCTGAAGGCCGATCATTGGTCAACCGCCTTGAGTCTGGAGGAGTTTTCCAAAGTAACTGATCTGGATACCTTTCCCGATTTTTTGCAAAAAAATGTGGAGTCTGATGGGCACCTTCATGTGCTGGCCAATGGGGCATTCACCTACCGCCTGAAAGGGAAGCATGTTCGGATTGTAGCAACTTGGGATTTTGAAGCACCGCCGGGAGGCGGAGATACCCACTTTGCCATCTTGCGAGGGACGAAGGCGGACGTGATCATTCGGCAGGGGAAGGAACAGAATTTTCAGCCAGCCTTGTATGTGAAAAAGAAAGGGCAGCTAGACCGAGATCAATTTGAAACCAATCTAGGTTCAGCAATAAGAAGCTTGCGTGCCGACTATCCATTGATCGATTGGATTCCTGTGGGAGATGAATATGAGATCTTGATTCCGAAGCGCTATCGTGTTGGGCATGAAGCGCATTTCGCTCAGGTGACACAACATTTTTTGGACTATCTGGCTCTCGGACGCTTGCCTGAATGGGAAATACCCAATATGCTCGCCAAATATTACACCACAACCCAGGCATATGAGTTGGCTCAGATCGTGTGAAGGAACATGAGGTTCGAGGGTTCTTCTTTTTTTTGTAAAAATTGGGCGTTTCCGATTATTTTTTACTCTTTTCCGAGAAGAATTAAATTGAAAGCTGTCGAGCTGAGAGTTTTCACTCACAATCAATTGATGTTGAATATGAAGGCTTTATCAACTACTATTTTTCTACTGCTGGTGTGTTTGGGTGTCCATGCTCAAAAACAACCAAAAATCAACAAAAACAAAAAAGCTGTCATTGCTTCTGTTGACAGCAAATTTGATGCGCTCACAGACCTGAGTGACAAGATCTGGGGATTTGAAGAAATCGCCTTTCAGGAGACCCAATCTGCGGCCGCATTAAGTAACTTCGCTGAAGTCAATGGATTCAAGGTTGAACGGGGAGTTGCAGAAATTCCAACGGCATTTGTGGCAGAATATGGATCTGGGTCCCCCATCATTGGGATTTTGGGTGAATTTGACGCTCTGCCTGGCCTGTCCCAGAAGACTGTTCCGACCAAAGACCCACGGAATCCCGGAGCGCCGGGACATGGATGTGGACACAATTTGTTCGGGGTAGCATCTTTAGGAGCAGCCATCACCATCAAGGAACTGATTGAGGCTGGCAAACTGGAAGGCACCATTCGTTTCTATGGCACGCCAGCGGAAGAAAAATTCTTTGGCAAACTCTGGATGATTCGAGCTGGCCTTTTTGATGATGTAGATGTTGTGATGGACTGGCATCCCAGTGCAGAAACCAAAGCCAATGTACAGAGTTCTCTGGCTCTGGTGGATTTTATGGTCGAATTTTATGGACAAGCGGCTCATGCTTCCGGCGATCCCTGGAATGGACGGAGTGCTTCAGATGCCCTGGAACTGTATACTACAGGCATCAATTACTATCGAGAGCATGTGAGACCAACTGTGAGAATCCACTATCACATTCAGGATGGTGGACAGGTGGTGAATGTTGTCCCAGATTATTCCAGAATTTGGGTTCGTGTGAGGGATACCAAGCGGGAAGGAATGGAAATCGTCTGGAAGCGAGTGGAGGAAATGGCTGGAGGAGCAGCTATCATGGCAGATGTAGATCACAAAATTTCACTCATCTCTGGTATCCATGAGGTGCTGGTGAACAGAACAGGAGGAGCAGTCTTGCAGCAAAATCTAGAGTTCCTGGGCCCCATCGAGTATACGGAAGAGGAACAGACTTTTGGGAAAAAAATACAGGAAGCTACTGGGAAAAAACAAGTAGGGATCGAGTGTGAGATCAATCCTTTGGAAGAAACACAAGAACATCCAATGGGAGGCTCAACCGATGTGGGAGATGTAAGTTTTGTCGTGCCAACCATTCGATTGGGGGTTACCACAGCACCCAAAGATACGCCCTGGCACTCCTGGGCAGTTGTAGCTTGTGGAGGCATGTCTATCGGCCATAAAGGAATGGCCTATGCCGCCAAAGCCCTCGGGATGACCATGGTGGATTTGTTTGAAAATCCTGAACTCCGAGTCAAAATCAAAGCCGAATTCAAGGAAAGAAAAGGAGAGTATGTCTACAAAGGCATGGTGCCAGAAGGCCCTCCGCCAATCAATTCTGGACATTAAGAGACTATTCCTAAAACGAGATATCCTGACATTACAGGCTCGGATGATACGTCCGGGCCTGCCTACTGCTTGTTGCTAGGGAGATCCAATCCATGCTACAAAGCTCGTCATGACCTCCGGCCAATGGGCTTGTTCATAATTGACACGTCCATCCCTGCTCTTTTCAAAGAAATTATGCTCCAGCCCCAGATACCGCTTCAGGGTGAGGTTGTCTTTTCCTTCCTGGATAAAAAAGAGCGGAACCAGGTCGCATAAATCGGCAGTTCGATCTTCAGTTCCATAGGCAATGTAGAGGGGAATGGTCAGTTCCAGCCAATCATCATAGAACGGTTCTGAAAACGTCTTCCAGGCTTTGAGATAAGGATGCTTTTTGACAGAATCAGAATGATGGGCAGTCTGAAAAAAGCTAATCTGCTCGTTCATCATGGAATCAGCTTCTTCCCAACTGATCTTGCCCAATTGGGCATCCAATCTGGCCTGTCTGATAAATTGATCGATTCTGCCGATGGGATTTGGGGCAAACAATCCCAGATGAGATACAGCAGGATAGCTGCCAGCGATTTTGGTTGCGACCTTGGCCCCTTGCGAATGCCCGGCTACAACGAGTCGGGAAGACTCCACATAGATTTGTTTGCTTAGATAATCCAAAACGATCTTTGCTCGTCTGACATAGTTGTCCAAATAATCAGCCTCAAGATAGGCCTGCGAAAATTGTCTTGGTTTCGTCGGATCAGGAACGTATTGGTATTGAGGATTAAGGAATGCTTGTGGAACAATCATGGGAGTGTGTGGCATAGAGATGACCACCAGATGATACTGCCTGACAAGTGCTTGATAGTCGAAATTATTGATTCCTCCCCCAAACATATATATACCTTGCTGCTCCAATTCGACAAACAGAGGAAGGGGAAGAGAGCCTTGACAAAACAGGAATATTGGTTTTTTCTGCGTCAATGCAGTATCCACAATCATAAAATCAATTGTATCTTGTTGCGTATTGATCGTGATGTGGATGGCCTGTTGACCAATGAGCTTACTCTCTTGACCCATTCCCGAAACCGTGAGGAAGCCAAGAAGCAACGCTAGAAAGCTGCGCATAAATCTGTTGTGGGAGAATGAATGAGAGGATTGGAATACTGACATACAGGTTTTCCTAGATACCCAACATACACCCTCGAAATGCTGAAGTTCACCTTGATCGATTATTTTTTTTTGTTGGAAAGGTCTCTAAGCATCTCACAAATTCCACCTTTATCCCAATGTCATGACTTACACTCAGATGTTTTTGATGATCGCGACCACTCTTTTTCTACTTCATTGTTCTCCTGTAGAAGATAGTTCCTCTCCACAACGCTGGTACAAAGGAAATCTGCATACGCATTCCTATTGGAGTGATGGAGATGAATTTCCAGAGCAGATCATGAAATGGTATAAAGAGCGAGCCTATCACTTTGTGGCCTTGTCTGACCATAATCGATTAGCCGAAGGAGAACGCTGGATGGTGATCCCGGACGGAGACATGTACCAAACTGCCTTTCAGGAGTATCTGCAGACTTTCGGAGAGGAATGGGTCGAATACAAAGAGACAGCTGCACAAGTGGAAGTGCGATTGAAAACCCTGGAAGAATACCGGCCTCTGTTTGAGGAGAAAGATTCCTTCCTCATTCTGCAAGCAGAAGAAATTACAGACCAATTTGAGAAGCGACCCATCCACCTCAATGCAACCAATGTTCAGGAATTGATCGATCCTCAGGGAGGCAAGAGTGTGGTGGAGACAATCCAGAACAATATTGATGCGGTTCATAGGCAAAGAGAGAAGACAGGCATCCCCATGATCATCCATGTGAACCATCCCAACTTCCATTATGCCATAAGTCTGGAGGATATGATTCAGCTTCGAGGTGAGAGGTTTTTTGAAGTTTTCAATGGTCATCCACAGGTCCATAATCTGGGAGACTCTGTTCACATGGATACGGAGGAGATGTGGGATTTGATCAATATTGCCTATCTGAAGCAAGGCAAACCTCTTATGTATGGCATGGCAACAGATGATAGTCACCACTATCATGAGTTTGATAGCAAATGGAGCAATTCGGGGAGAGGCTGGATCATGGTGAATGCGGATTCTTTACAAGAAACAGCTTTGATTGATGCGATGGAAAAAGGAAAATTCTATGCCTCGACTGGTGTACAGCTTACCGAACTTTCTGTGCAAAACAACAAGATCCACCTCAAGATCGATGCAGAAGCAGATGTGCAATATGAGATTTTCTTCATTGGCTGTGAGAAGGGAGACAAAGAAAGCAAGGTTCTGGAACAGGTTTCGGCCACTGAAGCATCCTTCACGATTGGGGAAAAATTGCTATTTGTCAGGGCAAAAATAGTTTCTTCTGCCCTACATCCCAATCCAATCGAAACAGCAATTTACGAAATGGCCTGGACCCAACCTGCCACATTTCAACACCTGTAAATTGGATCAATTTCGTCCCATTTCTCCAAAATCAATCTTCTGGAATAAGAGGGAGCTTCTCCATTTCCAGTTCCTCAATCAACAGCAATTCCTCTGTCATACAGAATTCAATCGTCGCCTCTGTTATTCGCGTCCTCATTTAGCACTCTTCGCAGATGAATATTCCCGATTATCATAACAAAACCCTTTATCCAATAAGTTTTTGTTATGAAAAATTGTTTACTGATTGTTTTGTTATTGATAGCTTCCAGTGCTGCATTTGCGCAGTTGGATGTACCCGCTCCCAGCCCTTTTTCGAAAGTGGAGCAAAAGGTTGGATTGACGGATGTAACCCTTGAATATTCGCGCCCAGGTGTAAAGGGCCGAAGCGTTTTTGGTGGCATTGTTCCATTCGATGCCTACTGGAGAACAGGTGCAAATGCCGTGTCTACCATTGAATTCAGCAAGGCTGTAACAATTGCTGATACGGAAGTTCCTGCCGGGAAGTACAGCTTTTTTACCAAGCCTGGCAATAGTTCATGGGAGTTCTATCTGTACAAAGATTTGACTTTCTTCCCCAATCGTGAGCCAGAACCAGAGCATATTGCGGTAAAGACAAAGCTGACACCGCAAAAATCCTCAGACTTGCAAGAGACCTTTTCTGTCAGTCTGGAAAACATTCGCGATGGATCTGCCGACTTACACATCTCCTGGGAATACACACGGATTTCCTTACCTATTGCTTTTGGAACAGAACAAGAAGTCCAGGCCAGCATAGACCGATTGCTCTCTGGTCCAACTACGCAGGATTACGCTGCTGCGATCAACTATACGCTCAATGCCAATGGCGATCTGAATCAGGCCCTCGATTGGGCAAATAAGGCAGTCGCAATGGAGACAAGCTTCCCTGCTGTGATGGCCAAATTGAATGTACTGTCAGCGATGGAACAAAAAGGCAAAGCAGCCAGCTATGCGCTGGAAATGGCGGACGACCCCAAACTCAATGCTTTGGATTTGCACCAGATCGCTCGGACCTTTATGGGATGGGGAGATAAGGAGACAGCCTACTCAATTTTTTCTACCAATGCCAAACGTCATCCCGATACCTGGCCAATCAATGTCGGTCTGGCCAGAATGTATTCTTCTCAAGGCAAATTCAAGAAAGCCATTCAGCATGCAGAAAAAGCATTGGTGAATTCTCCCAATGAACCCAATACGCAAGCACTGAAGGCTGCGATTGAGCGATTGAAAAAGGGGGAAGACATCAACAGCTAATGGATCACTTACAAAGCTGCTCAAGAAAGGAGGATACGGCTCTCTTTCGGACATGAGCAATACGGAATTGGCAAGCATGCGTTTCACAGGACCAACTGTTTCTGTGAAACGCTTTTGTCTTTCTAGCTGCTTGCCCATTCACAACAACATCTCTCCATTGGCAACATAAGAGGTGCAAGGGGAAAGATGGAACAATAGATTGAGGCATGAAACACATAGCCCTCATCATGTTGTTGTCCATGATTGACACGCAACATACAAATGATTTCTCCTCCAATGCTGCATTCGACGAGAAGGTCGCAGGTCTGATTTTTGGGTCTTTGTATGGAGATGCACTTGGCGGCCCAACGGAATTTGCTGTTGATCCTCTCAGGACTCCCGAGGTCTTGAACAGATCAAAATTAGGAAGTGAAGGGATTGCAAAATTGAGACAATGGCTGTATTTGCGGCCTTATTCGATTGATGCAGCACCTTATGGTCCATGGACCGATCAGGCCCATGCAGGAACGACCACAGATGATTCCCGCATGAAAAGCATTTTTTTTCAGTCCCGGGCCTGGGAAGATAGCATGCCCAGTGAAGCATTGGCAATATCTTTTCTCACCTATGGACAATCGTTTAGAGGAAGACAGGCAAGCCTGAATCAGCAATGGTTAAAGGAATTTCGCTATGCTGCCAAATGGCATCTTGGACTGGAAGGAGGCTTGCCCCCGGATCGCATGTGGGGAGGCAAGCCCAGCATGGCGGGACAAATGAGTTTGCTACCCCTTGCAGCGATTCGGCCATATGAGCTGGAATGGACGTATACCTCAGCCTGGGAGATGGATTTTTTTGATACCGGAATGGCCAGAGATTTTCAAGCTGCGATTGTGGTTGGATTGGCCAGAGCCTTGCAAGCGGGAAGTCAGTGGTCAGACGTAGAAAAAGCTATGCGGGAGATCGATCCTTATGGATATGGAACAGCTGACTTTTCACAGCGGAAGGTCAATACCTGGCTTGATTTTGCCCATGAAGCGGTAGGGAAAGCTGACGGTCGACCTGCGGTACTCTTTGAAATTCTAGAACGGGAATTACAAGCCGAAACCTGGTGGGAATGTTGGATTCCTCTGGTTGTCTCCGTTTGTTGTCTGGAAATGGTCGATCATGATCCGATAGCTGCTCTGGAATTGGCGCGGCAATTTGGCCATGATACAGATTCCTATTTGCAATTGTTGGGAGCCTTTGTTGGAGCTATGCATGGAGTAGGAATATTCCCGCCAGAGCAGCTCCAACAAGTCAAAGATCGATTTCATGCTGACTATGGAGAATGTGTAGAGGATTGGCCGAGGATGCTTCGCAAAAGAAAATCCCAATACCCTCACAAAATGATCACAAATTGAAAAAAATATATTCGCTTTCACACAAAAGCATCACAATTGAAGACCTGAAACTGTCAGCGGGCTGACCATTGGAATTCCGGATCTCTGATTCATCCTTTGTAAGAGAGATTTTGGCCCCAGACTGCTTGTGAGGAGTATGGGGAAAAATGTAATTCTCTTGGGTCCATTTTGCCATGTACTTCGTGTTCATTTGTTGGCGAAGCAAATACATGCTTCTCTTTATCATCAATATCAACAGACAAATGAAACGAATTGCGTATTTGAGTTTTGCCTTAGCCCTACTCATAGTTACAAGTGCCTGTAAAAAAGACGGCCCTAGCCCTGTGACAAATCAATTTGAAATCCGGATTGAAAATGTTCTTTCTCCCAAATCCTACCTCGCCTCTGGAAGTACAGGATTGATTATGCCCGGACAGTCTGAGAGCATTAGCTTTCAGGCCGGAATCGGAAGCTACTTGTCCTTTGCAACTATGTTTGTTCAATCCAATGATCTTTTCTATGGATTCTCAGATCAGGGATTGGGACTCTACGATGAAGAAGGAAATCCTGTAACGGGTGATGTGACAAGTTTTGTAGATCTATGGGATGCCGGAACAGAAATCAATGAGGAGCCGGGGACGGGTGCCAATCAGCCCCCTCGTCAAGCAGCAGGGAATACAGGTTCTGACGAAAATGGAATTGTGCAACTGATATCAGCCGTTGGAGATGGGTTTAGTTATCCATCGGATGAAGAAGTGATTCGCCTGACACTGACGCATGATGGCGGAACAGAATTTACCCTTCAGATTGAAAATATCTCTGGCAGTAGTAGCCTGGCAACCCCCCTCGCTCCCGGTGCTTGGGGCATTCATGGGAACGGAGTCAAGCTCTTCGAAGATGGAGCTACAGCACCAGAAGGATTGGAAGGTGTCGCTGAAGATGGAGACAATGCACTATTGGTTGAGAATCTAGTAAATGAAACAGCCTATGTATCTCCTCTTGCTCCGGGCGCATGGGCGTTGACCCAAGCAGGGAGTTTTCCCTTGTTTGAAGACAGCCAGTCTGATCTGGGGAAAGGATTGGAAGCCTTGTCAGAGGATGGAGACCCCGCAGAACTGGCAGAATCCTTTGGAAATGAGGAGGCTGTCTCTATGAGCGGCGTATTCAATACGCCTGAGGGTGCTTCTGATGCGGGCCTATTATTTCCGGGAGGCAGTTATGTCTTCACTGTAGAAGCCGGAGAAGGCGATTACTTGCATCTTGCGACCATGCTTGTGCATACCAATGATTTGTTTTATGGATTTGATCAAGAAGGAATTGCCCTTTATCAAAACGGATCGCCTGTCTCTGGAGATCTCACCTCTCAGTTGTCCTTGTGGGATGCCGGGACTGAGGTGAATGAATATCCCGGAGCCGGAAACAACCAACCCGCAAGAGGTGGCCCTAATAGTGGGCAGGATGAAAATGGGGTAGTAAGGATCGTAGACGATGGATTTTCTTATCCTACGGTGAGCGAGGCCATTCGTATCAGTATTCAGCCGCTTTAGAGAATTGAATTACCTCCATTTTTTATAACTGGATGTTAGGCAGGAAGCAGGAGAAATCCTGCTTCCGATTTTTTGTGCTTATAGATGAAGAGCGGAATTTGTGGAATCCCACTATAGGTAGAGAGGTCGTTCAGGGCTTGCTTGTGAGAACGACTTGGATCATGCTTTGTGAAGACGATTATTCCTTGATGTTTTTCCAGCTTTCTGATTTTAGGGAAAATAAGGAACCAGCCAATTCAGGATGTTTTTTCTTGATCGGTTCATATTCAGGGTTGATTGCATGCGCGCCCCAAATTCCCAACATAAGGGCAAGCCCAGCTTCTGATTCGGGATATTGACCTTTGTCATCTGTATCGAGAATCCATTGATCCAGGATATTGGCATACTTCTTTAGGCTGTCCTGATAAGCTGGATCTTGTGCAAGATTTTGGATCTCGAAGGGATCATTCTGTAGGTCATACAATTCTTCGACTGGGCGGTTGACTGCATAAAATCGTGCCTGAATAGAATCAAGTTTGTTGTCTAAAGCCAATTGCTTCATGGTGTTGACAAAGGGGACGCCATCCACATCCATATAAGTTGGCTGTGTATAGGGGCGATCAATCATACAATTGCGAATATATTTGAATCTCTTTGATCGTACTGCACGAATTCGATCAATGGTGAAATCACAGCGATCTCTGGTCGAAATCACATAGGACCTGGCTGCCACTGTTTGATCAAAGATATCTCTGCCTTCCATGTATGTTGGAATGGAAATTCCTGCCAATGCAAGAGAAGTTGGGCCGATATCGATGCCACTGATCAATTGCTCAGTTGTTGTAGCCGCCTCGATGCGGGAGGAAGGACGAAAATCCGCAATGATGAGAGGCACGTGAATCCCACCATCATAGAGAAATTGTTTATGCCGCGCCATGCGCATTCCGTGATCAGAAAAGAAAAAGATGATGGTATTCTCCAATAATTGATTCTCTGTAAGGGAATCCATGAGTTGGCCAATTTTTTCATCCGTAAGCTTGATGGCATCGAGATGATTGGCATATTCTTCCAGGATATCGGGATGATTGGGCAAATAGGGCGGGAGCTGGAGCTGTTCCCTGTCAACAGGAAATAGTACCTTCTCTTTAAAGGAAGACGAAAAGATCTCCTTGCCGCCAGACAGTTGGATTTGACCAAAGAAGGGGCTGTGCTTGGGCAATTCTGCGATCGCGAACCTGTCGCCCCTTTTGCCATAGAGTGGATGGACAGCATAAGGCTGGTCATATAATTCTCTTCGATCATAGGCAAAATTGTAATCATCCTTGCCATTGTTGAAGGTAAAATAGCCAGCATGCCTGAATAATTCTGGAATGCTCTGTATGCTGTCAGGCAAGTGTATAGCAGAAGCATCAGTTCGGGAACTGTGATGATTGTGAAGCCCCAAGGTAGTGGACATCATGCCGGTTATGATACTGGAACGACTGGCTGAACACACAGGTGCAGGCATGAAGGCATTGTGAAACAAAATTCCGGAGTTGGCAAGCCGATCAATATTTGGGGTAGAAATGACCGTGCTGCCATAGCAGCTCAAGAGGGGAGACGTATCCTCCAGCACAATCCAGAGAATGTTTGGCTGTTCGGGGGATAGGGTAAGTGTCCTGCTACAGTGTAGGAGGAGAATACCACTGAAGCAGATAAGTTTGAGAAATAGAAATGGATGTCTCATACAAGCGACTGTTAATGGTGCCAGGATTCTTTCGGATAGATGTCAATCAAGTGGGTTCTGATATAGACAGGAGTCTCCAGACTATCCTGGTCAAGTTGTACTGACATCGACTTTGAGGGTGTATTGGGCATATGACAGGCAATACAGCTATTCTTCATTGATTGCTTGTCAGAAGCATCGGCCGTGCAGGAAATTGCGTGAGCCCCATGACACTCGATACAGCGGTGGTTAAAATGTGCGATATCTCCTCGTTGATTGCTATGCGGATCATGACAAGTCATGCAATCCATCTGCGGGCTTTGCTGAAAACAAGTACTACTTCTCAGCAGTCCATATTGATTTCCATGTACATCCAGTTCATGATCTTTTTGCCCGGTATGAAAATTCCGTGAATAATCCGCCAATGTCTCTCCAACCAGGTAGGAAAAGGAATTGCCTTTGATAATTCCTGCACGCGGTCCTGAATGACATTGGGCACATGCGTCCAAGCGTTGTTGTCGGGAGAGCGTATCGAATGTCAGGATAAATGTCGGAGAGTCAATGTCAGGATGACTTCTATGATGGGTCACATGAGTCATGGCAGGATTATGACACCTCTCACAATCCACTCTGTACACGATTTTTTCTTTGTCGTATTGATTTCCCTGCCCAGAGAAATCGCGATTGGTGGCAAAGCTCACATGACATTTCAGACAGCCATCGCGAACCGGTCTTTTGATAGGAGTAGAGGGAAATCCTGGACTATTGATCCAGCTATTTGTTGGGGGATAATAAGAGACTTGCAATTGAAATAAATAATCATTGTCCCAGCTCAGATATGATTGTCCCTTGATACCTGATCCAATCACGATATCAAATGTCTGAGGAGGAATAGGCTGTGTCATGTCCTCTATAATGGTGTGTTGGTAAAATGTTCCTTCCTGATGGGTCATTTCAAATGCAACATTTTCCAGTTCCAGTCGATTGGATCCAGGTTCAAAACTCCCTTTGATATTTTCTTCAGAAGGAGGTTGGGAGGTTCGATAATGGGCGGATTGTAGGTGAGACGCATAAATCTCTGCATGACACTCAATACAGCTTTCCGAGCCCACAAAATGTTCTCCATTGAAGTGGGTGGCGAGTGGAGGGGGATCGTAATAGGCAGGATCTTGTGTTAGGCTTGTGCAATGACAGGCAAAAGTTGCGAAAAACAAGCCAATAAACTTGTATTTTTTCATCATGGTGATTGGGTAATCAGTTTCTCTCCTTTCTGGACAAGATCCTTCAAATAAAGCAAGAAAAATAACTTTCAAAGATTCTGTAAGGGTTTGATCCTATGTGGAAGCAAATAATTGGGGACTCTTTCATCATGTTGAAAGGCACTGGTTATCAGCCTGGAGTTCGGCCAGGTCCTTGACTGAAAATTTTTCTGAAGGAAATGCAAAAGAGGCATTTATGTGCCCCAAGCTTGATCGTGTTCGATTGAAAAGAACAAAGCAGCTGGAAAGTCTCTGAGGTTCTTGGATTTAGATATTCCTCAGCCTAGTTAGCAGGCAATAGGGTCAAACATTTCTCCTCAGCTTGGACAAATGTTTTCTCATTCGAATAGAAAGGAACCTCCTGTATTTTTCTTCATGGATACATCCATCGAATTGTAATCTTCAGGAATTATTGCGATGTTGGCTTCCTGGATGTCCTAATCAGCATCAAATTACTTTTTTTAGGATCTTTAATCTTTGCTTTACCACTATTATATGAACAAACTACCTACTATGACCATTAGGTGTGGAGTTCAAAATGCTGCCAGAATAATAAGTACATTATTATTCAGCGCATTATTTTTCTCCATATCTTATGCGCAAGAGATCTCGGTTACTGGTACAATTACTGGTAGCTCGAATGGGGCTCCTCTGATAGGAGCAACGGTCATCGACCTCAACGACCCAACAAATGGGGCACTCACCGGGAATGATGGCACCTATTCCATCACCCTGAAAAATGGTAACACCAATCTTCAAGTTAGCTATATCGGCTGGCAGACGATGGAAGTTGCGGTCAACAACCGGACGACCCTAAACATCACAATGGAAGAAGCTGTTACTTCGCTCGAAGAAGTAATTGTAACTGGGTATGCCACTCAGAAAAAAGCTACACTTACCGGTTCTGTTGCTGCTGTCAGTGGAAAAGAACTGGAGAAGTCGATTGCACCAAACTTAGGGGCAGCGTTGGCTGGAAAAGTTGCAGGTCTATACATTGATACGCAAAGTGCGACACCTGGTGCTGATAATTCAGCGATTCGGGTTCGGGGTACCAATACCTTCAACAACTCATCAGCACTTGTCGTTATTGATGGAATTCCCAATCGTGCTGGTGGCCTTGCTAGGATCAACCCTGCTGATATCGAGAGTATCTCGGTCTTGAAAGATGCCTCTGCTGCGATCTATGGTGCGCGTGCTGCCAATGGCGTCATCCTTGTTACAACCAAGCGAGGTAAGCAAGGACGCCCCTCTGTACAGCTGACTTCCAGCTATGGAATTCAGAATTTTACCACTGTTCCAGAAATGTTGAGAGGGGAAGAATATATGGATTTGGTCAACCTACTGAATGTATATAAGCTTCCAACCAATGAGTGGGCAGGCGCCAATGCCGTTCGAGGTCAACCTTTTACCCGTCCAAATGGAGAGGTACTCAACCCGACCTATACGACTGACCGGATCGAGAATACCAAAGCCGGAAATGACTTGTGGAACTATCCGAATACTAACTGGTTTGAGGAAGTTTCTCGGAGAAATGCGCCAACACATCGTCATAATGCCCAAATCTCAGGAGGATCAGAGGATATCAACTATCTTGCCTCATTTGGATACCTAAGACAGGATGTCAATTTCAAAAATGCACCCAAAGGATTTGAGCAGTTTGATCTGAGACTCAACTTGGATGCAAGAGTCAATAAATATGTGAAATTCGACATGGGATTGTATTCTCGACAAGAAGAGAATTATACCTCTACCCGCGGAAGTGGTGTATTGGCTGACTTGATCAGACAGTATCCTTGGTTCCCAGCCTACTGGCCAACTGGAGAATTTGGACCTGATATTGAGAATGGAAACAATCCGGCGATTCGAGTTACCGACCAGCCCGGTTATGTAGACAATAGTACCAATTTTGTCCAGAGCAATATGGGGATTACCATTGATATCCCAGGGATTGAAGGACTTCAATTGAGAGGGAATGTATCTTATGACAAAATGAACTATGATCGCAAGGTGTGGAATCGTCCTTGGGTATTGTATACTTGGGATGGCGTAAACCAAAACTCTTCTGGTTTGACAGCAGCCCAACGTGGTCCTGGCGATCCAAGTTTGACACAAGATCATACAACTCAGACCGATATTACAGCTACTTTATTGGCTACCTATACCAAGAGCTTTGGAGATCACTCTATCAAGCTTCTCGGTGGGATCACACGAGAGGAATCACAAAGAAGCTTTACCAGAGCATTCAAACGATTTTTCTTGTCCAATGACTTGGCTCAGTTGAGCTTTGGTGGAAATGATGGACAGTTCAGTGCGGGTAATGGTCTAGAGACAGCCCGACTCAACTACTATGGTCGTGCCAACTACAATTACCAAGACAAGTATCTATTGGAGGTCCTCTTTAGACAAGATGGTTCATATCTCTTCCCTGAAGGCAATCGCTTCGGCTTTTTCCCAGGGGTATCAGCAGGATGGGTGATCTCAGAAGAATCCTTCTTTCAATCAGCCGTTCCTTTTATCGACTTCTTGAAGTTGAGAGGATCCTGGGGACAGTTAGGAAATGACCAAGTGGATCCATTCCAGTTCTTGTCATCTTATAGTTTCTCTGCGACAGGTCTTGGCCCCGTAGTCACGACAGCCTTTGAGACAAAAGTAGCCAATCCTTTTATTACGTGGGAAACAGCTACCTCAACCAACTTTGGGTTTGATATGGAATTGCTCAACAATCGCTTGATTGTTGGATTTGATGTGTTCAAGAATACACGAAAAGACATCTTGACCCAGCCAAACAAAACCTTGCCGAATTACAGTGGTATCACCCCTCCAGCCCAAAATATTGGAGAATTTGAGAACCAAGGGTTCGAAGTCAATCTTGGCTTAAATGGAAACACCAATGGCGGACTTACTTATCGCTTTACTGTGAACTTCATGAACTCAGACAACAAATTGGTATTTGTTGATGAGCCAGATTTGGACGATCGTCCTTGGCAGCGTGAAACGGGTGGAGAAATTGGAAGACCACTTCTCTATGAATTTGTTGGAGTGTTCCGTTCTCAAGAAGAAATCAATGCAGAAACCCTGGATTATAGTGGTGTAACACCTCTTCTCAAGCCTGGTGATGCGAAAGTCAGAGATATCAGTGGTGATGGCAAAATTGGACCAGAAGATAGAACCCGTGTTGGTGGAAGTGCTTTTGCTGATATGCAGTTTGGTTTCAATACTGCATTGTCATACAAAAACTTTGACTTCAATATGTTCTGGGCAGGTGCTGCCGGTGGATTTAACCGATATGAGTGGAGCTTTATGTCAGGTACCTTGGCCAATGTACAGCGTGATGTAGCAGATCGAGCTTGGTCTTTGGACAATCCCGATGCGCCTTTCCCACGCTTGGCAGACCGCGGTGACCAGTGGTACTCAGGACAAACTGATTATGCACTCATCACCAGAGACTATATTCGACTCAAGACTGCCGAATTGGGATATAGCTTCCCTATAGGTTTTACCAGCAAAATTGGATTTAAAGGATTGAGAGTTGCCCTATCTGGTACCAACTTGATCACCATCACAAAGTTCCCATTTGATCCAGAAATTACACAAGGAGGAGCAAATATTGAGAATACTCGTGATGCAAGCGGTGCTGCACTCAACAATGGACAAGGATATCCAATGTTGAAAACAATCACAGGTTCAATTAGAATTACATTGTAAAAATTGAAAAATGAAAAATAGAATAGTTCATATCATCTTTATATTGGTCGCTGGATTGTTATTGACCAATTGTAATGATGACTTTCTAAGTACTACGCCTCTGAGCGAAGTCGCTGGAGATGCCGTGTGGTCGTCTGAAAATCTAGCCGAAGCCGCAGTGCTGGATTTGTACCAAGGTACATGGGCGGGTACACTTACACGAGAAGAAACTACGGATGCTTTTACTGATCAAGCGGTATTTACTCACCCTGGACGAGGGGTTGATGGATACACAGAAGGCAAAATGAACCCTGCTGGAAACTATATGGACATGCAGTGGTTTAGTTGGAATCAGTTGTATCCATATATCCGAAGTGCAAATATTGCTATCCAGCAATTGACAGCTAATGAGGCTGGTTTTAGTGAGGCTTTCACAACACAATTACTTGGAGAAGCATATTATATGCGCGCATATTTTTATACCCAGCTTATGCGACAATTTGGTGGCTTAGTATTGTTGACAGAGCCTTTGACACTGGATAGTGAAGCGAACAATCCACGTTCTTCTTTTGAAGCGACCATCGATTTGATTGTCTCAGATCTGGATCAAGCAATCACCTTGCTTGAAAATGCTCCTGCAAGCAAATCAAGAGCACATAAGATTACCGCATTGGCATTGAAGTCAAGAGTGCTTACTCATGCTGCTAGTGATCTATATGAGCCTTCCAAAGCTTCCGCAGTATCTACGATTGCTTCTTATGGAAATAAGGAATTGATTGGGTATACAGGTGGATCTCAAGAAAGCCGTTGGGCAGCAGCCAAAACTGCTTCTAAAGCTTTGCTAGATGCAACTGAAGGCTATAATCTTGATTATTCATCTCCAGCTTCTTTTGATGAGGCTGTTCAAAATTATGAAGCCATCTGGCGAGAAGGAGACCAAAACCAGGATTACATCTGGGGAAGATCTATAGAAGAATTTGGCTTTGGTTCAAGAACCTATCCTGGTGGAGACGGATGGTCTCAAGGGCCTGGTATGGTTGCTTTGTATCATGGACCCAATGGATACCATGAGTGGGCTGGAACTACTCCAACTGAAGCTTTGGTTAGGAAATATGATCGAGCGAATGGTGAAAAATTTGATTGGAACAATCCTGCACACAATGCTGAACCTTATGTCGGACGTGAGGCGCGATTCTATGCTACGATCTTGTTTGATGGTGCTCCTTGGAAGCAACGAACTGATGATGTTGTGAAGTTTGATAAGTTCAATGAAATCCAAACTGGGTTTTATACCTTATCTGATGGCACCATTATCAATGGTGTGGATACCCGTCAGGGACCCATTGAGGACTGGAATGGTTCTCGTACTGGATATTATTTCAAGAAATTTGCCGATCCGACTCTCCCTGCTTCTTGGCCGAACAACCTGCAGAAGATCGATGCTCCTTATATTCGCTATTCTGAAATCTTGCTGAACTATGTGGAGGCTAACATCAACTTAGGAGATGATGGTGAGGCAATTAGCTGGCTGAACAAACTCAGATTCAGAAATGGCTTGCCATCAGTGACAGCTTCAGGATCAGATTTGATGGAGCTATACAAGCGGGAGCGAGACAAAGAATTGGTCAATGAAGATGCCAGACTATTCGATATGAAACGATGGCTGGAAGGTCCGCTATCTTTGAATCAGCAAGTCCAGCAGGTATTGATTCAAGGAACCCAAAAAGCCGGAACGACCTTCACGGATTATAGGAAAGACAACGAAATGTTTGACTATACCTATACCCCGACAGAAATCGTTTTTGAGAACAGAATCTGGCAAGACCATGTCTATTTCATGCCGATTAGCCAAACAGAAATCGATAGAGATCCTTCCTTAATTCAGAATCCTGGATATTAATGAATATCTGCATTTTGGAATAATATGAATAACCCCTTGCGTAATAGCGAGGGGTGTTCTTATTTTATATTCAGTAGGCTGGAAATGGCTGCTTGCATGAACCCCAAACACTAATTTTGCCCTTTTTCTTTTATCCAAGGAGAAAAATGAATACGCGCTGATCATAAATTCGCAAAAAAATCCCTTGTTTCGATGTTCCCTAATAGGAATTGTATATGAAAAAATCTGTGTACTGTGTGATGTTGATGATGTTGGCTTTTTCATGCGAACAAAAGCCAAAACAGCTTTTTTCCAAGCTGAGTCCTTCGAAGACTGGTATTGACTTTGCCAACAAATTGACCGAAACCCACACCTATAATTACTTTACCTATCCTTATATGTATCTGGGAGGGGGAGTATCCATTGGGGATATCAATAATGATGGTCTGGATGACATCTTTTTCACAGGAAATATGGTGGACAACAGATTATACCTCAATAAAGGCAATCTGGAATTTGAAGATATCTCCCAACAGGCTGGCATTACAGGAGATGACAGATGGTATTCCGGAACCACATTTGTTGACATCAACCAAGATGGCTATCTGGATATCTATTGCGCTGTCGGCGGAAAGAACGGACCCAATAACAATGTACTCTGGGTCAACAATCAAGACAATACCTTTACCGAAAAGGCAAAGGAATATGGAATTGATTGTGATGGCATCAGTATGCATGCGACTTTCTTCGACTATGATAAAGATGGGGATCTGGACCTCTATGTCATCAATTATCCACCCACCAGCTTTACAGCCCCTGTTGAATATTATCACTATATGCTCGACAATCATGAGGCCAAAGATTCTGACAAACTCTATCGGAATGAGGGCGGGCGATTTACAGATGTGACAGTTGAGGCAGGCTTGCGTTCCTTTGGACTGAGTTTGGGGGTGGTAGCTTCTGATGTGAACAATGATGGCTATGCGGATATCTATGTGTCCAATGACTTCAACGCTCCGGACTTCCTGTTCATCAACAATCAGGATGGCACCTTTACCAACCAAATCCAAACCAGCCTTCAGCAAACATCCTTTTTTGGGATGGGAGCTGATATTGCAGACTTCAACAATGACGGCTTCATGGACATCTTTCAGCTGGATATGTCCGCAGAAGACAATTTCCGGTCGAAGGCCAATATGTCAGCGATGGACCCCGATGCCTTCTACAAATCAGTAGATCTGGGACTACACCGCCAATACATGCAAAACTCCCTGCAAATGAACAACGGCAATGTGTCGGGAGAACTTCCCCTTTTCAGTAATGTAGCCCGCTTGGCTGGAATCTCTTCCACTGATTGGAGTTGGGGAGGATTGATGGTAGATTTTGATAATGATGGCTGGAAGGACCTGTTCGTGACCAATGGCATTCGGCGAGATGTGAACAATAAAGACTTTTATGCCAAGCATCGATCCTTTTTTGATAAAATGGAAAATGATCCCAATTATAAAAACAAGGAAGAAGAAGTTGGACTGTTGAAGTATCTGGAAGAATTGCCATCAGAAAAATTGAGCAATTATATGTTCCAGAATAATCGGGATTTGAGCTTCACCAATAGAGCAAAAGAATGGGGCTTTGAAGAAAAAACTTTCTCCAACGGGCTCGCTACCTCTGATTTAGACAATGATGGCGATCTGGATTTGGTTATAAATAATCTAGAAGATATCGCCAGCATCTATCGGAACAATGCAAACGAAAACAACTATCTGATCCTGGACCTGAAAGGCAAAGGGAATGTATTGCCCAATGGAACGAGGGTTACTGCCTATACGGCTGGGCACATGCAGGTGCAAGAGTACAATGTGGTGCGGGGTTATTTGTCTTCCATCTCTCCCCTGATGCACTTTGGACTAGGAACAGAAGCACAAGTCGATAGCCTTGTCATCAGTTGGTCCAATGGCTCCCTTTCCAAACTTACGAATGTCAAGGCCAACCAAACGCTCCGCATTCAGTATGAGGAAGAGAACAACTATGCGTCGCATTCCACAACAACCGACAAACGGTTTGAGACGCAGCCAATGCCGGATGCCTTCAAGCACCAGGAGAACGTCTTCAATGATTTTGAAGTAGAAGTGCTCCTTCCCCACAAAAACTCAACCCTCGGCCCCGCCCTGGCAACTGGAGACCTGAATGGCGATGGAAGCATGGATTACATTGTTGGAAGTGCCATCGGACAAGTATCGGCTGTCTATCTGCAAAATAGCAAGGGGGAATTTGAGCCCTTGACAGTTCCAGCTCTCATTGAGGACAAATACCATGAGGATCTTGGAATTTTGATCTTTGATGCAGATCAGGATGGGGATCAGGATTTTTACATTGCCAGCGGAGGCAACGAATTTCCACCCAATTCGAAAGGCTATGAGGATAGACTTTATGAAAACCTTGGCAACAACAACTTCCGTCGCAACAAGGAAGCGCTGCCTGATATCAAATATAGTGGCCTGGATGTAACTGCTTCTGATTTCGATCAGGATGGAGATCTGGATCTATTCGTCGGAGGCAGACTTATTCCCCAAAGATATCCCTACCCGGCAAGTTCCTATATATTGGAAAATGTCAGCTCATCTTCAGAAATAAAATTCACGGATGTGACTGAAAAGGTTCTTCCAGATCTGAATTCACTGGGCTTGGTTACCGCTTCCAGTTGGATAGATTTTGACAAGGATGGATGGGAAGATCTGGTTGTGGTAGGAGAATGGATGCCCATTAAATTTTTCAGGAATAACAAAGGAACATTTAAGGATGTCTCCGAACAACTGTTGCAAGACAAGGCCTCTGGCTGGTGGTTTGATATCCAGAAGGGAGACTTTGATCAGGATGGAGATGAAGATTTGATCGTGGGGAATCTGGGCAAAAATTACAAATACCAGGCCAGTGCCTCGGCGCCCTTCAAGGTATATCTCAATGATTTTGATAGAAACAGAACGGATGATATTGTCTTGAGTTACAAAAAGGGAAAAACGGAATTCCCTGTACGGGGGCGCCAATGCTCTTCGGAACAAATGCCCGCCATCAAAGCGAAATTCAAGGATTATAATTCCTTTGCAAAAGCCTCCTTGAAGCAAATCTATACGGATAAATTCCTAGAAGAATCCCTCAGCTATGAAATCACATCATTTGCCAGTATTTACCTCGAAAACAATGACGGACAATTTAGCCCAAAACCTTTGCCACAACTAGCCCAAATATCAAGTATCAATAAGTTTCTCGTAGACGATTTTGATGTTGATGGCAATTTGGATGTATTGTTGGCAGGGAACCTATATCATGCCGAAGTCGAAACCCCCCGGAATGATGCCAGCTTTGGATTGTTCTTGAGAGGCAATGGAGAAGGAGATTTCGAAGCCCAATCCATGATGGAATCCGGTCTGAAAATAGTCGGAGATGTCCGAGATATGGAATTGCTAGACAGAAATGGAAAGAAACATGTGTTGGTGGCAAAAAATGATGAACAGCTACAATTGATTCAAGTAAAGTAGAACAAGTGGAAAGCAGTCAGTCAATCTTGGTGGATGGTTGTGCCTGAATTAACTGTTTAGGCATTTTCCCCTTTGTGGTTTCTGTTCTTTGGGGATGGGTGAAATAATCCAGGCACTATGACAAGCAATATCCCCCCCCTTTCCAGAGGATTGTTACAGGAAACTCCTATCAAAATGGGAATATTCCTGTCAAAAAAGAAATTATTTCTTATCTTTGAAATGGCTGGCAATGTAGATTTTTTTTTCTACAAACCAATAAATCAACTTCCGTATGAGTGCTCACGATTTGCTGCATCAGTCTATGGACAAACTGATCAACAAGTATCAATTCCAGCATGGTCAAATTGACCTAATAACCTTGCGTAGTATTGTTGAAAGTCAAGCGAATGTAAGTGGAGATGGCCAGTGGATGGCTTGTAGCCAGAAGGAAGAACGTCAATATATGATTGACAATTATATCAAAAAGACCCTTTTGGTTACGCATAAGGAAGACGAAGAGTATGAGGAGGCCATAGATTTGGTCTGTCGATGGATGGGAGGAGGAGAGAATCGTCGAAAAGAACGGATCATTTTTATGTATATGCTTGCAGAGCATTTTGGCCGGCATCATCATCACGAGTAGCCTGAAAGCCTGACTCATGTCAAATAGAAGGCGAAAAGATTGAATGGTACACGATTCTATCTTTTCGCCTTCGCACTTCTCCGATCTGTTGAATATTCATTAGGTCAGATTCGCTGCCAGCCGCTCAAAATCTTCCTTAGTATTGAAGACATGTGCCGAAACCCTGACGAATTCTCCTCGAATAGAGACATATATGTTTTGTTCTGCCAGTCGAGCTTTCAAGGCCTGGGTATCTGCCCCATTGACTAGCCGGATTCCAAATAAGTGAGCAGCTCGCTGATCCAGGTCGAGGATATCATATCCCCTGGACCTCAGTACATCAATACTCGATTCAGAAATGTTCGAGCAATAAGTCTGGATGTTCGCAACTGTCCAGCGATTGAGTTGCCGAATCGCTGCGTATAACATCGGTAGCAGAATGAAGTTGCTTCCCTCTCCCATAGAATAGCGGTGGGCTTTTGGCTTGTATTGATCCTCATAATTCACCAAACCAGCAAAGTCCTCGCTGCCCAGGCGGTTGATCCAGTTGTCCTCGATTGGTACTCCTCCATCGAAGGCAGGACCATAATATCCCACTCCCAGTGAATAAGGCCCTAACAACCATTTGTAGCCTCCGCAGATGACGGCATCCGCTTGAATTTCCTGGATCGAGAATGGATAAGCTCCAATAGATTGTGTGCCATCTATGATCAATAGAGCCCCTAGCTCATGTGTTTTTTCTCTGATTGCTTTCAAGTCAAACAGGCTGCCTTCTGACCAATGAACATGCGGAAGGCTTACCACAGCGGTTTGTGGACCAATGGATTCCAGAATCCTTTCATTCCACACCTTTCCTTTTTGGGAGGAAAAAGGAGGAGACGAGATGGTTCGAATGGTCAAAGATTGTTCTGTCGCCAAACGCATCCAGGAGTACACATTGCTGGGGAATTGGTCTTCAACCATCAGGATTTCCTGATTTGGACGCGCATGAATATTATTGACAACGGAAGCAATGCCATAAGAAGCCGAGGGAATCAAAGCGATCCGATCCCACTCGTTTGTATCGATCAGTTTGGCAAATTCTTTCTTTACCTGAGCTACCGGTTCGAAGAAATCAGTTGGGCTGATTTCATATGGCAAGGCTTTCCTGCTGACCATATCTTTCCCAATGGCTTCTACCTCTCGAAGGAGGGGAGACATATAAGCGGTATTGAGATAGGAGACTTCTGGAGGAATGCGGAAGAGGTCTTTTTGACAAGTGAGCATAAAGATGGGAATTACCAGGTTCCGGCATAATCAATGGATTCGCCAGTCAGATGTTGTACATATTGATATTTGATCCTCACAATCTGTCGAATATGAAGATAATCATGAGCAACCCAGTTTGCGAGGAATGAGTTGGCAGAGAGAGGCCCTGCGGTTGGATGCTGATATGCCTGGGCCCAATTGGGTGCATCCAGCTGGGTCAGCCAATCTAAAGAAGCTTCTCGTTCAGCCAGAAAAGCGGACAATTTCTCTTCATATTCCTGTTCCATATATTGTCGCTCAGTAAGCCAGGCCACAGGATTGAAGGGAGCAAGTGGCTGTAGGGGATCTTTGAGGATAGAGCTGATCCTCGCCCGGAAGTCCTCTCTTTCTTCATCGTACAGGTGGCAGATAATTTCCAACAAACACCAATGTTTGGCATGAGGCCGGAATAAAATAAGTGCTTCGTCGGCAGGCTTGAGAAGTTGTTCGAACACAAGTTTGTTCTGAGCTAACTGAGAAATAAGAGAAAAATGCGGCATATAAATGGTTTTTGAAAGATTTGTAAAACAAAAATAGATTTTTCGTTTGAAATGAAATCAGTATTTTGTTGATTGTTTCGCTTGTCAAATTGTATATGAACTACTTCTACTCGCTGGTGTCTTCAATGATGCCCCTATTTGCTCCAATCCTAATTCGCCCTTTGGTGCAGATAGGATTTCTCTTGTTTTTTATCCCCCTATCTGCTCAGACCACCATCAATGGATTGATTGTCGATCAAAAAACAAATGAACCCCTTGTTGGTGCAAGGGTGATCATCGTTGGTCAACAGGCAGGAGGATTGACGGATGGCGGAGGGAAATTCATTGTTCGTTCCCCGATTTCTGCTCCCTTTGATCTATTGGTATCTTATTTCGGCTACGATACGCTGACCTATTCGGTATCATCCACCAAAAAACAAATAAAAATCGGCTTGCTGGAAGCTGGTTTTACCACAGATCAGGTTCAGATCACCGCCTCAGCGATTTCTGAAAAGCAACGGGAACAACCTCTTACGATAGAATCCCTGAGTATCAATGCCATCAAGGAGACACCTGCAGTCAGTTTCTATGATGCGCTTGGCTCACTCAAAGGGGTAGATTTGACTTCTGCAAGTATGGGATTCAAAATCATCAATACCCGTGGATTCAATAGCACAAGACCTGTTCGTTCGCTACAGGTGATTGATGCAATCGATAACCAGGCGCCCGGTTTGAATTTCTCCGTGGGCAACTTTGCCGGATCTTCTGAGTTGGATGTAGAAAAAGTGGAAGTCATTGCAGGAGCCAGTACGGCCCTCTATGGACCCGGAGCATTCAATGGTGTGATCAGCATGACAACCAAAAGTCCATTTGTCCATCCGGGCCTCTCAGCGATGGTCAAAATAGGAGAACGGAATTTGAGGGAAGGCGCAATTCGCTATGCCAAGGCGTTCAACAATAAGCAAGGTCGCCCCTTTTTGGGATTCAAGGTCAATCTTTCCTATTTCGAAGCGGATGATTGGGTGGCTGATAATCTGGCTCCCACAGATCAGGTAGTGGAGGACTTTGAAGAGGAAGGCTTGACGATTGATCATGTATTGAGAAATCCAGGAAGTTTTGATGCGATCAATCGGTATGGAGATGAAGAGAGGAACAACTTTGGCGGGAGTGCTGGACGATTGAATTTTCCTGGGCTGGGACAATTTTATCGGACTGGCTACCTGGAAGAAGAGCTGGTGGACTATGATACAGAAAACCTGAAAGTTGCCGGAGCACTTCACTGGCTGCCCAGTTCGAAAGTTGAGGTGATTTATCGCTTCAATTATGGAAATGGAACAACTGTCTTTCAAGGAGATAATCGGTATAGCCTGAAAGGATTGCAACTGCAGCAACATATTTTGGATATCGGCCAAAGAGACAAATGGTCTATTCAGGCCTATCACACCAAAGAAGATGCTGGAAAATCCTATGATGCAGTTTTCACGGCCTTACTCCTTCAGGACGAAGCCAAACCGAATGATCTGGCCCAGTGGACTCAGAATTATGGGAACTACTGGTCCCAAAATATTACGAGTCAGGTTCGCTCCCTTCCAGGATACCCGGATCCCCGAAATCCGGAGATTCAACCTTTTTGGTTCAATCCCGAAACCAGAGATTCCATTTACGCGATTGTGGATCAGGTGTTGATGGACAATTCGGTACAAATAGAGGAATGGCATGATGACGCCAGGACATTTGCAGATGGCAAAGGGGTAGGAACTACCTTGTTTCAGGACCGCTTTGAGCCAGGCACTCCACGCTTTGACTCTCTTTTTCAGGACATCATATCCAAAAAAACATTCCTGGAAGGCGGATCAGGATTCATTAGCCGCTCCTCATTGAGTCATGTTCAAGGAAAATATCAATTCAAAACAGATGTGCTGGATGATATTACCCTGGGGGGAAGTGCGCGTTTATACACCCCTGTATCAGAAGGAACCATCTTTGCTGATACAGTTGGCGGAGAGCGAATCACCAATTTTGAATATGGATTCTTTACGCGATTGGAAAAGCGATTGGCCAATGATCGGTTGATTTTTACCGGAACAGCGCGTGTAGACAAAAACCAGAACTTTGATTTTCTGATTTCTCCAGCTCTGACAGGCGTATTCCTTTATGACCAGAACAATACCTTTCGCTTGTCATTTGGCTCTGCGATTCGAAATCCAACTCTTCAAGACCAATACCTTTTCTACAATGTTGGCAGAGCTATCCTGATTGGAAATCTTGAGGGAGTAGATTCTCTGATCAATGTAGACTCTTTTCGCGATTATCTGAATTCCCCTAATTTCGACAGGGATCTTCTGGAATATTTTGACACAGATCCTGTGCGACCCGAGCAGGTTCGATCTGTTGAAGTGGGCTATAAGGGAACCTTATTTGACAATAAAGTATTTGTCGATGCGAGTTATTATTTCAGTTGGTATAGGTGGTTCCTGGGATATCGCCTGGGCGTAGCGGCCAAGTTCGATCCATTTCTTCCCTTTCCTACTGAGCGACAGGTCTATCGCGTGTCAGCCAATTCTCCGGATCTGGTTACTACGCAAGGCTTCTCTGTCGGAATCAACTATTATTTTGTCAAAAATTTTGTATTGGGTGGGAATTATTCCTGGAATGTACTCGATCGTCGAGGATCGGATGATGAGATTATTCCAGCATTCAATACACCGGAGCACAAGTTCAATCTGACCTTTGGTGGACGAGATTTCTCCATTGGCAAAATTCAACATCTAGGTTTCAATATTAATTACAAGTGGGTAGAAGGCTTTCTCTTTGAAGGATCGCCTCAATTTACAGGAGAAATACCCACTTATGATCTCTTGGACGTTCAGATCAACAAACGCGTACCAAAAATCAAAAGCACCTTCAAATTGGGTGCCTCCAATGTGCTGAATAACAAGATTTTTCAAACTTATGGTGGCCCGAGGATCGGCAGAATGAGCTACTTTTCTGTAGTGGTCGATATCGACAAACTGTAAACTTCACATGAACATAGCAAGTAAGAATTTATATGCTTAGGAACAGTCAAAAAATAAGGTATCATTTTGCTCGATTTTTTGCACCAGCTCAGCCTCATAAAAACCTTATGTGCCTCGGTACAGGCTGTTTTTTTTCCTTGATCTCGCGCATAACCCCTTCGCAAAATTAACACCTTATTCTTTTCCTGTTCCTTAGCGCGCTTTTGTTTTTGTTTAACCAAAACCTTATTCATTTATGAACCGTACCTTACTATTTGTTGTGCTTGTCGCACTATTTTCCTCTCTTCAATCTCAAACCAGATATACTGAGGAAGTCTTCACTGAAGTGATGGTCACTGAGGATGTGATGTTTTCTGAAAACTACGGCTTCTTTTCAGGCTTCATGGCTCTGGATACCTTACGAATGGATATCTACCAGCCGATGGGAGATACCGTAACAGATCGACCCTTGATCATCATGCTTCATGCAGGAAGTTTCCTGCCCAAAGGAACCAATACACTTCCTTTTGGAGAGCGGAAGGACAGTGCTACCGTTGAGATGTGCATGCAATTTGCCAAAAGAGGCTTTGTAGCCGTGGCTGCATCTTACCGTCTGGGATGGAACCCTCAGTCTGCTGATCAGGATGTCCGTGGCGGAACCATCATTACTGCCAATGTCCTGGCTTCTTATGATGCCAAAAACTGTATCAAGTTTTTCCGTCAGGATGCAGCAGGAGCTAATACCTATGGCATCAATCCTGACAAAGTCGTTTTGGGGGGAAACAATACCGGAGGCTATGTTGCCCTAGCTGCCAACAACTTTGACGAACCCAATGACCTGACCCTGTTGAAGTTTCGTAATTCTTCGAATGGCGAATCCTATTTGGATACCACCTTGCATGGCAATTTTGACGGTGCGGGTGGAACTGTCAATGTAGAACAGTATATGGGTGTCAATGGAGATCCTAATCTTATTCTGAATCTCGGTGGCGCATCCGGTGATACCAGTATCCAGAATGCCATGGATGCACCTATCGTTTCCATTACTGGGAGAAATGATCCCTTGACGCCTGATAGTGTGGGAATCGTTGTTGTTTCTGGAGCGGGTGGGGTAGTACCTGTCATTGAAGTTCATGGAGGCCTGGTAACTTCTCGTTATGCCACCACAATCGGCATCAATAGTGTCTTTTCTTCTGTAACAGGTGATCCATATACCATGCAAGCAGAGGCAAATTTGATGAAGACTGGCAAGAATCCTGCTGATTATCTGGGATATTATCAGATTCAGGATGCTGCAACTGGTTACGAACCATGGGGATGGTATGATTCTACCAACGTCAATGTGGCACAAGGAACAGACCCAATGGGAGCCAATTACGTCCCTAACGCTACTGGTCAGGGATCGCGAGCTAATCCATTCCAAACCAAAGAGAAGGCGTTGGCACATATTGATACAGTCATGGGATTCTTCTGCCCAAGAGCTGTAGCAGCCTTGAATCTAAACGCAACTGCCATCGATCAGGATCTGAGAGTAGATGCCGCTTTGGACATTTTCCCTAATCCTGCTAAGGAAAACATCTTCCTGAGAGTTGGAAATGCGCGTATGCCAATTCAGGGAATCCAATTGATGGACGTAACGGGCCGAACAGTCAAGAATATCCAGAATCTGAGTACAACAGATTTCGTCCTGGATCGTGCAGGCCTTGTCAATGGATTGTATATCCTGAAAGTTGATTTTGCGGAAGGATCGGTTACTGACAAGATTTACTTCAGGTAATCATCTACTTGCAGGTCTGCGAGACACAGACCCATGATACAAGCGAGAAGGGGCCAAACTTATGGTGCCTTCTCGCTTTTTTTACTCCTCGTACTCCAGGTGAGAATTGTCACAAAATGGGCCCGTCTTGGTGTATTTGCAGTTGCAGAGTTTGACGGTTTTGTCCCGTTTGACTTCGAATACCAAGGGCTTGAACTTGCTGCCGTGATGAGATCCATCGCAAAAAGGTTGATCGTTGCTTCGACCACACTGACACCAAAGGTATTTTTCTCCTGCCTTGAGTGCTAGTTGAGTGGATGCAAGTCGTCGGGTATCCTGCTTGACATGGCCTTTGGAGAGTTCGCTCTCAGGCTTGTCCGAGGTTACGAATGGATAGAAATAGCTGGCAGTCCATTTCTCTTTCGGATCATGCATCAATCCAAATTCTGTGGGAAATTGGCGGGTAAAGGTCGCCGTTCCAAATAGTTGATCCCAGAGTGAAAACATATTGCCATAATTGCCATTGGGATCACTGATGCCATCTTTCATTGATTTGCCATGATGAGCAAAGTGGAAGGCTGGGGTAATGATGATTCTTTCCAGGAGGCTGGCAAGGGGTTGGAGGATGGGGTATTTATAGATGTACTGATCCCATTTTGTCGTGGAATGCGCCCCGATGATGACAAGCTGCTTGAGGATTAGCCCGATGGCGACTGCTTTTGCTCCACCCAGGAAGGTAACTGTTCCAACCCACCAGATATTGGGCATCAGGACATAATAGAGGGCGGCATTGCGGTAAGAAACAAAAAATCCCATTTCTTCTGCCTGATGATGGGGACGATGCAATTTCCACAACCATTCGTATTCGTGGGCCGATCTGTGATACCAATACTGTAACAGATCATCGATGAGAAGATAGAATGGCAATAGTACCAACAAACTCCAGCCATCCATGATATAGAGGAAATCCGGTGCAATCCAGTTTCCAAGTGCAAATACTGTAAAAACAATAGAAGGTTTGATCAAAACTGCTAATCCAAAGAAGCCGCCTATCTCCTGAATCCAATCGCTTCCAGTTCGTTTTGAGCGATGCAGATAGCCTGAAATAACTTCCAGCAAGCCAAATAATACCAAAATTCCTACAACAGCATACACATCAAAATTCGCGATGCCAAAGAGTGATTTGTCCATAGTAGTAGATTAATGGAGCAAAATAGGGTTTTTGTTGGAAAAAGGAAGCATGAACAGGGAGAAGGTATTCACTTAACTTGATAGAATCTGTGCGACCGCTTTTCTCAGAAGTCCCCTTAGTTCCTCCGCATGTGTGAGCCAGATACAGTGTGCAGCTCCTTTGATTTCATGATATTGGCCTTTGGGAATCAGATGGGCAAGCTGCTGGGTTGGCCAGCTTGGGCGAATGTCTTCAGAGGCACTGATATAAATCGCTGGAACCTGAATCTCAGCAATCTCAGCTAGGAGGCTGGGGCGATGAATATAGGATCTCCAACTCTTATTCCCGATGCGATTTACTTCAGGATCAGCTTTAAATATTTTTCCTCCATAATCCTCTCCATTGGCCTCTCGCCTTGCTTTATACGTTTTGCTCCATTCCCGATCATTCACAATCCTACCGCCTGCAATGCCGATCAGCCCCAAAACATGTTGAGGATATTGAAGAAGATATGCCAAGGCAACATCCGGCCCTGCTGAATGTCCCCCTATGATGAATGTATCACATTGGTAGTGTTGTCTGATGCACTCAATGTCCTGGATGGTCGTTTGTAGATCGTATTTGCCATCATAATCCGATCTACCACAGCCTCTTGGTTCAAACCGGATTACCTGACAGATATCAGTTACCAAATCAGATACTGCCTGGAGATAATCATCACATCCTGGTCCTCCATTGCAGAGGAGAAAAGGGATGCCGGTTCCTTCTGAAATGGTCCATATGCGTGTCCCATTGATGGAAATGACTTTTTCCATACTTAGCAGCGTAAATTTGGTTATTTTGCATATCTAAGGTACCTACAAACTCCGAACAATGGAAACCTACGCAACTGTTCTTAGCTATGCCATTCCAGGCTTTGTCGGCTTGATCATCATTGAAGCCATCGTTGCGCGCTTCATGGGCTTAAAGATCAATCGGGATCTGGATATTATCTCCAGTCTCAGTTCTGGCATGACCAATACCCTGAAAAGCATCCTGGGACTGTCTGTGATCATCATCAGTTATAGCTGGATGGAAGCACGTGTCGCTTTATTTGAGATCGAACCTCCTTTTTCATGGTGGGTCTATGTGATTGCCTTTATTGGGATTGACTTTGCAAGTTATTGGTCCCATCGATTCAACCATGTGATCAATTTGTTTTGGAACAGACATCTGGTTCATCACAGCAGTGAAGAATTTAACCTGTCCTGTGCACTTCGTCAGACGATCTCAGATGTGTTTGGCGTATATTTTTTCTTGTATTTGCCTATGGCCTTGATCGGTGTGCCTCCGGTAGTGGTAGCCATCTTGGCTCCTCTTCATTTGTTCGCACAATTCTGGTATCATACTCGTGTCATCAAGCGGATGGGCTTCCTCGAACATATTCTGGTGACCCCCTCTCATCATCGGGTTCACCACGCCATCAATGCCGAATACATTGACAAAAACTATGCAGCCATCTTCATCTTGTGGGATAAGTGGTTTGGAACCTTTCAGGAAGAACTGGAAGAGGTACCTCCAGTATATGGAACCAAGCGTCCAGCTGGAAGCTGGAATCCCTTTTTGATCAATTTTATGCATGTGTGGATGCTGGCAAAGGATGCCTGGCGAACTCACAGCTGGTGGGATAAGTTGCGGCTATGGTTCATGCCAACAGGTTGGCGCCCAGCTGATGTGAAAGACAAATATCCGGTCTACAGCATTGATGATGTCAGCAAGCAAGTGAAATACGATACACCTGTGAGTCCTTTCCTGCGTGCCTGGGCCTGGATACAATTGGTTGTCAATAATCTATTGATGTATTTCCTGCTAGCGAATATTGGAGATTATGTCTTCTCAGATGTCCTGTTGTATTGTGCATTTCTGGCGATGTCTATTTTCGCCTATACCAGCTTGATGGACCGACACATCCTCGCTATCCCCATGGAATGTGCCAAATTCTTGCTGGGAGGATTTCTTGTGTACCATATGGATGGTTGGTACGGCATTGATAGCTTCATCCCCTCCGGGACAATGCTTGTGGCCATGTATTGCCTCCTCTCTGTAGGATGTACATTTTATTTTACCTTCTCTGAGAGAATTCCACAAAAGAGTCTGGCAGGATAGATCTTCTTGTTGAGCTGAAGAAGACTTGAAGAAGACTTGTCAATAGCCTGTCCTGAGATTCATGGGGATACTCGTCATTCCATAGAAGAAAGACTGCTTCGGATCCTGTTCGTGGGCCTGCCTTGACTTTCTTGTGATTGTTATATATAATTGCATATACAAGTTTATGCATAAACTGATAATTGTCCGAATATGGATACTCCCAACTTTGATCGTATCAATCCCATGCTTTGTATCAATGCGAAATTGAGACGCCTGCATCGGCTGATCAATTCTGCATACCAACAAAAAATCAATCCCTTTGGATTGCGTGGAAGCATGCTCTCCATTTTGTTCATAATTGGGAAAAATCCTGGAATCAGTCAGAAACCCATCTCTGATATGTTGGTGTTAGATGCGTCTACTATGAGCAGAGATCTGAAAAAACTGATAGAAAAAGGGTGGGTACGCAGCACAAGAGGAGTGGACTCCAGACAGTCCAGACTTGAATTGACTGAGGCCGGATTTGACTTATTGGAGCAAGTCGCACCAGTCTGGGAGGGCTTGCATAAGAAAGTTGAAGACCTCATTGGAGCGTTTCATATCCAGCAAATCGACTTGTTGACGGAAGCAATTCGAAGCAATCTGGAGGAGATTAAAGCGTAAAAAATTTCAACAAAAACTTGTATATACAATTACAACTCACTCAACTTATCCTATATGATTCCCCAATTACCCATTTATGTATCTATTGTTTTTGGACTGACAACCTGTCTGGCTCTGGCATGTTTGTTCATCAGTTTTAGGCAATCTTCCTCTCATCGATCTCTGGCAATTCCCTTTTTGATAGGCGCTGTTGTTTGGCTCGGCTTGCAAATGCTGCTGGCCCTGAACGGGTTTTATTCCAACAATCCTGACACAATTCCTCCCAAATTTCTTTTGGCGATCGGGCCCCCATTGATCCTGATCCTATTCTTATTTGTCACGGAGAAGGGAAAGGCGATCTTGGATGATCTCCCCCTTTTGCCGATTACGTATATGCATACCGTAAGAGTCCCCGTTGAATTGGTCCTGTATTGGCTGTTTTTGTATGGAGCGGTACCAGAATTGATGACATTTGCTGGACGTAATTTTGATATTCTGGCTGGAATTACTGCACCCTTTGTGGCATATGTTGGGATGCAAAAAGGCTTGCTCAATACGAGGGGATTGTTGGTATGGAATATGATTGCCCTGGGATTGGTATTGTTTATCGTCGTCAACGCCTTGCTATCAGCTCCTCTCCCATTTCAGCAATTTGCCTTTGATCAACCCAATGTTGGCGTATTCTATTTTCCCTTTGTCTGGCTACCGGCATTTGTCGTTCCAGCTGTTTTCTTTGGTCATTTCACCGCCATAAGAAGGTTAAGACAAAGGTTAAGACAAGCTGTCAACGAAACGGCCGTGCCTGCTTAAGATAGATTTTGCGAGGACTGACCTCTGAATCTAGCTTGAACTCGATGTCCAGCGCGAACTCCTTGAAGGGACAATTGCAATTGTTAGGGACATGTTCATAAAAACGTTGTTTGACCCGCATGGCATAATCTCCTAATTCTTGCAGTTCTTCATCAGTCATCACGCGTTGACCATTGAGTTCCGGGATATTGGAGACAGTAAGGTATTCGATCATGAAATTCTGACCGGGAGTGACAGACCATGCCATGAGCATGATCTGATCATGCAAGACTCCCGGTTCCGGAAACACGATGCTGTATTCCTTGTATTGGACATTGATGATAAATCCTGGATTGGGATTGTAGAGATTGCGGGTGACCAGAACTCCATTGGCATCTTCGTCGGGAAAGGAACGATGCACGAGAATCCCCATGGCACAGGATTCATGATCAATTTTGAAGTAACTTCTTTCCTCGAACGCTCGCCAATTCCAAAGACTGGCCCAGACCTTGCGAATGGCATTCTCTACTGTTTTGGATTGATGGCCTTTCTTTGCCGAATGAGAACTGTATAGACCAGCCCCTGAAAAACCTTCCAAATCCTCGGCATTGGTAGAGGAACGAAATCGAAAAGCTGAGAATTCCTGAAAATAATCGATTTTTTTCAGAACCAGATTGACCAATGCAGGATCGATAGGCGTATGGAGAATACTGTCTCTAATCTCTGTCAGTTTGGCTTGGCGGATGGAAGGAAAATGAAGGAAGTCTGTATCCTGAAGCAGCTGGGCAATGTGGACATCCAGACCAGACTGTTCGATATGCGCCTGATAGTAGTGGAAAGGAATGGCGAAAGAAGCCTCCGGCGTAGGAATTGCAGGATCTCCATCGACTTTCAGAATTTCTGAAAAATTAGCTGCTTTTCCTCCGATTCGGTCCACAAATGAATAATCTGCACTCCTCAAATCGACCAGACCATCCAGCTCAGTATTTTTGGCTGGAAAAATAGGCGTTTGTGGTTCGTTTTGACTCCAAAATTGTGTGGCTTCCTCCAGGCTGGCGGCTCTGATCTCAAAGGAGTCTGCGCGGACATTGAGGTAAACCAATTGCCCCAGAAGGGCTGTCAATGTTGGATGGGTCCAACCATCTTTGAGTGCCATATTGGGCGTACCCCGGCTGTTGCTGAGTACATTGATATGACTCAATGGTGTCTGAAACTCAGTCGTGATGATACCAGCCACAACCGACACATCATTGGGAATTCCATCTAGCAGCACAATCTCTCTTCTGCTGAGATAAGTATCTTCCAACTCTTCCAGTTTTACCTGAGTCAGGTATCCATAGTTTTCGGTCAGATTGAGCGCCTGGTAATTCTGTCCGGCAAATAATTCTTCAGAACTGATAGTGGGAATGTCAGTACAAGCATCCCAGTCAGATTTATTCGCGAAAAACACCAATTTATCCCCGAAATAAGACGTTTGCAGAAGCTTCTCATACAAGCGATACAAATGTTCGCAACTCATCTGATTCGCAGCCACAAGATGCAGGACATAAGTATCAATTCCCTCATAGTAGTTGATATTGGCTGGATACAGGTATCGATTGGGATTATCCACATACTGGGTGTTGTTGAAGACTGCATGGCCTTGCCTAAAGTCGAGGAAATCTCGTGCAAAAAAATAATGCAGTCGATGTCGTTTGGAATTCATGTAGTACATGAGGTCCTGCTTTTCGTCATAGATAATCTTAACAGATCGCACATCTGCCGCATGGGTTCTGGAAGGCTCGCTACTAAGGAGGTCAAAAGCCACAGGTGCCACCAATTGCAGAAAATAATCCAGCTCCTCAAAATTGCCGGATAGCATACCAATATTCAATACCGTGTCGGTGCCCGAAAGCACAATTTCTCTTGAAAAATATCCTGCTTTGCTAATCAATAAGGTGTCCTGACCTTGTGAGGGACGGCCATTGTACCTATCAGAATGAGGATCGACCATATAGGTTTGTGAACCATTGGAGAAGAGCTTGAAGGCTTGTTTGTCCTGATCGGTGGATAGTTGCAGGATATAGATTCCATAGGACAGCCGAGGGAACAAAAAGGTTCCGCTGATGCCGACATCTGGAGTATAGAAGACTGTACTTCCGTCCAATGCTACAAGACGAATGTTCAGACTTTGGTCAGTATTCCAAATCAAGGTATTGTGAAAAAATTGATAATTCCCTGCCAGGATGTTCCCCTCCTCGCTATTTAAAACAAAATCTCCAAAATCATTGGAGAATGTGGACACTCCTTGTGAAAAAAGGGAAATCTCCACATCGACTAAATCTTCACCAGTTGCGGCATCAAATACGTGTCCATTGTATAATGGCTGACCATAAACGAGAATCACGCTTAGCCACATTGTCCCAAAAAGAAAACCATATTTGCTGCGTACGGCAAGATTCTTGATCATAGGGATTGTCTTTACCCTAAGACGAATGTCAGAGTCAAAATGTATAATGAGGATGGATAATTTTATGGAATTTTGTTTCTCCTTGTTAGATACCATCCCAAACTGAGCAGCAATACCAGGCCAAGAATGATGCTCAACCAAAGCCAAATGGGGTTGTTGGGCCGGATTTGTACTGGCGACATATCTCCAATTGCAAGCGGTGCCGCCCAGAAGTAGGGATGTGAAAAATGCGCATCATGCGAATCCAGATAATCGAGTTTGGCTTGACGTAATGCAGCATCCTTACTCATGCCCTGATCGAGATAGGCATAGAAACTCATCATGATTTCGGAAGTAGATTGATCGCTGACACTCCAGAGGGTAGAAATAATTGATTTTGCCCCTGCATATGTAAATGCTCGACCCAAACTGATGATGCCTTCACCTTTTTTTATTTGTCCTAGCCCAGTCTCACAGGCACTCAGTACCACCATGTCTGCGGGCATATTCATGGCATAGATTTCAGGAACGTGCAGAAGGTGGTCTTGGTCAAAGACAGTATTCATGGGAGAAAAAGCAATGTGAGAAAATTGTGAATCGTGGATGTAAGCCTTGGCATGTGTAGCCAGATGGATAATTCTACTTTTGGGCGCAAATTGTTTGAAATATTCAATAGAGGCAACCGAATCAGACAGAAGGTGACCACCATAGTGATGAGCTAGATGTTGAGCTTCTTTTTCTGAGAATGGAAGGGCTTCATAGCCTGCTCTGAAGTCTGCTTGGGTCTGGACTTCATTGGATGTAGGGTTGAATACAGGAGAGACTACAAGCAAATCCATATCAGCAGCCTTGGATTCAGGCAAATCATGCGCCTCCTTGAGTAGCGTCACAGAAAATGCATAGCTCATCTGGTATCGATAGATCAAAAAATCGCCTATACCATTCCCGTCAGAAGCGGGAGCAACCAGAATATCCATAGGAAGAAAGCCCAACTCTTCGTCCATCACCAGGATGAGTTGCTTATGGCCCGCCACCAGATCTATGATCGGATCAAATAATTCCTGGTACATCTGTTTTGCATGTGAAACCAGAGATGCTTGAGGCGAGGATTGACTGCTGGAATCTGGGGCCAGAAGGTATGTCGTGGTGATTTTTTCTCGAAAATCAGCCAATTGCTCAAGCAAATCAGGAGAGGTCTTTTTGCGGAGATATGAAGTCTTTTGGGGAGTAATGAGGAGAATGTAAAGGTATTCCTCTCCCAGGAAGTATTCTACAAGAGCCTGGGAATCATTCAGCAATTTCTCTTGTGTATACTGAAGAGAAGGACAGTCAAAGTTCTTGATCAAATTGTAATAGATCGGGAAGTCTTGTTTCTGTTTGTCCAACAGTCGCTGGTAAACGAGCTTGGTATCAAAGAACATTTGGCGAAGTTGATACCAAGTGTCTGTATTGGGTTCGCTCCTGTCCAGCTTTTTTTGAATGGCATTGAGGCTATCCAGAAGCGATTGCTGTTCCTGTATGCGTGCCTCCGGCATAGGATTCGACGCCAACGTCCTGCCTTTCAAGAAAGCCTGTCTCAAGATATTTCCTTTCATTCTTTCAGATACCTCAAATGCCTGCTGGAGGTATTGACTGCTATCGGTTAGGCGATACAATTGGTACAGGATGTCATGAGCAGTATTGCTGTATGATTTCATCTGTGCCAAAAACTGAATGTCCGAACCTGGGTCCATACGTGAAATCTGGAAAGAATCTGCCAGTCTCAGGTTTTGGAAGATCACTGTTTTGGCCTGATACAGACGCCTGATTGCGGTTGTGTCTTGTTGGTACCAATGCAAGTAATTGTTTGCCGCTACATTCAATATGCTGAGAACTTGTGCCTCTCCTCCAAGGGGAATCTCGTATTGAAAAATCGGTGAGGCCAGGGAAGAGAAATTGGAGATAAAATCTGTCATCGTCTGTTCCAATAAGGAAAGACTGATAGAGTCATTCCCGAGGGCTTGTTCGGCTCTCGACCATATTTGCATATTATGGGTCAATTTGAATTTGTCCTCAGCAAAATGAACACGATTAAGTTCCAATGCTTTGAAATTGATCTCTCTGGCTCTTTCTGCGTCTCCCACGACAATCAGTGTTTCGGCAAAATGATCGAGAATTAATCCATAGTGTTGAGTCTGTTTCAATGGAGAGTTCTCTGTCAACCGTATGGCCTCCTCGTGAATCGAAATAGCCTTGTCATCCTCTCCAATGGCTGCGTAACAGCCTCCCAGAAGAGAATAGACAATGGGCAAATTCCTGGACCCATTCTTCTGTTGCTTTTTTTCAAACTCGACTGTTTTCTCAAACATTTGGATGGCTTGCTCAAAATCTCCCTTGTGCTCATAGATATACCCTAATCTGAAATAGTCTGCGATGAGACTTGGATGATTCGGCCCGACTAGCTGTATGTTCATTTCCAAGCCTCTTCGGCCATAAATAATCGCTTGCTCCGATTCCCCTAAACTGGCATAAGAAAGGCCAAGTTGTTGGTAGAGTTCTGCAATCTTTCCGTGGACTGCGGGATAGATTTGTTGGAAAATGCTTAAGGCTTTTTTCAAATATTTCAGGGAAAGTGTTCTGTCTCCCAAATAGCCATATTCTCTCCCCAGACCTCTGTTCAAGCTCCCCAGGACAGGATGATATGAATTGGAAGGGAGTAGCTGGTTGAGAATGTCGAGAGCCTGAAATAAATAGGTGAGTCCAGATTCCTCTTCTTCCACATATTTGCTATGAACAGAGAGATCCAGCATCACCAGGACTTGTTCAAGAGAATCGATCCTGCTCTCCCCGATCATGTCAAAGGCTGCCCGATAGAAGAAGTATGCAGAATCATCCTGCCCACTCAATCCATGGTATTTTCCCATAAGCCGATGAGCCCTGAAGGTCATCGGATGGGTGGCCCCATATTCTGACTGGCTCAACCGGAGCACTTGTTGGGCTGTCAGTTTGATATTAGGCAAGTCAAACTGCAAAATATAAAACTGAGCCTCTAAGGCGTGAACCTCTATCCAAACAGGATGAGAGTTTGGAAGATGGGTTTTGGCCAGATTTTGTACACGAGTGAGTTGTGTGCTCAACTGCTCGGGATTTACTTCATCCATGCTTTTTCGGAATAAGCGACCGATGGACAGGATGCAGCTATCCCACTTCTCTTGCGCCTCATAGAGATCGGCTGCAGTCAGATAGGCTTCTGATACCCGAATGCTATAGTCCATCTCTGAGGAGAGTTGTTCCCCTTCCAGAAAATACCCCCAGGCTGTCTTCTCCGGAGGAGATTGGGCCGGCAAAGCAGCGCAAAGGAAATAAAAACTGATAAACAGATAAGTTCGTGTATTGATCATGATTGTGAATGTTTCTTTTTGATCCAAACAAGGCTTCCTCCAAAGATAAGTAGCAGCAGCACTCCCAGCCACCACCAGTTCGTTCGGGTCCGCAACTCTACAGGCGACATATCCCCAATCGCAATCGGGGCTGCCCAGAAGTATGGATGAGAGAACTGATTATCATTCGAATTCAGATAATCGAGTTTGGCTTGTCGGAGAGCTGCATCCTTGCGCATTCCCTGATCAAGATAGCGATAGAAACTGATCATCAACTCAGAGGTGGATTGATCATTGACACTCCAAAGCGTAGAAATGATCGATTTGGCTCCTGCATAGGTAAATGCTCGCCCCAGACTGATGATGCCTTCGCCTTTTTTTATTTCTCCCAGTCCTGTCTCACACGCACTCAACACCACCATGTCTGCCGGAAGATTCATGGCATAGATTTCTGACACTTGAAGGTGATTGTCTTGTTCGTGAACGTTGGACGCCGATGAAAAGGCAATATGAGAGAATTTGGAATCCTTGCTGAAAGCCTTGGCATGGGTAGCCAGATGTACGATCCGACTTGAAGGGGCGAGTGCCTTGAATTCTCGCTTGGTGGCGAGAGAGTCAGAATATAAGTTGCCGTTATAAGTGTTGGAAATGATTTCGCTTTCGTGTTCGGAAAAGGGAAGGGGAAAGTAACTATCGCGGGAGTAGGAGACCGCTTTATTCGGTAAAAAATCTTTAAATGAAGGGGCCATAACCAACAAGGGAATGTCTGCCTGAACATTACTTCTGGCTGATGTCATTTCTGCTAGCAAACTGGCAGAGAAGGCATAACTGATGTCATAGTGGTTGATGAGAAAATCGGATTTGTCCAGGAGGCTATCCTTCGAATTGGCAAGCATACCGAATGGCAAATACCCGAGTTCATCGTCAGAGATGATCACAAGCTTCTCTGCCTTTTCCAGAATGGCTGCCAAGGGAGAAACCAAGACAGCATAGACTGCCTCGGAAGCATCAAGAATTTCCCGATGTGAGGATTGTACATTCTCCCTATCATATATATCCAGCCCCTCTTCCGGCGAAACCAGTTTCCGTAAATGAACGAGTTGCTGGATGAAACTTGGAGAATGGGGAATCTGCTTATAGACGACATCCTCAGTTGATATAGCAATCATATACAGATTGTTTTCTTCCCAGCTATATTCTATCAATACCTGAGATTCCGTAAGCAGATCTTGCTGAATGTCTTCAATAGAAGGACTGGCCAGAGAGTAGATCTGTCGGAAATAGGCAGGATAGTCGGTTTCCAGTTGTTTCTCGAAAGCTTGATACTCCATTAACAGATCAAATTTCATTGTTCCCAATTCTCCCATCAGCAGAGAATCCTGTTGGAACTGGGCTCGCTCCATCTGTTGATCCAATTCGAGCAGGCGATCTTTGTATGCCTGATCAGTAGTGTGCACAGAGGGGGGGAATAGTTGGTTTGGATACAATCTGGATTTGAGAAAGGCTTTGCGGAGAACATTTGCCTTGTTCCTTTCGGCAATTCTCAAGGCTTCCTGTATGTAGTGATCATCAGTGCTTGCTTGATACAGGGCATACAGAATGTTTTGGGCATTCTGGTAAATGTGATGATAACTGGTTTGGAAGGATTGTTGGGAATTCTGCTCAATCTTCTGAAGATAGAGCGAGTCAAGTAGACCCAGAATAAGTTGTTGATTGTCCCAGGCTTGATGAAGAAAATCAGGATTGCTACTTTTCTGGAAGTCCATCAGGTAGCTGATACTTTTTTGATTGAGGGAAGCCAGAACATCTCCCAAGTATCCTAATGGAATTTCCTGAATGGGAATAGAACTTGTTTGAGCAGTGAGTTTGGGTAAAAAAATTTCAATTGCTTTTTCGGTATGACTCAGGCAAGCTGAAGCATTGTTTTTGTATCTTTCCAACTCTCCCAGGCTTGTCCATGCACAGGCGATTTCCGGGTGTTGAGCCGGATGAATTTGTTTGGTCCGTTCCAGATATTTGGTGAGCCACTGTTCTGCTTCTTCGAATTGGCCTGCCTTGGTATAGCTTCTCCCGAGGTTCAGATAGAGGATTGGAAAGGTAGAAATGTCCGTCGCTCCATATTCAATCCCAACCTGAATTCCTTTATGATACGAATCGATGGCTTTGCTCAACTCACCCATCCAGGAATATATTAAGCCTTTCTGACTATATGCATACGGGAGATTGCTTACTGCATGTTTGGGTTTGAGGCGTTCCAGTTGAATACATTTCTCGGAATGATACAAGGCCTTGTCTGTATTCAGAAGACCTGAGTAATAATTGGCCAAGCCATAATGATCAATCGCCAATTCTGGTGTGTCTTCCCCATATACTGCTACATCAATGTCATAGGCTCTTTTTTGATAAATCAGTGCTTGATCAAACTCATCTGTCTCTTTATAGGAGGAGGCGATATGCCTGTAGGAACGTGCGAGATCAGGATGATTGGGGGGCAGAAGTGCCTCTTGTATACTTAATTCTTTTTCATAATAAACAGCAGACCGATGAAACGCACGTTGCTGATCATAAAGGGAACCAATACTTCCATAAATCCTCCCCAGGGACATGAAGGGAATATCCTCAGGCAGGTACTCTTCCAATATGCGACTTGATTCAATCAACAACACCAGGGCTTTCTCCGTATTTCCTGCATGTACATAGGCGATGGCCAGGTTTTGCATTGTTACATTCATGTCCATTGGAGCCAATCCCATCTCTTTTCCAATAGCGATAGATGTTTCGAATTCCCTAATAGTGTTTGGCAAATCAGCTGCCATGAAATAATTAAGTCCCTTCCCCAGATGAATTCTGGAAGTGGTTTGCCTTTTTTGATCCCCTCTGTCTTCGCAAATCTGCAAGGCCTTGTCAAAAAGTGATTTGGCCTCCAGGAGATTTTTTCGAGTATTGTTCATTTCTCCTTCATAGCAATAGATATCTGCCCAAATCCCATGAGAAGGGGGAAGATGTTGAGTTGCGAGTGATTTCGCTTGATCCAGAACCTCTTGATGCTTGGCTGGTGGGAGTGCCACCTTGGTTCGCAAAAGCATGAGAATACAACTGTCCCAAAGCTGTCTGGCTTCATATAGATCAGAAGAAATGAGAAGCGCTTGCCTTGCTTCCTCTCTCATTTCCGTATAGGCCAATCGCTTTCCTTCCTGAAAGTACCAAAAAGCCGAATCAGGTGTTTGGGTGAAAACAGGAAAAAGTGTACCAAAAAAGAGCAGAAGGAGGAGAAGTAGGGGAGGGAGAGGGATCATGAAGAATTCCTTTTTTTCCAAATAAAAATCAGAGTTGCCACTAATCCTAGTATCAATCCCCACAACCACCACAATTGTCCCTGACTTGGCAGTTTCACTGGTGACATATCCCCAATCGCGATCGGAGCAGCCCAGAAATAGGGATGAGAAAATTGTGCATCATGTGTATTCAGATAATCGATTTTGGCTTGTCGGAGGGCAGCATCCTTGTGCATACCCTGGTCGAGATAGTCATAGAAACTGATCATCAGTTTGGAGGTTGATTGGTCATTGACACTCCAAAGGGTAGAGATGATGGATTTGGCGCCCGCATAGGTGAAGGCACGTCCCAGGCTGATGATGCCTTCTCCTTCTTTGAGTTCTCCTAGCCCGGTTTCACAAGCACTTAGCACAACCATGTCCGCCGGGAGATTCAGGGCGTATATTTCTGCTACATTCAGATGGTGGTCATTTTCATACACATTGGTGGAGGAGGAAAAGGCAATGTGAGAGTTGCGGGAGTCCTTATTGAAGGCCTTGGCGTGTGTGGCAAGGTGAATGATGCGACTCCTCGGTGCAAGGAGCTTGAACTGTTCTTTGGAGGCAAGAGAGTCACTCAGGAGGGTGCCCTGATAGGAAAGAGAGATGTGTGTTCCTTCCTTTTTGGAAAAAGGGAGAGGAAAGTAACTATCCCTGCGATAGGAGATTGATTTTTTTCCAGCAGTAAAATCATTGAAGGAGGGCGTCATCACCAACAACTCGATGTCTGGCTGATTGTTGGGCTCGACATTTTTGATCTCTGCCAGGAGGGCAGCAGAGAAGACATAACTGATCATGTATTGATGGATCAGGTAGTCTTCCTTTCCTGTAACTGAATCAAGAGAAGTGAGAAGGACGTCAAAGGGAAGGAAACCCAGATTATTGGCCGGCACAATGATGAGTTGATCTATGTTATGCAGAGTTGGTTGAATCGGGGCGATCAACTGTTGGTACAGATATCCAGCGGCACCTTGGTAATCAGTCGTCGTATCGGGCCCATGTCCAGAAATTCCCTGTGTGATTCCCATTCGCAATTTGGATAGATTCTCCGAAAATGCTTCTGTAATTGGATGTTGAATCGCTGCAAATGAATCTGGGGTGATCACAAAGATGGAGAGAAATTCTTTGCCCAATCCGTATGAAATTAAGGCCTGCTGAGGACTCAATACCTTGGCTTGCAATTCCTCGACAGAAGGGGGATCAAATTGGTACACCAACTGATAATAATTGGGGAAATTGAGTTTGATTTGTTGAAGGAGTTCAGATTGTTGGAGTGCGGTCTGGTATTGCTTCTTTCTCAATGCAAACCACTTCGGACTGTTTTCGGGGTAGCGACTTAATTGTTTTTGAAAACTATTTAAGCTATCGATGAAGGCTTGCGTCTGTTCCTGAACATTCATGGGAATCCCAAGATCTTTTCCAGCTCTGGATTTGATAAAGGCTTGCCTGAGTGTGCTGGCTTTGTTGCGTTCTGAAACCTTGAATCCCATATGGAGATAATGGAGGCTGTCTGTGTGTTGGTGCAACGAAAACAAAATTTCCTGTGCGGTCCCATAAAAATCATTGAAGAATGATTGGAAAAAGAGTTGGGAATCCTCGCCTTTTCGTCGGAGTTGAACCGAGTCAATGATATGCAATACATTCTCCTGACTCTTCCAGGCCTCATAGAGAAATTGCGGCTCGTCTGATGCCTTAAACTGCTCGAACAAATTCATCGTGATAAGTTGGAGGCAGCTCAGGATTTTGAACTCCTTTCCCAGGATCAAATTTTTGGTTCCAATCTTGGTATGGACGATGGTAGAATCTTGATAATATCCTTTCAAGCTTTCATTTATCATCTCAATACTTTTTGCATGCTTTTTCTCATATAGGTATAGTTCGCCAAGCAGGAGATAATTGAATCCAATAGCAAAAGCATGCTTGCCATACTGTGTTAACATGACTTCCAAAGATTGTGAAATCAGTTCCTCCGCTTCCTCATAATTTTCATACTTCATCTTTACTCTTGCGATTTGGGTATAGGCAGAACCTATCCCAATGTTCAGAGGGTCAGCACGCTCTATCTCCCGGAACGCTGCCTGAAAAGAGGCTTCTACCTTGTCGTGTTGTCCGAGAGCCTGGTATCCTTCTGCCAGAAGCGCATAAGAAATCGGCTCTGCTTTCTTTCCTATATATTCATGGGACTCGTATAGGGCCAACCCCTGCTCTAAATGATGAATCATTTCTTCAAACTGTTCTTTTTGATGAAACAGGATTCCAAGCTGGAGGTGATTGTGAATCACATTGGGAGAATTCTCGCCCCACAGTTCAATTCGGATTTCCAGGGCCCTCTTCGCATGCAAGATGGCAAGGCTCACTTCATTCATGGAACCATACAGATTGGCAAGATTGATATAGCTTTCTGAGATTTTGTCCAAATTGGCATCAGGTAATTGGCGCTTAATGTCCAGTGATTTACGTAGATATTCCCCTCCCTTTATATAATCAGAATCCCGCATATAGTTTACGCCAATATCATTGTGCAAGATAGCCAGAAGAAGGGTTGGCGTCTGACCGACACGTTGCTTGCTGATGTTCAATGCTCTGTGAAAGTAAGGTTTGGCTTCCTCAAACTTATTGTTATTGATATGCGCCAGTCCAGTCCTTCTTAACAAAAGAGCCATGCTGAATGAGTCAATCTCAACTTTTTCTAGCAGTGGAATAGCCTTCATATAATTTTCCAGGCATTTTTTGGGGTCTTCCGTAACCATATAATAGGATCCTAACTTCCCATAGGCCTGGACTACATCCTTATGCGGAACATCCTTATAGTGGGCAAGTCTAATCTTAAGACTTTGTTCAAAAGAGAATAAGGCTTTGTCATATTCTCCAGCCTGTAGCGCAAAAAATCCTTCGACTTCATATACCTTGCTCCACACCAGATGATCCGCCTGGAACAAGGAATCAGCCAGAAATCTGACGCGCTTGAGACATTGATGCATGCGTTGCGTATCCTTCAAGGCTCGATAGGCAAAACTGGCATTGCCCAATGAAATAATGGCACTGTCCCATACATTGTGCTGTTGGTACAATTGGAATGCACGCTGATACATATTGGCCATGTGGACATAGTTGCCTGATTCATTGGCTATTTGGCCTTGCTTATTGTACCAGGAGACTGAATCCAATGGGGTAGCTTGGCCACTGATGTGTGAACACCAGCATGAGCAGATGAGGAAAAGCCAAATAGATGATTTCACGAGCTAGATTTTCTAGTGTACATATAGAGGCCGGCAAACATGCAAAAGAGGACTCCAATTCCGAGTATCCAGATCCAGAGCTGCCTTTTTGTTCTCAATTCTACAGCTGACATATCCCCAATCGCAATTGGAGCAGCCCAGAAGTAGGGATGAGAAAACTGTGCATCATGCGAATTCAGATAGTCCAATTTGGCGTGTCGAAGGGCAGCATCCTTGCGCATACCCTGATCGAGATAGTCATAGAAGCTGATCATCAATTCGGAGGTAGATTGATCATTGACACTCCAAAGGGTAGAGATGATGGATTTGGCTCCCGCATAGGTAAAGGCACGCCCCAGACTGATGATGCCTTCGCCTTTTTTGATCTCTCCCAATCCTGTTTCGCAGGCACTTAAGACTACCATTTCTGCCTGGAGATTCATGGCGTAGATCTCGTCTACGTTCAGATGGTTATCATTTTCATTCACATTATTGGTCAAGGAAAAAGCAATATGAGAGAACCGTGAGTCTTTGTTAAAGGCTTTTGCATGTGTGGCGAGGTGGATGATGCGGCTTTTTGGAGATAGGGCTTTGAATTGTGCTTTGGAGGCGAGAGAGTCGATGAGAAGGGTGGCCTGATAGGAGTCTGAGATATGTTGACTTTCCTTCCTGGAAAAAGGAAGAGGAAAGTAACTGTCTCGGGTATAGAACTGAGGGTTGTTGTTTACTATAGGTGGAAAATGGGGAGACATCACAAGTAGATTTATTTTCGCTTCTTCATCTGGAGCATCTTGCATCTCTGTCAATAAGGAAGCTGAAAAAGCATAACTGATCTGAAAAGAATGAAGAAGAAACGTAGGAATTTTGGAAGAATCTGGCAACGTATTAACCAACAATTCAAAAGGAAGAAATCCGAGTTCATCATCAGGAATGATAATGAGTTCATCCAATTGATTCAGATTTTCTCGGATAGGAGCAAAGATAAGTTGATATAAATAATTGGCATTTTTCCACAGCTCAGGAATAGTTGAAGAGGGGGTAGAAGAATGAGGCGAAATCTGATCGATTGGTTCTGAAATCTGCTTTCTAAATACTTGTATGTGATGAGAAAAACTGCTTGGGTGAGGCAATGGAATGACCTTGAAATCATCAGAAGTTATGAGGTATGCATAGGTTCGTTTCTCCCCAATATCAAATTCTATTATGGCTTGATTGTCATTCAGGAATTCATGTTGGAGATAGTCAACCGAAGGGCTTTCATTGCTGTACAACAATTGAAAGTAACTTGGGTTGGCGTAGGCCAACTTTCGAAGAAAGTTCTGATAGGCAATGCTGGTTTCGAAATAATTCTGTCGAGTTGAGATCCATTCCTCACTGCCATAGTTATCCGATTGCAATTGCTTTTGTAAGGCAATGATACTGTCCTGAAGCATTTTTTCTTCCTTGACAATGTGATCCGGCAAATCCAGGATTTGTTTGGATCTGGATTTTAGAAAGGCCCTTTTCAGAACATTGGCACGATTACGTTCTGCCATCTTGAAGCCTAATTCCAGGTATCGGATACTATCTGTATGTTGGTAAAGAGTATAGAGAATGTCCGCAAAATTTTGATAGATATAATCAAAATCGTTGCTAACAGACAATTGAGATGTTGGCCCTTTGGGACCTGTTCCGATCGAGTCATCTAAGCCAACAAGAATTGACTGTATATCGAAAGAACGATATAGATTTGAAACTTCTGATGTCTTTTCAAAAGACAATAGATAATTTTGGCTTGCGAGATTTAGGAAATGGAATACATCAGTCTGAACATGGAAGGGTATGTCAGAAACAGAAATCTGAAAACCGGGATTTTCTTTCTGTGGAAGCAAAACTGCCATACTGCTTTGGACAAATTCGAGACTTTCTTCGATCTGCTCTTCTTTATAAGCGATGATTCCCAAGCGGTACATGGCTCTGGCAACATTTGGATGATCTGGCCCAAAATAGGATTGATAACTTTGTAGAGCTGTCCTATGCCACTGTTTTGCCAACTCATATTCTTCTGAGTCTACATACGCCTGAGCAAGCCTGAAATAGATGGTTCCGATGAATGGATAGACCTCTCTACCTGAATGTTCCTCGATTTGTATCGCTTTATGATGGAGAAAAATGGCGGTATCTAGTTTCCCTGATTCCTGATAAGCCTGAGCCAAAGACGAATAAAAAAAAGGAAGATAATAATAGGAGGCATCAGTCTGAGTTTCTGCTAAGTATATGGATCTGTCAAGTTGTTCAATTGCCAGGTGGAAATCTTTTTGAAACAGGTAAATACTTCCTAACAAATAATGGTAATCAATAATTCTCCGAGAATCCTTTCCAAATCGTTGAATCAAAATATCTAACGCCCATTTGCCATAGGTAACGGCCCGTTCGAGGCTCCGTAACTCGAAATAGAGTTGTGCCAAATTTACATATAGATGGACCATTATTAAGTCATCTGCAGGCAGGATTTGTTCATATATTTTTAGCGATTTGAACAGATTCTCAATGGCCAAATCAGAATTTCCTCCTTGAAGGTACGATTTGCCAATGCTGTTATAAATAGATCCAATTCTTAAAAATGGCTTATCTGCTGGGAGTAGTTTCTGATAAATGGCTAGACTCCGACGATAATAATCCAGACTCTCCGTTAATCGCTTGATTTCAAAAAATCCAAATCCGATTTGCTCATAAGCAATGGCAAGTGAAAAAGAATCTATCTCGATTTCAGGAAGGATTTTAAGAATTTGCTGATAGATATCCATTGACTTTGATGGCAGGCGTAATCGCATATATTGATGGGCCAGCCGGAGGTTGGCTCCTATCGAAGCGCTATGGTTTGGTCCATAATACTGAAGAGTGATTCCATGCGCTTTTTCCTGATATTTCTGTGACTCTGATGCTTGCCCAGCCAGGGATAGCAAAGCGGACTTCAGAGAAAATATATCCCCCCAAACCCCATGAGATGGGTCTATGAGACTATCTGCCAGCTGATATGCTTGCTCATAACGAATCTCGACCGATTCCTTGTCCCATAAGGAAGGAGATACCTTACAACTTCCCAGGAGGGACAGAATACAACTATCCCAAGCTTCTTTCTGCACATATATAGGATAGGCTTTTAGATATTCTCTCTCCGCCTCCTCTCTCATCTCTAACTCCACATACCGCTTCCCCTGCATAAAATACCAATAAGCAGAATCCTGTGCAGCATCCTGGCCATTAATCATCGATCCACTTCCCAGCAGAAGTAGCAAACACAACAATCGAATGTTCATCATAGTGAGTATGGTATGTACTGTTTAAGTCGAAAAATATCAGGAATAGTCCCCTGCCTTTAGTTCAAGCAAAGCCCGAACTTTTCGCGCCAACTCTGCCGACTGCCCAAAACTCAAGGTCTGTTGGGCATCAGAGAATGCCTGTTCTGGCATCGGATGAGTCTCATATATGACCCCATCTGCTCCTGCAACCACTGCTGCGAGGGCTACAGGCTCCACAAAATTCCGCAAGCCTATCCCATGAGAAGGATCAGCGATCACGGGAAGATGCGTCTTCTCCTTAAGCATCGCAATGGCATTGATATCCATGGTATTGCGATAAGCCTTTTCATAGGAGCGAATGCCACGTTCGCACAACATGATTTTTTCATTGCCGCCAGAGAAGATATATTCAGCAGAATGCAGAAGCTCATCCAGGGAGCCAGAGATGCCGCGTTTGAGCAAAACGGGTTTGTCTACCTGTCCCAAGGCATCCAATAGGTTGAAATTTTGGGTGTTCCTCGCTCCTACCTGAAAGATGTCAATATACTCAATCATGTCCTCAATCTGAGAGACTTGCATCACTTCAGTGATGATTTTGATTCCCGCTTCTCTGGCATGTGTGGCCCAAATTTTCAAGCCATCAATTCCCAATCCGCGAAAGGAATAAGGAGAGGAACGAGGTTTGTACACGCCTCCACGCATGATCTTGATGCCCTGTTCGACCAAATGCCCGATGACTGACTGGATTTGTTCTTCACTCTCAATCGAACAAGGACCAGCCATCAGCGCAAACTCCTTCTCGGAGATTCGGACCCCATCCCCCAAATCAATAGAAGAAGGATGTACCCGCCATTTTCGCGAAACCAACTGATAGGAATCCGTGACCAGATGCACATCTTTGACACCCTCAAGGACGCCAATTCGTCGTGGGTCAAATTCCTTTTTGCCGATGGCGATCAGGTAATCGCCATTCTGTGTGCGAACCGCATTGGATTTGTATCCGATATGAGAAATCTCTTCGAGGATTTGCTCTTTGGAAGCTGTGCTAATATCAGATTGGAGTTGGATGATCATAGATTGAGTAATTTTCTTCCCCAAAATTAAAAAAATTGTAATTTGCTCCTATGAATGAGCAATTTATTGATACGATCATAACCAAATACTCCTTCAAGGGGGATTTTATCCGCCTGGGGGGAGCCATGCTAGATGGCAAAGTCGAGACAGGTACTTGGGTAAAAGTCCCATTAAAAACCCTTAATCGACATGGATTGATAGCCGGGGCCACCGGTACCGGCAAGACCAAAACCCTGCAGATCATGGCAGAACAATTGTCCAGAAAGGGAATCCCTTCTCTGCTGATGGACATCAAGGGGGACCTTAGCGGGGTGGCAGTGGCAAGTGGTGGGCATCCAAAAATAGATGAGCGTCATATGGAGATTGGCTTTCCATTCGAACCTCATGGATCGCCTGTGGAATTCCTCAGCCTGTCTGACGAACCTGGCGTGAGATTGCGGGCAACGGTGCTAGAGTTTGGTCCTATACTGTTCTCTAAGGTCTTAGACCTGAATGAAACCCAAATGGGGATTGTTTCGGTGATCTTCAAATATTGCGAAGACAACAATTTACCGCTTCTTGACCTCAAGGATTTCAAAAAAACCCTCCAGTACATCAGCAATGATGGACGTTCGGAAGTCGAGCAGGAATATGGTCGGGTGTCTACAGCATCTGTCGGCGCCATCGTCCGAAAACTCATTGCCTTGGAACAACAGGATGCAGATCGATTTTTTGGAGAGCCCTCTTTTGATGTAGATGATTTGCGTCGGATTGATGAAAACGGCAATGGCATGGTTTCCATCTTGCGTTTGACGGATTTGCAGGATCGTCCGCATTTGTTCTCTACCTTCATGATGAGTCTGCTGGCTGAAATTTATTCGACCTTCCCGGAGCAGGGAGATTCCGATCAGCCAGAATTGGTGATTTTTATCGACGAAGCGCATCTGATGTTCGAAAACGCCTCTGATGAGCTGCTCAAACAGATTGAAACCATCATCAAGTTGATTCGATCCAAGGGAGTAGGGATTTACTTCTGTACCCAGAACCCGATTGATATTCCAGAGGATGTATTGGGGCAATTGGGATTGAAAATCCAGCATGCCTTACGCGCATTCACAGCCAAAGATCGAAAGGCCATCAAATTGGCAGTTCAGAATTTTCCTGAGACAGCCTACTATGATGTGGAAGAGTTGATCACGAATCTCGGGATTGGGGAAGCCTTTGTGACCGTATTGAATGAAAAAGGAATCCCTACACCTCTGGTACATACCATGTTGCGAGCTCCGGCTTCTCGTATGGATGTGCTGACTGAATTGGAGATCAAGGAAGTATTGGACGACTCTGAATTGATTCGGGAATACAACAAGGAAGTCGATCGGGATAGCGCCTATGAGATGTTGAAAGAGAAAATAGAAGAGGCCAAGGAAGAAGAACAAAAGCAGAAGATGGAGGAGCAACAAGCCTCTGCAAGAAGGAGCCGGGGAGGAAAAGTCAAGGAGGAGCGCAGTTTCATTGAAGAAATGTCCAAGAATACGATGGTCAGACAGGTTGGGCGAACAGTCGCCCGAGAGCTGACTCGTGGATTACTTGGCGTCCTGGGCCTTGGAGGATCTACCAGAAGAAGAAGGAGCACACGGAAAAGAAGCACAAGACGAAGACGGCGATAATCGTACAGGTCCAGGCAATCATTGGTTGACATAGGCATCAATTTGTTCTGATATTCCGCAATCGTTTTGCCCCAGGTGAGATGATGGATAATGGAAGATAAATAGTACCTTTCTTTTACCTACTTACAAAAATGACGTTCACAAAACTATCTACTTTACTCCTCCTGTCAGTCCTATGGCTAGGCTGCGCAAAAAAATCAACCAATCCCCAATCTGAGCCTTCTGTTGATCAGACCCCAGCTGTTGATGGATGGGTATCCTTGCTCGATGGAGATCTGTCGAACCATTGGAGAAACTACAAATCCAAAACACTGAATCCTCAATGGGAACTCAAAGATGGTGTATTGAGTTTGACAGGAAAAAAAGGAGGGGATATCATTAGCAAGAAACAATACGAAAGCTTTGAGTTGGAGCTGGATTGGAAAATATCCCCCAATGGGAATAGCGGAATCTTCTTTCATGTTGTGGAAGCCGATTCTTTGGGAAAAGTGTATCATTCTGGCCCTGAAATTCAAGTTCTGGACAATGATGGCCATAAAGATGGGCAGATCCATACGCATCGGGCAGGAGACAATTATGATCTGCAAGCCTGTTCTGTCGAGACTGTGAAGGCAGTAGGAGAGTGGAACAATTTCAAGCTGATTGTAAACAAGGGACATGTGGAGCATTGGCTCAATGGTACAAAAGTCGTTGAATATCAGCTTCAAAGTCCAGAATGGCAAGCTCAATATGCCAAGAGCAAATTTACCAAATGGCCCATGTATGGTCGTGCTGGCAAAGGCCACATTGCACTTCAGGATCATGGGGATGAAGTATGGTATAGAAATATCCGAATCAAAGAATTGTAAAATTATTACAAGCCTAAGTTATCATCATGTCTAAACAAACACATGGCATCAACCGCCGTACCTTCATCCAAAAATCTGCCCTGGCTGGTGGAGGATTGGTCATTGTTCCTCGTCATGTCCTTGGAGGCCCCGGCTATGTGGCACCAAGTGACAAACTCAATATTGCTGCCATCGGTGCTGGAGGACGAGCCAGGGGGGTTCTGAGAGGGATCAGCAAGCACAAAAAAGCCAACATCATTGCATTGTGTGATGTGGACAAGCAGAGAGCTGCAGACTCCATGAAGAAATACAAGAAAGCGGAAGACTTCACAGACTTTCGCAAGATGTTGGACAAGATTCATAAGGACGTCGATGCGGTCACCATTTGCTCCCCGGACCATACTCATGCCGTGGCAGCAATGGCAGCCATGCAACTAGGAAAACATGTCTATGTAGAGAAGCCTCTGACACACAATATTCATGAAGCACGGACGCTGACTGAAGCCGCCAGGAAGTATGGTGTTGTAACCCAAATGGGCAATCAAGGCAACTCCAACGACGATCTGAGGCGAATTTGTGAATGGATTTGGGCAGGAACCATTGGTGAGGTCCGAGAGGTCCACTGCTGGACCAATCGTCCGGTCTGGCCACAAGGCTTGGTTCGTCCCTCAGAGAAGATGACCGTTCCCAAGACCCTGGATTGGGATTTGTGGTTGGGACCTGCACCGATGCGGCCCTTCCATTCGACTTACCTTCCTTTTTCCTGGAGAGGCTGGTGGGACTTTGGCACTGGAGCTTTGGGCGATATGGCTTGCCATATCATCGATCCTGCGTTTAGAGCACTGAAATTGGGATATCCTGACAGTGCCGAAGCATTTGCCTCAACCTTTACGGAGAACTGGCAGGAACGAACCTATCAGGACAGTCCTCCTAACTCCACCATGATTCGCTTCGAGTTTCCAGCGAGAGAAAGCATGGCACCGGTCACCTTGACATGGTATGATGGAGGCCTTAAACCCTGGAACCCACCAGAATTGGAAGAGGGAGAAATGATGGGTGATGGAGGAGGGGGTGTCCTGTTTGTTGGAGACAAAGGCAAGATCTCCTGTAGTGTCTATGCCCGAAACCCAACCTTACTCCCGACAAAACTGATGAAAGACTTCAAAGAGCCAGATCCTGTGCTAGATCGGGTAGAAGGTGGAATTGATGGTCATCAAACATCTTGGGTGGAAGCATGTATGGGAGGACCCAAACCAAGTTCAAATTTTGACTATTCTGGACCCCTTACTGAAACTGTGCTGATGGGCAATCTGGCAGTTCGGAGTTTCTTCCATGTTACTGGAAAGAATAATCGAAACAGACCTCAATTTGACGGCCGGAAAAAACTTCTGTGGGATGGACCGAATATGCGCATCACCAATTTTGAGCCTGCCAATCAATATGTCCGAAGAGAATATCGGGAAGGCTGGTCATTGGGAAGCTAGAGATAGCCGGAATACATGCAGAACAAGGGATGTTGCTTTCTTGCTTCTATAGAATGATCCATTGGTTTTGGCAAAAACCTGCATATGGAAGGAGGCAGACGATTCCTGTATGCCATCAGGCGTATAGAGCTTGACGGTCTCTCTTGAATGACTGTCACCAATCGAGCAGACAGCCTGCACCTGGTAACCAATCACAAATTGTTTGAAGGCGCGGCTGCGTCAACAGTTAAAAATTGAACTTTATCAGCTCCTTTTTTGGGGCAAAATGGTCATTCGTAAAAAATCAATTTTATTCAATTGTTGAACCATTTGCGAACCGTTTATTGCATTTTATCGAAATTTTTGTAACTTTATGATACTTCTGCTTCTAGCTGGTATTTATTTATCCTACAATTACACACTATGGTTTAAAATCGATGATTCCTATCCCGGCAAAAATGTAAATCAGAACAATTCCTCACACATTTTGCCGATCATCCTTTTCTCATTTCTTCCCTTCTTCCTGTTGATTTGGTATCAACCCTCACGGTGTAGCCATTCTTGATTTGACTTGTCGATGTGAGTCAGTGTTTGCTGAACTCCATGTGCAATTCATTTGAGGGTATTTATGCTCTATAAGTTCAATTTACCAAACGTATGGGATATTTATTCAACCTTTATTGTTGCCTTGTACTATGCCTTACAAAATCCAAAGGTTTGGCGCTTAATTTTGACCCTTCCTGGCAAATCATGTTGTCCAAAAAATTGAGAATGGGATCATACCTAATGATTCTTTTCTGTGGATTTCCTGCTCTTATGTTCGGCCAACACGTGCTATTTATTTCAGATAGCGATGTTGGGAGTATGTCTAGCGGGGATCAGGCCATTTACAATCGTCTGAGCTCGCAGGGATATACGATCACAACCAAGGGCAGTCCTTCCTATCCTGCAAGCACTGCAGATGCAGCCGGAAAGGATGTTGTCTTTATTTCATCCACCATTAATTCTGGTGATATCGGTACGATGTACAAAGATGTCACCATTCCTGTCATCGTCAGCGAACCATGGTTGCTGGATGACATGAAAATGGTTGACGATGATGGGTCCCATCAGGGATCATCAAGTAGTCAAACTCAAATGACGATCGACCTGCCTAGCCATCCATTGGTGGAGGGTCTGTCAGGTACAGTTACTGTGCTGAGTCCTTCCGAATCGATTCGATGGGGCAAGCCGAACTCCAATTGCGATAAGATCGCCAGAGTTCAGGGAAGCTCAGATGAGTATGGGGTGTTCTGCTATCGACCCGGAGCCAGCATGGAAGGAATGACTGCACCTGCTTATCGAATTGGTTTTTTCCTGGACGATAACACTGCTGCCAATCTGACCAATGACGGTTGGGCGATCTTTGACAATACAATCAGAATGTCTACGGGAAGTCAATCTTCTTCTCCACATGTAGTGAGAACCTGTGATGTCCTGAATTACGGATCTTCCGGTCGGGTATTCTGGATTCCGCTTCCTGGACATGACAGTGGAGACGAAAGATTGTACAAATTCATCAGTGGTGGTCAGTTTGTCGAATATTCAGATGGATCTGCAACCATTGAGGGAATCGTAGAGAATCTTGATGACAATTCTTACAAGTGGGATGTATCCATGCGATTTGTCAATAAGAAAAACTGGACCATGTGGTCTGCCTTGGGTCGATTGGCAAAAAATGCTCATTTGGGAGATGAAACCACCTGGGACTATTTTGAAATGGATGGAACTTCCAGCAAAATGGAAGGTCTCGGTGGATTTGCAGGAAAAACCTTGTACCTGTCCAACAATCCTTCTGACTTCACCTATGGTCTTCAGGTAGGAATGGGCGCAAATGCCATGAATGCTGCTTACGGACTGTCTCAGTGGTTTTACTTCCACGGATCTTATTCCGGCTATGGTGATATCAATGCGGAGGCAAGTTGCCAAAATCCTCCACAACCCTGCGCTTCCAATGTGCTAGCCTATTGGGACCTGGATGCGTGTGCAGCATGGTCCAATTCAGGTGATTTTTCTGAGTTCACCCCAACCTACCCTTATTCTTCAGCCTGTCAATCTGTAGCAGCGACGAATGTTTTTAGAAACAATTCATCGGGTTCTTATGGACATTCTTGTAATCCCGGGGTAGATGGAGACCCTGCCATCTGTATTTCATCCTCAACCGGATGCACCTTCACTGATAATTCCAACTATGCCTTAAGATTCGAAGTTACTGTTACACCCAATAGCGGAGCCTCAGGGACACTATCAGGCCTGAGTTTCTATGAAAAATCTCCTCACACCTGGATTCAGTACAATTCTTCAGGTACGGGATTCAATAATGGGACAAACAATCCTCCCTCCAAGTATGGGGTTCGTGTGACTGTGAATGGAACAGAAGTCTTCAAGCAGGTAGATCTCATGACGACTTCTTCCTGGTCTTTGGAAAACATTGATTTCAGTTCAGATCCTGATTTTACTGTGACCACAACAACTACCTTCAAATTTGAGCTGCTTCCTTATTGCACTATCAACAATGGTGGGAATCTCACCGCTTGGGATGTCGACGAAATCAAAATTCTCGGTTGTGCTGAGACAGGCGCACTGGGTGATTTTGTTTGGCATGATTCCAATCGAGATGGCATTCAGGATAGTGGAGAAACTGGTGTGCAGAATGTGCAAGTCCGACTATATGAGTGCGAAAACAATGGACAGCCTGGAACACCTGGAGCCAATGATTATCTAGCAGAAACCACAACAGATGCCAATGGTTACTATCTGTTTTCCTGCCTGGACGCATCCAAAGATTATTATGTTGAGTTGGTAACTTCCAGCCTACCTTCTGATTATGAGTTGACGACCCAGGATGCTGGAGGAGATGAGGCAAAAGATTCCGATGGAGATGCAAACGGACAGACTGTTTGCTATGATGTGCCTGAAGGAGATACCATTCCTGATGTTGACTTTGGTATTCGCAAGGAGTGTGAGCTCTTGGATGGCGGGACAGTTGAGGATGATCAGGAAAATTGCGGTCCATTTGACCCAGACCCACTCACCAATGTTACGCTCCCTGAAAACGGCCTTGAGGTGTATGAATATGAATGGCTCTACTCCCTCGACAAGAATCTGCCCTTTGAGATGTGGATCTCTGAGCCCAATAGCAATAGTCCGGATTTTGATCCTCCTTTTGTGGACAAGACTTGCTGGTTGGTGCGATGTGCAAGACGTGTCGGATGTACTGAAAGAGCTTACTCCAACGTCATTAAGATCACTGTGAAGACCTTCCCAAAAGCTGAATTCACAGTTCCTGGTGGCGTATGTAATGCAACCTCTACAACCCTGACAGCCGAAACGGCTAATGGAAATATTGTCACATATAGCTGGACTTTCCAAAATGGGAATCCTCCCTCTGCCTTGGGCCAAAGTGTTCAAGTCAGTTGGAACAATCCTGGTACCTATGACATTACCTTGAGTGTTGACAGATTTGGGTGTGTATCTGATCTCACGCAGCCCATCATGATCGATAATTGTGGCGTATGTGATAACATTACTGGCGGCGGTTCTATCAATGGCGGTGATGTGACCTGTATCACTCCTTTTGATCCAGATCCTCTCACCAATAACAATCTGCCAAGTACAGGGACGGGAGCATTAGAATTTCTTTGGTTGAAGACCACCGATCCTTCCCTGCCTCAGAACCAATGGACGCAGATTCCGAATTCCAATAGCCAGGATTATGATCCAGGTCCAATCTCGGAAACGACTTATTTCCTCCGATGTGTCAGAAGAGCAGGATGTACCAGTTATCGGGAATCCAATTCTGTTGTGATTGAAGTGGTTGAAGGCGCTCACAGTCTTTGCAAGCCGCTGAATTTTGATATGGGGAATGGAGACTTTGCCATCGAACTCGATATCATGGAAGGAACCACATCTGGGAAGTATTATTTCTCTGAAAATGAACGCAAATTTGTGGTCTATACTGACGGAACGGCTTTGTTGGAAGGGAAACTGATCCACTCAGAGAATTCCAACCAGCGTTGGGATGCAGAAATCTGGTTCAAAGATTACAAAGACTGGGGAGAATGGAGAGCAATGGGCGGTGAGCAATGGCCAGGCAATTTCAACTTCAACAAACGAACCTGGGACTATTATGAAATTGATGCTTCGAAGAGTACCCTCACCGGGAAGCAGTGGTTCAAAAACAAAGTCATCAATCTGGCGCAGCATGCTCCAAGTGCCTCCGAAAGAAGATTTCAGGTCGGTGCAGGAGCAAATCGTGAGACAGGAGAGCATGGTGCTTATGGAGAGTTCAGCTATACGGGCGATTACTCCGGCAATGGCAAAATCAAAATAAGCTTCGAGGAATGTCAGGATGTCTGTACCCCCACACCAAAAGTGGCGATCAAAACAGTGTTACAGGCAGCTTACAATCCTTCTACTGGTGAGATGAATACTGCCTTGGCCAATAACAATATGCTTCCTGCCACACAACCATTTGGCGGATATCCCTGGAATTACAATGGAGGAGAAACCATTGCAGGTGGAAGTGATATCAGTGACATTGTGGATTGGGGCTTGTTGGAAATCATCGATGCTTCGACATCAGTAACTGTCATGAAAGAAGCAGTGCTTCTGGACAAGACCGGACTTTTGAGAGAAGCAAGTAATGCTAGCAGCCTTGTGGAACTAGATGGACTAGATCCAGATGCTTCCTATTATATCAATGTTTGCTTCCGTAACCACCTGGATATTGGAACACAAGCTGCTCTGAGCAGAATGGGGCGAGTACTGGACCAGGACTTCAATCAAGCCGGTGCTGCCTATACAACTGCAGGAATGCCAAATCCACCGATGATTACCCTCTCGGACGGTACCGTTGCACAGTTTTCTGGAGATGTAAATGGAGATGGAGTAATCAACTCACTTGACTATAGTCAGGTAATCTCTGTATTCTTCCTTTTCCAGTACCTTTCTGGGGATACGAATCTCGATATGGTCATCAATTCTCTAGACCTGGCGAACATCGTAGGCAATTACTTCAAATTTGGTATAACAAGATAATTCATCTCATAGATCATGAAGTTTTTAAGATATATAGCTTTCAGCCTTTTGCTCCTGCTCACCTCCTTCTCGGTGCAGGCACAAGACTTTACGATATACTATGAATCGGAACAGAGTGGCTCCATTGCAACAGTGCGATTGTACCTGTTGAACAATTTGGGCACAGATATCGATTTGCTGGCAGCAAATTTCTCCATCGCTTATACAAGCGGTACTGCTTCCCTCAATAGCATTAGCAATTCCTGGTTTGAGGCAAACTGGGGGGCAGGCTTCCATATCCATGTGGAAGGAATGAATGATGCCTTCCTTCCCAAGGAATACGGAGGGACCCAATTCCAGCACAGAGTTTGGTATGGCGCCTCTATCCCGCTGGGCGGAAGTCCAATTAAACTTTCTCCTGGTGGAAGCCCCACGTTGGCATTTGAGGCCGAGTTCACAGTTACTGGCGTAGCAAGTTTTTATTCTGAAACAAGTGTTGAATTCCCTGGAAATGGCTTTTCCTCAACCGTCAGTCCTTTCCTGACCTTTGATATTCAGCCCTTGAGTGCCTTTCCTGTCGAATGGTTGGACTTCACAGTTCAGCCAATCGGGGATCGCACAGTTCAACTCGATTGGGTAACAGCCACTGAAGAAAACAATGCCGCCTTTGAAATTGAACGAAGTACTGATCAATTGAATTTTGTGAAAATCGGTGAAGTAGAAGGGGCGGGAACCAGTAGCTCGGCCAAATTGTATCAGTGGATTGACAAGAAAGCAGATCAATCTGTTCTCTATTATCGACTGAAACAAAAAGATTTCAACGGAAATTATTCCTATTCTGATATTCGAGAAGTTCATATGACCAACTTCCCGAATCGAGTCTTGACTGTATTTCCAAATCCGACCCAATCCGATCTGAATCTGCATCTGGGTGCAAAGGAAATGCTCCCGTGCAAACTTGAGGTCCAGGACATGACAGGAAGAACACTTCTAAAGATGTCTGAAGTAGAGTTGGGAACGAAAGATTATACGATGCCTGTAGAAGCCTATCCAGCAGGTGTCTATTCTGTAAAAGTCATTGAATCAAAAACAGGAAAGGTATATTCTTCGCTGTTTATGAAACAATGATGATATGTGAAAATTTGGCGAGAGACTAGTACATACACTGATCAGGATCGAAAGATTCTGGTCAGTGTTTTTTTGATTTGCACTGATTCATTGTCATCAAATAGGAAAAGGGAAATTCGACATTTTGTCGATTTTTATCCCGCTTATCAATCCATGCAAATCAGCGTTAGATTTGGCTATATGAGTCTTGCAGACAGTTTATTTTGGGGATATGGGCTATGAAGCTATGTTGAAAAGCGTTTCATTCAACCCCTAGCCCCATACCCAATACCTCTACCCAAGCCGTCTATCAGGCGAATAGAGTTCCATTCACAAACCTGATTCTCTTAGAGACTGTTTGAACATCTGTCACTTATTTTTTGTATGCGTCTTTTTTCCTCATTCTGCGGCTTTTTTTGTTCTCATAGCGCCACTATGAGAACAAAAAAGAGCCTTGCCTGAGAAAAAAATACACGATAAAAATTCTCAGCACAGATTCCTAAACAGTCTCTTAATAGATTGAACGGAACAATTGCTGGGCATGGACTGATATCTTCCCGCGCCAACAGAAAAACAAACAGCCATGCCTCAGCAAATATTAGTCTAGAACTCTGCAAGAGTCTAAACACATCCACACAATCCTCAGTCCCTGCTGTTCTGGTGCAGGCAGACAGCCAGATAGCCAAAGGCACACCCAATGACACCTGTACAGCCGATGAGATTGTTCTGGTTCATACAGCTGTTGAAGGAAGCATTGCACATGCGCTGAACAAATCTTGGGAGTTCGGGCCAGATGTCCTCTACACAATTCGCCAAACTCTGGTAGCGGGGAAGATTGCCCACATAGATCCTTTTTTGATTCGAGTTGTTCGCAAATGGCAGGTTGCCCACATAAATTTTTCTTTGGGCGCCTTGTTCTGCATACGCTCCGCCACTGATGATCTGGTTTTTTCCATTGATCAATCGAATTTCGATGCCATGTTGTCCATTGCTTACTCGTTTGGATTCTACCTCCATCAGGCTGATATTTGGCCTGCTTGATTCATCGTTTCTGCTCTTGCTTTGGATGGCAAATTTCTGGGTTCCCTTAAGAGGTCGATAGGCCAGGATGACGATGTCCAACTCTTCCTCCTGACTTCGGAAGCTGAGTTGCTGTCCTTGATTGAGGATAAGCTCGCCCTTTTTAGCCATACCATTTTTGTATAGTTGACTGGCCAATTCGTTCAGGACACGGCTATTGGTTGAGAGTTGTTCTTCGCCAGTTTGTTCCCACTTATTGAGAAAGGCGTCTACAGATTGCCCAAAACTCAGACTGCTGAAGAGTAAGATCCCACTAAGGATGCTGAAAAATGATGTGTTAAACATATGAATTGAATAAATAATTGAGTGAAAAAAATGTCAGGCCTGCCAGGCATACTCAAAGGAGTCGATCAACCACTGATCTGCTTGTCTAAGCATGCGGATGGGAATCCCGGCTACGTTGACATAAGCCTGATTGCCAAGATGTTGCTTGAGTTGAATTTCGCTTGTGAGGGCCGCTCTAAGGGTTTTTTCCATTTCCTGACTCGCCAGGATACGGTCATGATCAAGGCCATAAGGAATTTCTTCCTGATTGGAAAGCGATCCACTGTGCTGCCAGATCTGCTCCAGTTTCCTGAGATAGTCTGCTTCTATTTGGGTGAAGGTGGATGCCAGATATGGGCAGCTTGCCAATGTTTCCAGAAGCTGATCCACACCCTCAGGATGAAGGCCGCCTTTGTCATTGAGATCGGCATCAGATTCAGGATATCGGACAAGGTCAATGCGACTTAGATAGACATGGTTTTGCTCATACCAATCAAAGAACCCCCGCACAGAAGCTGCCATTTCCAGAAAATCGATCTCTTTTTGCGTCAAGGGTTCCAGACTCACATAAAAAAACCGATACATAGGAGGAAGTGGGCTTGCGATGATTTTTGCCTCTGTTTCCCACAGTTCTTTCTCCCCCCATTCTGGCTTGTCCAGGATCAATTCAGAGAAAGCATCTTGACTCTGGCTGGCATGCAGCTTCCATTCATCTCGCTGCACACGAATTTGCTTCCCACTTGAATCATACCCATACCAGCAAAAGACCAAGGTTTCGCCCTCCAGCTTCCCCTCGACATGGGCTTTGGCAAAAAACTGTGGTGTCCTGGAAGAAAATAAGGAGGTTTCTTCGCAGGGAAGATCCGGTCCTTGTTTGCACAGCTGAAGGGCAGTGAGGCCAGGCTGATCCATGAGGACCACAGCTTCATCTTGTGTCATGGCCTGTGTTGGGATGGCTTCCCCAAATCCAGGCGCAATTCCCTTACCAAACGAACTGCTACTAGGGCTGACGACTTGAAATTGCTTGCGCAACTCATTGCCATTATCTGTCAAAACTCTGACAACAACCTCATAACTTCCAATCGGCCAACCACTGTTTGGGGCGTTGAGATTGGAATGAAGATGAAGCGTTCCCCCGCTTTGACTAACATAGTTGACAGAGTCGATCAGTTGGGTTTGCTCTCCCAAAAAGTACCAATAGAAACAAACAGAGGTGCCATCAGGGGCATTTTTGAGGTCGCAGCTTGCCACAAAGGCTGGGGCATCCGGGCCAAAGTTGGAGATATTTGATGCACAACGATCATCTGTGCTCAACTGGTCGCAAATCATCAGGTCTTGTAGGTTGGCCGTAGATACACTGAATTCGCAAGCCGTCAGGGACAGGAGTAATCCTGTCCAGAGAAAAGAAAGAAATTTCATGAGAATAAGATTGATTGTGTGGATAGGAAAAAGGAGATATGAACCATCTCGAATTTTGGGAGAAAAAAACTGGATAAAATGTCATTATCCATTGATTATTAAGATTTTATGCTACTGCGCTAGCTTGCAAAATCCGGAAGGGCTCACGTCTATGAATGGCGACAACTTCTTAGAAAGTAGCTTTCACACCATTTTTTCTGGCCCAGCCCTCCATTTGAAGGACATCTTTATCCGTCAATTGATAGGATTCTTTGGGATCAGAGAGATTTCTAACGCGATGCACTTCCACCAGCAGCATATGAAGTCGGCTATTTCTATCGTTGCTGGATCGGATTTTTTCGGCAACAAGACTCAGATCAACGGTATATTGTTTGGCTGCTGCAGAAAAAGAACCCTTGTTGATGAACTGGGTGAAAGCATCCACCTTAGCCAGGGCATTTTCGTCTATGTGGAGTTGAATTTCTTCCAGATCGACCTCACTTGCCCTGATATGGTAATCGAATTCGCAATAACAAAAGCTCCAAAACCATCCACATTCGCAGCGAGCTCGTTCAAAAGCATTGCACATGACAATACAGTGCCCGCTGCATGAACAAGAACGTTGAGCGGAGAGATCAGCACTAAAGATCAAAAAGAGAGCAAGAAGCAGAGATAGAATTTTGAGAAATAATTTCATTGGAATGAATGAAAAGGGAGAAACATTAGGGTAAGAAAACATGGAAACAAAGGTTACCAGACTCGCTGGCCAAATTCATCCACGTAAATGGTATTGTCGGTCATATTGTTGAGGATACCCATCGTAGCATTGTGGAATTTGGCTTGGGCCCCAGGCATAGACTCCATCCGCTTGACGGCGGCAGCGACACGTTCATTGAGGGCTTTTCCTTCTTTGATCTTTTGTCGGGAAGGCCCCTGGTATGTATAGCGTTTGTTGTCAATGATTAGATCTTGACCACTTGGCTCAATCATGCCTTGATTCAGGGCCAGAGCTTCCGAAAAGGCATAGAAGGCTCCAATTCGATCCAGGGCATAGGCACCTTTTGTTATGTTTCCACTACGGTCTGTCTCGATAAAACTAGCCGTTGGGGCTAAGTCGAGATAGGTGCCGCTTGCCGCATGATGATAATAGCCATCTATCGAGAAATACATAATGTCCTTGCCTTCCCCTGAGCTATAGAAATTCCTGGCTGCATTGCGGGCGCGTGTGGCTTGCTGCTGATTCATGCGACTGGGACCCTGTTTGCGATAGGTACTGTTTGTCCCGGTCATCCGATCGTAGACCTTCATGCTATTTCCCTGCATCTGGATCTCAAACTCTCCAAAATGAAAGGTGCTGGTAGTTGCCCGAAGTTGGCCATTCTTCTCAGGAAAATAGTAATATAGACCTTCTATCAATGTACCATAATCAGCATCTTTTGCTTTGATGCCACCGCTTGGATGAAAATCCATCCAGCCTTGCCCACCGTTCTGAACATAGTATCCATTGAGGCTGGTGCCATAGCTTTGATTGCTGGAACTGTGCTGACTTGCCTGACCATTGCTGTATTGAGATGATTCAGATTCCTCCTGATATGAGGGAGTATCTTGAGCATAATTATCAGCCTTCACCCCGCCAAAATGTTGTACATACTCATCATGGGTGATGGTTCGAATTTCTTGCAAATCATTGTTGCTAATCCGATGAGAACCTTGTTTGACAAATGGCCCAAGCATCGAATTATTTCCGCCTTGCTCTACCAGCGTCATGCTGTTGCCATCTTGTCCGGCGATATAGCTACTGATGTCTCCACCGTCCCAAATGATGTGTAAAGATCCTTGTTCACTTTGGTAGAGAACTGCATAGCGACTGCCATCTTCATCCATCGAGATCATTCCCAGATTGTCGGGTGCAAAATCGAGTCGGATTCCATTTGTCGAACTGTACCAGGAGCCTTGATAGGCTGCTGATTGAGCAAAGGAGAGCTGGGGGGTCCACAGGAGGATTCCTGTCAGAAAGAGAGTGATTTTGAGATAGGTGTTCATTGTAATGAGAATTGTGAATGTGAAACAAATGTTGGGATTGAACACAGAAACGCGGAGCATCTTCGATGGATTCGACTCTGTGCCTTGGTGTCTCTGTGTCTCTGTGTTCAATTTTTAGGATCTCATAAAGCAAAATCCAGAAAGCAGTCGCTGAGAAACCATTCGAAGCCACAGCCAGTCGCGACATTGCAAGTGGCCGCGATTCCTCCAGGTCCTACACAAGGTCCTCCCCCCAGATTGCAGTCTTGGGCTGGCTGACCAAAGCTGCTGTCAAGACAGTCTGTTACAGAGTTTCGGCTACTGCCTGGGATGGTTCTAATGAGTCGCTCTGGTTTGCCAGAACCTTGTGATTCGAAAACAGCTCCTCCAAGCGTTGTTCCATTCATATCTCTGATGGATAACTGTATCTGGGAGTTGTTGCCCCTGACAATGCTCATGAGCATGTCATGCAATCTTCGCTGATTGACACTGGCATCGCCTGGCCTGGTAACAAAAATCAGGAAATTGCGAGAATTGCCTTTTTGTTGCTGGGGAAAGAGGTAATAGAGGTATTGTTCCCCTTTTCTTTTTCCTTTGCCATTGCCAAGGATTTTTTCTCCTTCACTCAGGCTGTAGTCGCCTTTGAGCTCTTGTTGGAGTGCCAGAATGATGGGATCATCGGCAGAAATGGATTGTCTGCTTTGGATGCTCAGATCGACCATACTTTGGGCGAAAAGTTGAGACATGAGGGCGAGGCCCACAAGAATTGTGGTAATGAGAGATTTGTACATTGGTGGATTGGTTATTGGTGGATTGATTCGGTGCTACTTGGATTGGAGATAGCATTCCAGGCCGTCGGAGGTCATGATGATGGAATTGGCGTACTCGTTGAGTTTGTCTGCCATCTGAGTTCGGACTCGTTGGATGTCTGCTTCGCTGATGTTGTGTGGGCCTTGGTAGAGATAATGAAACATCTCATAATTGGGACCTACTTGATAGAAGTCTGGGTCTGTCTTGATGTGGTTGCCACACCAGCCCTCACCTGACTCAGTGTCAAAGATGAGTCTTCCATCGGGTTCATTTTTGTAAACAAACAAATCACTGCCGCTTGGGGTGGTGAATCTGCCTACCCCTTGTGGACTGTACTCTTTGATCTCAAAATAACTCCCGTCATCAGAGACATATTTCCAGGTTCCATTGAGGGTGTGTTGGGCAGATAGGAAGCTGTATAGTCCAAGCATACAGCTAATAAATAGAAAAATTAATCTGGTCATGTCGAAAAAATTGTGTGGATAAAAAATTGGCATGTCGCCGAGGTGATGGGACAAAGGAAGGAAGAATCGACATGGGGCACCTATCAACTATGTAACCAATGTGTGTAATTATGTTACATCTCTTGTAAATTATTGATAGCTAGTGATTAATGAGTTCTAATTCGATAAAAAAATGTAAAATTATTGGACCTCACTTGGCGAGATGCCAAACTGATCCTTGAAACATTTGCTGAAATAGGCTTGACTGGAGAAGCCAACCTGATAGGCGATCTCAGCTACATTGCCAACTTTTTCTAAAAGCAGTTGCTGCCCACGTTTCAGGCGGAGGGTTCGAAGAAAGACTGAAGGAGATTGATCTGTTAAGGCTTTCAATTTCCGATGCAGATGGACACGACTCATGCCTAGCTCGCGACCAAGATCCTCAATCGTAAAACTTTCATCACCCATATATTGCTCGATGACCTCAATCACTCGCTTTAGGAATGCCTGATCGGCAGACTCGACCAGTACCTCTTCTGGTGTGAGTCGAACGATATTTTTTCCAAACTGCTCTCGAAGACGCTTGCGCTGGTCGATGAGATTCTGTACTCGAATGTGAAGTTCCTCTTCATCGAAGGGTTTGGCCAGGTAATCATCTGCCCCAGTTTGCAAGCCTTCGATCCTGCTTTCTCTCCCTGCCTTGGCAGTCAACAGAATGAGTGGAATGTGAGAGGTTCTTTGATCTGATTTGATGGCAGCGCTCAAAGCATTGCCATCCATCCGAGGCATCATCACATCACTGATGATCAGGTCTGGCATATACTTTTGAGCGAGTTCTAAACCTTCTTGTCCATCTTCCGCTTCAAGCAGCTTGTATCGATCTTGCAGGCAACTGTTGAGGTAAGCCCTGACATCTGGATTGTCCTCAACCAGAAGGACTTGAGGCATGGCTCCCTTGCTTTCATTTGAAGAGACAATCAGAGGAGATGGTTTTGTTGAGGAAATGGGAGGAGAATTGACTGGAAATACCTCGGAAACAGCTACGGTTTCATCTCGCAGAATTGGAAGTCTGACCACAAAGCGACTGCCTTCTCCCGGCTGGCTGCTCAGGCTGATCTTTCCTTCAAACAAATCGACAAGTTCCTTGACCAGGGCAAGCCCGATTCCACTGCTGCCGAAGTGATCACTTCCAGCTTGATAAAACCGATCGAAGACATGTTCCACCTGCTCTTCGTCCATGCCAATCCCTGTATCTGTTACAGTTAGACACAGGTCATTCTCTTGCTGCTCTGCCTCGAACCATATATCTCCTTCATCCGGCGTATATTTGAAGGCATTGGAAAGCAGGTTAGAGATGGTCTTGTCAAGCTTGTCTTTGTCAAAAGTCATGACAACCGGATGGGGAGGAAATTTGCAATGATATCGAATGTGTTTGTCTGCGGCCAATGATTCAAAGTTCCCAGCCAACATTCGGAGAAAGGGCACAACATCTGCCTGGAGAGGTTGCAAATTCAGCTTTCCCGCTTCCAGTTTGGAAAGATCCAGCAATTGATTGATCAGGTCTAGCAGGCGATTGGCATTCCGCTGCATGAGATGATAGAACGTGTCGGGCTGTCCTGGCTCGCTGCTATTCAAGAGTTTTTGAAGGGGACCAAGAATGAGCGTAAGAGGCGTCCGGAATTCATGGGAAATATTGGCAAAGAAACGTGATTTTAGCTGATCAAGTTCCCGGAGATTGGCTGCCTCGGATTCTTTGAGGTCAAGGGCGAGCTGGGCTTCCTTTTCTCTGGCTTTTCGACGGGTATTGATTGTCCAGAAGACGATTCCAAGAAGCAGCATGACAAGCAAACCAATTCCTGTAATGATCAGTGTCTTTGTTTGTTCTTCCGCGAGCTTGAGTTGACTTTTGACAAGTTCTGTTTGGGTTTTTTGGGTTTGGTATTTGGTTTCAGCGTCCGTAACTTTTTCGAGTATGTCGTCCTGAAATCGCTGTTCTCGCACTTGATAAGCTTTTTTGATCTCCTGGAGGGCTTGAAGTGATTTTCCCCACCTTTCATATACCTCGGATTTGTTCTCAAAGATGGACTCCATTTTTCTGAGGTTGCTGTCCGGTTCTGCAAGAGCAAGGGCGAAGTCAAGCTGCTCCAGGGCTTCAGGATATTTTCCTATCTGAATCAAGGCATAGCCATAATCATTGTGCAAAATATCCAGCTGTTGGGTGGTCTTGAGTTTGTGTAATAATGCAATGCCAGACTGAAAATAATAATCAATGCTGTCCGAATTTTTAAAATGCGTGTAGACCACACCAAGACTTCCCATCGTTGCTGCTACAAATACCTGGGCATTGATCTGTTGAAACAATTCGTATGCTTCCAGGAATCCTGTCTTTGCTTTCTCATAGGCTCCTTCATGCAAAGAAACATTGGCGATATTGTAGATCGCAACCCCCGTTTCCCTCGGTAGATTGGCTTTTTTTCCCGTCCTATAGGATTGTTCATAATATTCAATGGCCCTTTTTCGATCTTCCATGAAATCATAAATCCTGCCTAAATCACAGTAGGTTTGACTCAGAAATCCCCAATTCTCCTGGGATTCGTAGTAGAGAATGGCCTCAGTAAGCGGATCTATGGCTTGAGCAAATGCCCCTTGCTCAATCAAAATAGCTGCAACAGCCTGTTGCTGGACGATCACATCTCGCTCAAAGCCTATTTTCCGGAACGCTTCTAAACTCATTTGATTATAGTATAGACCTGAATCCAGCTGATACAGATTGGTATAATAAGCACCCCATACCCGCATACTTGTGGCAAATCCGGATTCGCTTAGCCCTTTTCTGGCTACTTCTTCAACGATTTTGAAATAATAGAACGCTGAGTCAGGTCTATTAGCCAGAGAATGGAGGTTGCCGAGGAATTGATAACCATAGATGAGTTGATCTGATTGGCCTGATGTTCGGGCGAGTTGGATCAGGTCTTTGGCGATTGTTTGCCCTTGATGATAGTCAGACCTGTTGACCAGTGAAAAGGCATCTTTCAACCACTGAATTTTGGCCGAATCAGAAGAGGATGTTTCAATTAATCGATACAGACTGTCTACTTGTGCCTGTTGGGCGTGGAGGTTTATGAGCTTCAAAAACAAGCCCAGCAAAATGATAATTCTCATACATTCAATTACCTGCATGACAATTGTATTGCCATAGATGTCAACCATTGGCGCGGGAAAACATAAGGCACAAACTCTGCATCCTCTGCCAGAAATGCAAAAAGGATTGTAATTTGTCCTCATCAATTCTTACAATCCCTGCACATGAGAGTCTTCGCTTTTGTATTCTTTCTATTTTGTATCCTATCCTGTCAACCAGAATCTCCCCAAACGGCTGAACCGATAGATCAAGCCAGTCCAGTTGATCTCGTAGAACCTCTGATTGACGCAGCCAACTCCCGATGGTTCTTTTTCTCCTCGGCCTGCCGACCCTTTGGTATGGTCAACCTCAGTCCTGATAATCTGGTAGGAGGCACCTGGGGAACAGGCTATCGATATGATGTAGATACCATTCGAAGTTTCAGTCATGTACATGCCTGGCAGTTGTCCGGAATCTCTACCATGCCTATAGGAAGATCCTGGCATCCTGATCAAGGAACAGATGCCTATGCCTCTCCTTTTTCACATAAGCGCGAGATCGCCAAACCGGGCTATCATTCTGTCTGGCTGGAAGAAGATGGCATTCATGCAGAATTGACCTCTACTGTTCGGGTCGGTATGCATCGCTATACCTATCCTGAAGGTAAAGACAACAAGATTTTGTTTAACCTAAGCGGGGGACAATTGGGGCCAGCAATGATGACTGATGGGAAAGTAAGTTTGGTCAGTGAAACCGAAATCGAAGGATATACAGTGAATGGCTCTACCGTTCGACGCCCCAAAGAAACGCCGGTCTTTTTTGTTGCTAGATTCAATCGTCCGATCACACAAATGGACGGATGGGAAGGGAGTGAATTTAAGACTGATATCAAATCGGTCCTCGGGTCTGTTTGTGGAGCAGTTTTGGAGTTTCACGCAATGCCTGAAGTGCCTCTCTTGATGAAAGTAGGCATCTCTTATGTCAGTGAGGAGCAAGCAAGGAAAAACCTGGAAATGGAACTCGCGCATTGGGATTTTGAAAGAATTCGTGAAGAATCCAGGGCTGATTGGAACAACATGCTCAGCAAGATAGAAGTGAATGGCGGGAGCAAAGAGCAGAAAGTTCGCTTTTACACCGATCTATGGCATGCTTTACAAGGAAGGAGAATCATCAGTGATGCAGACGGAAGCTATAGCGATTTCACTGGACCAAAACGACTGAAAAAGCAAATTCCCTTAGACTCAAGCGGAAAACCACAATTCAATCACTACAATTCCGATTCATTTTGGGGCGCACAATGGACCCTGAACACCTTGTGGCATTTGGTCTATCCCAAAATTTCGGAGGAGTTCTGTCAGTCTATGCTGATGATGTACCGAGATGGGGGATTGATTCCTAGAGGTCCTTCTGGAGGAAACTACACCTATGTGATGACAGGAGCCTCCTCTACCCCTTTCTTTGTGAGTGCTTATACCAAAGGAATTCGTGGCTTTGACATCGAAGAAGCCTACGAAGGATTGAAAAAAAATCACCTACCAGGTGGAATCATGAGCAAAGTAGGCTATGAACACAATACAGAAAAAGGTGGGGGAATCGAAGCCTATATAGAGAAGGGGTTTATCCCTTATCCGCTGTATGAAGAGAAATATGGTTTCCATCAGGATGGGGCTGGTCAAACCCTCGAAAATGCTTATCAAGACTGGACCCTTGCCCAAATGGCCAAAGGATTGGGAAAGGAGGAGGATTATGCCATGTTTACCGAACGAGCTGGATCTTATCGCAATCTGTATGACCCCCAATCAGGCTGGATGCGCCCAAAAGATCATGATGGGAACTGGCTGGAACCCTTCAACCCGCTCAAATATGATGATGGCTGGGTAGAGGCGACCGCTGCTTCCTTTACCTGGTTTGTGCCACATGATGTACAGGGCTTGGTCGAATTGATGGGAGGGGCTGATTCCTTTGCGAACAAACTTAATTTTTGCTTCGAGCAGGCTGATGATCATGGCTTTGTCAATCCCGACAAACAGCACCGGGACAACTACCTCAACTACGGGAACCAACCTTCGATGCAAACTGGCTACCTCTTCAATTATGTCGGAAAACCCTGGTTGACCCAATATTGGATCAGACGGGTAATTGAGGATGTGTACAGCGGCGTAGATCCCCACTCCGGCTATAGCGGAGATGAAGATCAAGGATTGATGGGCGCACTGTCTGTTTTGATGAAAATGGGGATATTCTCCATGAAGGGAGGCACCTCTCTCGATCCCATATATGAGCTATCAGGTCCGATATTCGATCGGGTTGTCATTCATCTGGACCCCAACTATTATGCAGGGGGAAGCTTTGAGATTCAAGCAAATAATGATCCTGCCAGTAATCCTTATATCCAATCTGCGATCTTGGATGGCCAAAGCCTGGATACGCCCTGGTTTTATCACAGACTATTGGTAGATGGGGGAAAACTGGAACTGGAAATGGGCCCTCAACCCAATGAAGGGTGGGGGAGTGAAGAGCAGAATGCTCCGCCTTCGATGAGATAACTGTCGCAAAAAACAACTTGTAGGATGAAAAATTATTTCTTTTTGCTGCTTGGCTTGTTGATCTACGCTTGCCAGCCTTCTCCATCAGATGCCCCAGTGGAGAGACCTCCGAATGTTGTATACATTATTGTTGATGATCTGGGAACAGAAGATTTGGCTTGCTTTGGTAGCCAGAATATTCTAAGCCCTCATCTGGATCAACTCGCCCGGAATGGACTCCGCTTTACCCAGGCATACTCCGGTTGTACAGTCTGCGCACCTGCCAGAAGTACCTTGATGACTGGCCAACATATGGGACATACACCAGTCCGTGGCAACACAGGCGGGATTTCTCTCCCCAAAGATGCTTATACCCTGGGAAAAATGTTCAAAAATGCAGGCTATGCTACAGGAGGATTTGGCAAATGGGGAATTGCAGAAGTGGGAACAGCAGGGGTGCCTGAGAAGCAGGGATTTGATCGATTTTTCGGATACTATCACCAAATTCATGCACATAGGTATTATCCTGAATATCTCTACCAAAATAGCCAACGCGTAGAGATGGGAGGGCTGAAAGGTGATTCTGCTTCCTATACTGCCTATCGGATAGCAGAGGAAACAAAGCGATTTATTCGGGAAAATAAAGACCGGCCGTTTTTTTGTTATGCTCCCTGGACAGTGCCTCATGGGGCATATGTGATTCCACCTTCAGATCCCGCAGTCCAGTTGTATGCAGACACAGAGTGGGAACCCAATTACAAAAACTATGCTGCGATGGTGAGCATGTTGGATCGCCATGTCGGCGAGGTCGTGCAATTGTTAGAAGAACTTGGGCTCGCAGAAAATACCCTGATCATATTTAGTTCCGACAATGGGGGAGGGAAAGAGTTTGCCCCTTATCGTACCAATGGGGATCTGCGGGGATTCAAACGAGATCTGTACGAAGGAGGATTGCGCGTGCCTATGATCGCTTACTGGCCAGGAACCATTCCTGCGCAGACCGAGACAGCATTGCCTGTCTATTTCCCTGACCTGATGCCCACCTTTGCGGAGGTGATTGGTGCAACAGCCTCCCTGCCCAATACGATTGATGGGCAATCTTTCTACCCCAGCTTGATCAATCCAGCACAAACCATAGAGGACCGATGGATGTATTGGGAATATCCACATTATGATTGGGGCAAGGCTGAGTACCCGGCAACTGGCTTGAAACAAGCCGTTCGATTTGGAAAGTGGAAACTACTTCGAACTGGCACAGATAAGCCTTGGGAGTTATATGACTTGTCCAATGATCCGTTTGAGCAAAACAGCTTGGCAATGCAACATCCAGCCTTGATCAAGGAATATGAGGCCTGGATTGTTCAACATCGCCATGATCCACCCATGCAAGTGGAGCCTGAGCGAATTGATGGTAAGAAGTTCAGATAATCCCTTATATTTGTTCATGAGAGAAGAATAGATAAATTCTTCATCGCCCAAAAGGATAATGAGCTGAACCAAATGAAGCGCTCATATCCTTCCCTTTGTTTCTGATAGAGTTTATGATTGTACATACCAGAAGGAGAATCCTTCTGACATGTTACATTTTTCATCTTTTGAGATACGAAGATGGGAAAGGATACCTTGGACTTCTTCCCTGATTTCGCCAAAAAGAATACTCTAATGAAACCGATTGTTATTTTCTCCACACTCTTATTCAGCATTTCTTCCGCTTTTGGACAATTGGTCCTGGAACGGGATATCAACCTTGAAGCTGCCTCCTCAGACCCATTTTATTTCGCCGAATTGAACAATGTCCTGTATTTTCGGGCGGATGATGGGATCCATGGAGACGAACTGTACCAATTTGATCTGTCAAGCAATCAGGCCCAATTGGTAGCCAATGTGCGCCCATTTGAGGACCCCAATAACCTGTATACCATAGTTGCCTTTGACGAAAAGATCTTTTTTAATGCCAAAGATGGACGGGGAATTGATGATTGGCTATATGTATATGATCCCAGTGATCAGAGTGCTGAACGATTGAGTGATGTCAACAATGATGAGGTTCGCGAACCTGAATACTTGTTTGTCTTCAATGGGCAATTGTTCTTTGGTGGAGAGTTTTCTGGTGCTGGTGTAGAATTGGGAAGGTATGATCCTGTTTTGAATCTGGTGGAAATGGTTGCAGATATCAATTCTGGAAACAGTGATGGATTTCCCCGCAATTTTGTAGAAGGAGATGGGAAGTTGTGGTTCACAGCCAACGGAGGACAAAGTAATAGCAATTTATGGCGTTATGATCCAGCTACCGATACAGTTGAAAACATCCTTTATCAGAGTCCCAGCAATCAATTTCCCAGCATCAGGACTCCGTATTGGTTCGACGGAAAACTATTTTTTAGGGGGCAACTTAGCGGAATAGGAGATGAATTGTGGGCTTATGATCCAGCAACAAACTCCCTGCTTGACATCCCACAAGTATATCCTGGCGCTGGAAGTGGCTCACCTTCTGGATTCTTGGAAGCAGACGGAAAACTCTTCTTTGCAGGGAGAACAGTGGGAGAAGGAAGAGAGTTGCGGTATTATGAGCCGGATTCCAATAAAATATACCTGGTGGAAGATATCCACACTTCTGGGAATGCCAATCCTGGAGAACCCATCATGATTGGCAATAAGCTTTATTTTACGGCCAGTGTAGATGATACCGAAAGGCGGCTTTTTTCTTATCATCCGGTTTCTGAGGTGTTGACGGAAGAAGCAAGTTTGTCGAATGGGAATGATGACAATTATCTTACCTCACAAATCGCAGTTGGAAATCGACTGTTCCTTACTGCTCAGATCATTGCTACTGGAAGAGAATTGTATGAGTTTGAAGTAGGGATGTCCGATATCACGCTTGCAGCAGACATCAATTCATCAACGATTGGTTCCAATCCCTATAACTTTACCCCTTTTAATAATAAGCTATATTTTGGTGCCTATGAAGCCAATAGTGGGAGGGAAATATGGGTATATGATCCCACGACAGGCAATGTAGACATTCTGGAAGATGATCCGATCAGCAGACGTCCCGGAGATTTTGTTGTATTGAATGATCAACTGTTTTTTTCGGGCATTGATCCAGTGGGAGGATATGGGTTGCAATATTTTGATGACAATACTGGCCAACTGCATCCCACCTCTTATCTTACGCCCAACCATACAGGCCATATCAGCGATATGATTGCCTATCATGACAAACTCTATTTCTCTGCCAATGATGATTCTGTCGATCAGGAATTGTTTGTGTATGACCCTAACACCAATGTTGCCTCTATCGCAGCTGATATTCATCCAACAGGTGGCAGCAATGTTGAAAAATTCTTCATCTTCCAGGGACATCTGTACTTCCAGGCCGAGGATGATCAACATGGAATGGAACTCTGGCGATACAATGATACGACTGGACAAGCGATCATGGTTGCTGATATCAATCCCGGAAGTGGGGATAGCTATCCGGAGTGGTTTGTTGAGTATGATGGCGAACTGTACTTCTCAGCCTTTCGGCCTGCCGGCCAAACAGATCTCTATAGTTATAATCCTGTCACCGATTCTATTACCCAAAGAACAGACGTGATAGGGAATTTGAATCCCGCCTATCTGACCGTTTATAGGGATAAACTATTTTTTAAGGGGCAATTTTCTCATGCCGTTAATGTCGAACTTGTCTATTATGATGCTGTACTTGACACCTTTGTCTTGACTGAAGACCTTAATCCTAGCGCCAGCAATCCCAATGATTTGATTGTCTTCAATGACAAATTGTATTTTTCCACCTTTACCGATGATTTTGGACGAGAATTGTGGGAATACAATGATACCAGTTTGTCGATTGTTACAGACATTTGGCCAGGAGTCCCTGATGCCAACCCAACTGGTCTTACCCTCTTCAACAACAAACTCTATTTTGCTGCCAATGATGGATTGAGAGGGTCAGAGATCTGGAGTATGGCAGAATGTCTGAATCTGTTTGTGGATGTTGAACCTCAACTGGGCTTCAATGGGCTGGGATCGATTGATCTGACCATCAGTGGAGGGCTTCCTCCTTATGATATCAGTTGGAACACTGGTGATTCTACAGAGGATTTGCAGGACCTCCAACAAGGCGTCTATTCTGCGACTGTTACAGATGCTTCAGGTTGCCTGTCTCAGGTATCCGCCGAGGTGACATTTGAAGTTCCAGACGCAAATACGCCCTGGATTGATCCTTCCCAGATCCGCATGTTCCCAAACCCAACCCAAGGGAAGTTTCGGATTCAAAGTGAGAACCTTAACCTGGAGTCTGTAGAAGTCTTTGATCTTCAAGGTCGCTTGTTCTACCAACGACTATTGCCTCATTTCACCACACAAGTGGATGTTCAGCTGAATCGTGCTCCTTCAGGCTTATACATTCTGAAAGGCCGAACCTCTGAAGGACTCTTTCAGAAAAAAGTTATTGTGAATCGGGAGTAAGGCAATGAGTAGGCCATGAATTGTCCTTCCAAAGGGTCTCAGTTAGTCTTTTCCTGCAAAAAAACAAGATTCTCACTCCTCTATGTTGAAGGGGAGTGAGGATCAAAAAAGTCTTCTCAAAAGACTAGAGCTGCAATCCCATTTGCAGAAGATTCTTCAAAACTGTATTCGATGCACTCCGGCTTGTACAGAGAGCATTGATTCTGAAGAGGTCAAGTCAATTTTTTGTCCATTGTGCTGAACATCTTTCTTTGACAGGGCTTCAAGTTGAGCCAGATCAATCTTGATCCGCATATCTTTTGGCACCTCAAGAAGGAGTTCGCCAGAATTATTTTTCTTGAACAACCAACTAAGCAGAAGATCTCCCTGGGGAGTTGGAATGTTACTCTCTATCTGCCGAATACTAGACGGATGATAGAGAATCTCGGCTTCCTCCCACCCAGGTAATGTGGGCTGAATCCCCAAGAGATATTCCCCAAATAAAGCAGGTGGAAAGGCACTTTCAGTCTGTGCATCGCTTCTACTTTTGGGAACCCGTTTGCCTGTCCTGCCTGTTCCATCGAGCCACCATTCTTCCCAAAGCGTCCCATTGGTGTTGTCCGCAAGCATTTTGTCAAAGCGTTTCCTGAACAAGTCGAAGGATTCATCGACATAGCCATAGGCACACAAGCCTTTATGAAGGAAATAGGACATCGCAGGTGTAACCATGACCATACCGGATGCTCTGCGGATATATGTCAGAGAATCATCTTCCAGAAGGTGTTGGGATACTCGTTTGGCTTGTTCCGATGTGGCGATTCGCATCGCAAGAGCCATCGCATTGGCATGTTCACTGAATTCTTCAGACTGTTCTCCTGCAATCCAGGCATCTACAAATAAGCCGACTTCATCGTTCCAGAATTGCTCCCTTAGCACTTCTATGAGCTGATCAGCGCGTTGTGAATAACGTGCATGCCCATCTTTGTCCAACCATTGCAGGACTTCTGAAAAATCCTGCAATGCGCCCAAATAATGGCCATTCAGACATAGGTTGGCTCCACGCCGATCATTCAGCGCATGGTCCATCCAGTAAGCATAAGGAGGGTTGTACAGAAATCCTTCCTCATGTGTGTAGGCATGTAACAAGTCCATGAGTTTGTGAGCAGCAGGAAGGAGTTCGAGGACCGTCTGCCGATCCCCGGAATACAGCAAATAATTCCTGAGACTTCTGATCCAAAGACAATTGGAGTCAAGAATGATCATGAAATCGTCTTTGGCCAATGGCGCATAAGCTGGCATGATGCCATTGGCTTGCTGTTCCTGTGCCACCTGTACCAAATATCTTCGCTGCAAAGCATGATCGCCAAAAGTCCAATAATTTCCCAATGCGCCATAGTAGCCAGTTTGTGCGTATTGGCGACGTTCTCGATAGTTGTCTGTAAGGGCATCGGTGGTGCAGGCAAAAATGGTTTTTTCCGTTGCCAACATATACGCATCAATCCAGGGCTTGTCCTCACTCTTCATATATCCAGTCTGGACAAATGGATAGGAAAGATCTCGTAGACTAAGCCCAAATATCTTAACAGGATCTGGATTCCCGTGAATTCGAATGGCCAGAAAGCGCGTTGGTTTGAAATAAGTAGCTTCCCATTGTTCGCGTTTGCCAGAAAGAATGAGTTGATCACGAAATTCAGAATCCACCACCTGATGGGTGAATTGGTTCTGAACCACGAAGGGGGCACATAGGACTTCCACAGTTGTTCCTGCCTTTCCTGCTATGTCTAGCTGAGGGATTCCGTGATGAACAGATCCAAAATCGACCAATAGATACGCATATTGATCCGCTTTGGCTGAAGGAATCGACAGTGCTTCTTGCCCTGTCAGGAATGTCTTCCAGCGCTCCTGGAGATCTGAAGCGAGGTGAGTGTTGATCGGAAGGCGGTTCGATGTATCAGAGGCAACAGACAAATCGAGGAGTCTGATCGGAGATTGAATGCCGGTTTTTAGATAAGGAACATCCCGAGGAAGGAGCGCAGTCCAGGGAGGTGTGAGGGCTTGAGCAGGAGCATTTTTTTGAGGATTTGGCCAGCCGACATGGCGGATCAGGGGCATGGCTGCTTGCCAGGAGGAATCGTCAAATTCTGGTTGCTGCCAGCCATTGAGTGCTTGTCGCATATCCACCAAATCATTGACGAACAACTGAAACCGACTGATCACAGGGGCCTCATTGCTCCAGGAAAGATCTGGATGAACCTTCCAGTTGCGATCGCTGACGATTAGGTAGGTGTCATCAGCTCCTGCCATGTCAAGCTGGGCCAACAAGCCTGCTCTTCCATGATGGTGATAGGAATACTTGCCTCGTTGAAAATGAACCCGGACAGCAATGGTATTGGTCCCTGGACGAAGCAGATTCTCAATGTTGAGGATGTCAAAAGACTGATGATGTGGCGCACTGCGCGCAGGGCCCCTGTTGACATATTCTCCATTGACATACAACTGATACTGAAAACTGGCTGTAATTCTCAAGACTGCTTCATCGATCGGGCCTTCCAGGTCAAAGGATCTTCTTGCCAACATCACATCTGACTCGACAGTTTTGTCCATCCAAATCCATTCGGCTTTCCAATCAAAGGATACCTGATTGAGTTCATCCGGCCTGAACCATGTTGCCTGTACGTCAGGGTGAATAGCCATTATCTGACCTCCAGCCGTTTGTCCATAATTGTCTGGTGACAACAGTACAATCAGTAGGGATAGCAAGAAAAAAGTATAACATCTCATATTCCAAACATATCACTCTCAATTTTGGAGACAAAAATAATTCGAGTAGAAGATGCCAGTAAGCCTATAGAAAAGGATTTCGCGGATTACTCAGGCATTAGGTGGCTGGCATCTGATAAAATTTTTGTATCTTGGATATTGGAAGGGGATGATCCTCAGATATCTATCTTCTATTCTCATGCTGGCCCTGCTCAAATACTGGACTCTTTGCACGCTGATTTTGTCAAGCTGCCTACTCGCTATTGCCCAACCAGACGATCCCCGCCAGAAACACTATTCCCGAAATATCCGACCCATTTTTCGCAAACATTGTACCAGTTGCCATAATGGAGAGGACAACAAAGCAGGGATCAATTTTGAAGGATATGATTTTATTGTGAAGGTGGTCCGTGATGGAGAGCTATTCCATCAGGTGATCAATGCTGTTGAAACCGGCAGCATGCCGCCTGAAATCCGGCCGCGCATGTCTCAATCTGAAATCGATACCTTGAAATTTTATATCAATGGCTATTTGGAGGCAGCACTGGCGGAGAAAGATCCTGGCCTGATTTCCCCTAGAAGATTGAACAATCAAGAATACAAATATGCGATACAAGACCTTCTGGGAATAGAGCTGAATGTTGATTCCATTTTTCCCTCTGATCCTTCTGGGGGTGCTGGATTTGACAATCAGGCGCGGACCCTTTATGTGTCTCCTCTACTGATGGAACGCTATTTCGAAACGGCAGACATTCTGTTAGAAGAGCTGTATCAGGACAAGGACAGGTGGCGATCCATAGTTCCCGCATATGAGTCTGGTTTTGGAGAGGCCTTCAGGATCTGGTGGCATCGAATATGGCACAAACAGGACATCTCTCTCCAAAAACCAACGAAAGAAGCTGGAGAAGTTCTATTTCCATTTGCGACCCTTGCATACAGACGTTTCCTGACGCCAGAGGACAAGGAGAGACTGACTACCTTCTTTGAGACAGTCTATCGCGAATCCCAACAGGAAGCAGATCCTTTTGATATCAGCATTCGAGAGACCTTAAAACTCATCCTGATTTCCCACCATTTTCTTTATCGGCAAGAAGCTGACCCTGACATTGAGCAAGCTTATCCCATCAACAATTTTGAGCTGGCTTCACGGCTGTCTTTCTTCTTATGGTCAAGCATCCCGGATCAGGAATTGTTGAATGTTGCATATCGGGAAAACTTACATGAAGAAAGGGTGCTGGAACGAGAGGTCGAGCGGATGTTGAGAGATCCAAGAGCAAGGCGACTGGGGAAGCAATTTGCGATCCAGTGGTTAGAGTTGAAAAAACTGAGTGATCCGGCTTTTCAGATAGATCCGGATATTTATCCTGAGTACACCCCTCAATTGAGGGATTTTATGTTGCAGGAAGTGGAAACCTTTTTCAACTATGCCATGTTGGAGACAGAGAATTTCCTCGACCTCATTGATAGTGATTACAGCTTTGTGAATGAATCCCTGGCCGATCTATATGGAATTCCGGAAGTAGAAGGGGAGGAGATGCAACTGATGGAGTTGACTTCTGATCAGAGAGGAGGCTTGCTCGGAATGGCAGGGGTATTGACTGCGACATCATTGCCAACGAGGACGAGCCCGGTTTTGCGTGGAAAATGGGTATTAGAACAAGTGTTGGGAACACCTGCCCCTCCGCCACCAGGAGATGTGCCTGAATTGGAAGCCAGCCATCAGGAAGGGGAAGGGGAGACAAGCCTGCGAAAGCTTTTGGAGCGACATCGGGCAGATCCCGCTTGCAACAGCTGTCACAAAGCCATGGACCCAATAGGATTGGGGCTTGAGAATTTCGATGGCATTGGCCGCTGGAGAGAAGCATATGGACAAGAAGCCATAGACCCTTCAGGTGTCCTCAAAAGTGGAGAAGCCTTTTCAGGTCCAGGAGAATTGCGGAAAATTTTGTTGACCAAACAGGATTTGTTCGCGAAGAATTTCAGCAAAAAGATGCTGTCATTTGCACTTGGAAGGGACCTTCAATTTAAGGATACTCCCACCATCGATCATCTGCAACAAACACTGCTGGACTCGGAGTTCGACAGCATACACTTCCTGATGGAATTGGTGAAAAGCTATCCGTTTAGATTCAAAAAAAGCGACAACAAAGATATTGGTTGATCTTATCCTTCACCTACTTGATCATGCAAAAATCCTGGCATATTTCTCGAAGACGAATGCTCAAAGGACTAGGGGCTTGCATTGCACTGCCCTTTCTGGATGCAATGAGTCCAACATACCTTAAGGCCAATCCCTATGAAATTCCTGCCAAGCGGGCAGCTTTTCTTTTTGCTCCTAATGGTGTTTGTCCGGGAAAATGGGCTCCTAATACAGTCGGGACCGATTTTGACCTGTCACCCATTCTCAAACCTCTGGAGGGAGTGAAAGATCAATTACTGGTTTTGCAGCAATTGATGAACAAACACTCCATTTCCAAATTGGATGGACACTATACCAAGACTGCCAATTTTCTCACTTCGATGAAGATTGCACGAACAATCGGGTCGAATGTGAACAGCGGCGGCGTGTCGATTGATCAGTTGATTGCGCAGAAGACCGGGAAAGAGACCATCTTTCCTTCTTTGGTATACGGGATCGATCGAATCAGCAGTGGGGTGGATGCAAATGTAGGCTTTACCAGACTGTATGGAGCCTCAATCTCCTGGAAGACAGCAACCCAACCCTGTGCCAAGGAAATAGATCCAAGATTTGCGTTTGACCGCCTGTTCAGAACCGTCATTCCAAAAAAGGATGCCAGACCAGAGAATCCCTGGAAGAAGAGCATTCTGGATGTGGTGAGTGATGATGCAAAATCCCTGCAACGAAACCTTGGAATTGCTGATCAAAACAAATTGGCAGAATATCTGGAATCCATTCGATCTGTTGAGAAACGCTTGGAAAACAAAGATAAAATCAAGGATTTCGAAGCGGGAATCAGCCCCAGTATCAAAAAAGACCTGCAACACCTGGACATCCGGATTGATGAATATGTGGATATGACAGCAGGCCTGGACATCACTGAGAAGGTGCGCTTGATGTTTGATATCATGACATTGGCTTTCTGGAGTGATGCCAGCAGGGTAGGGACCTTTATGTTTGGGAACTCAGTTAGTGGCCGAAATTTCTCTTTTTTGGAAGGAGTAAAACGCAATTTTCACTCCCTTTCCCATCACCAAAACGATGAACGAAGGATGATCCAGTATGAGATCATCAACCATTGGCATATGGAGCAAGTAGCCTATTTCCTCAATAAGCTAAAATCCATTCCTGAAGGAGAAGGCAATCTGCTGGACAATTCCTTTGTGATGTTCGGATCTGGCTTGAGAGATGGGAATCGCCATTCTCCCTACAATCTGCCGATCATCCTCGCTGGAGGAGCAGGCGGTCAACTCTGCGGTGGTCAGCATATCATCTATGAGGAAAATACACCTTTGGCCAATTTGTACCTCACCCTGGGCAAAATGATGGGGGCAGATATGGATCAATTTGCGGACAGCACAGGAGAACTGGCCGGGATTAGGGCTTATTAGTAAGGGAATGGTCTGCTGAAAGGAAGTCTCCTAAAGGATGATGATGTCCATTATGAATATGACTCGCGATTCATTGTGGAAATTCTGTTTGTCAATTTGATTTATAGAATCTTACCCAATGAGATCTTTTCCGACCAGATACATATAATAAATAGCTGCCAGGAATCAAATCCGAGATATCTATGTGTCCAGATTCGTCCAACGACTTTGATCGAATCCTTGCTCCATGGATGGAGTAAATCGTGTAGAGCTTGTTGGAGGAGCGCCAGCTATCATCCTCGTATGTCAGAAGTAACCAATCTCTAGCAGGATTGGGATATACCGATAATCCTGGACCCTCATCTTCTTTTCTATCAAAAAGCCCATTCACTCTGCCGTTGTCACAGATCAAATCATTGTCAATGGCGGCATGGGCAAGTCTTGTTGGCGATCCGGGGGTGGAGGTGCCATGCTGAATCATAGACAGCCCATCAATCGTCGGATCTATGGCAAAGTTGACAGGAGAACCTGGCATATGTGTGCTAAAGGTAGAATCAGAAAATACACTCATTTGTGTCTCTGCCTTTGAAACCCGCTCTAATCTGAGGTAATAATCGCTAATAGAAGGATCAAGATATATGCCCGTGTTGAGGTCAAAACTTCGATGGTCTCCTTTTTTTGATTCGATCAGAAAGAGCCAATTGTTGATGTTGTGATCAGTCGTGCTTGTCGAAAATAAGACCACGCCTATCCCATCTTGTATGGTTTCTGTATACTGTTGTCCTGTTTCTAATGAGATAAAAGGCTGACTTCCTGCTGTTAATGCTAGCACAATCGCTCCTGCTCCCCGATTGGATGGATTGGGACTCAGGATTGAATAGGAGAACTCTGCCCGCCAATAGGTATTCGACAAGGTGGTTTGCAGATCTTTATATAATCGGTTGTAACTCCCACAAGACACATGATCAAGCAAACAGACTCCATTGCTCACGTGGACTGAGCCATCTCCCTGATGCTGCCAACCCGCGGAAGATGAAAAATCATCCTCAAACACCATGCGTTTGCAATGATCAGTTTCATCAAATTGGGCATTGATGGGTTGAGAAAAAAGAGAACACATCGACAAAAAAAGAAAAAGAAGAATAAACTGTTTCATGGAATTGAATGATTATTGTGTTGAGAAAAAATACAACCTCTTCTCCTGGGAAAGTAGGAATAATATCAACATAATTATTGACTTTGAAAAGGGAGTCATTGGATTCCTTGCATGTCCTCGTCGAATCAAAAAGGAAGATTTTTTACACCTATTCTTGATCCGTTACTCCCGACACATGAGACAAGACCGCCTTCCAGACGCCATCTCGCTTGATCAGAACATTGCTGGATTGGTAAACGGTTTCGACCGAATCCTGAAAGCTATGCCCTGTTCCGGCAAGGATGACAGTCCCATTTTCCAAAAAATCCAGCCGCTTGATCTCGTAATAAAATGAATCTGGAGTGATAGCATGGGATTTGATCCAACTGATTTCGTCTTGCTTGGTGGTCCAGAGTCCGTTAGCATCCACCAATTGAAAATCTTCACCCAGGATTCTGTCAAGTAATAGGGTGTCTTGCTCTCGATAAGCTTTTGGCCATTCATATTCCTTGAGCGTATGGAGAAAGCGAATGTCTGACTTACTTGCCTGAAAAGGAGAGCTGGAACGACAACTCAGGAGGAACACAAGTGGAAGAAAAAGAAAGATTGTTTTCATTGCGATAGTTTTTCACAATGATACTGGCGTGGACTGGGATCAATCAAGTTTGATATGGTAAGTGGAGGGAGATGAAAGGGTAATAGGATAGTTTCTGCTTAGTTTGATTCGATTTCCACCTTTCAAATGAATCCAGCCATCTCCATTTTTGTTTTTTTGAATGCTATTGATCCACTGTGTATTGACTGCAAAAGATCGGTGAGTTCGCTGGAAGAACGGATAGGGATGTTTGAGCAAAAACTGTTTTAGACTTTGGTAGGTGACATGCTTTTGGGTGGAGGTATGAATGACAATGCAGTTATTGGAGGTTTGAATATACCGGACCTCTTTGAACCAGATGAGTTGTTGGCGGCCATGTGAGAATAGCACAAAGGAATCCGAAGGAAGAGTGCCTGTTGCCTGAGGACTTGAAGGTGGAGCCTTAGTGGGCAGATCCCTGTGCAAAAAATAAGAAGACAAAGCGAAATAGCATAGCAAATTGATTCCGACATTGTTTGTCAACAAGGCATTCACCCAGTCAAAACTCGGAGAGATAGGACAGCGATACAGATACACCATACAAAAGATGATCAATCCCTGACCAAGCAGGATATTGAGCAAAGAAACAGAAAATCCAAGCCCTCCATGTGTCCATAAGTGATGATTCCGCTCTAAATAATTCCACTTCAAGGCTGCTTGTTTGATCAGTCTGGCATTCACACTCCAAAAAAGAAAACTGCTGATTCCCAGGACCAAAAATTCCGACAAACAGATGAGGTGAAGACTGCTGTGAAAGAGGATGCCTACCCCAGCGTTCAACAAAACAAATCCCCCAATCAGATAGAGATGGACGGGGAGAGAAAAAGGAAGCCTGGATGAGAAATGCCGTTTGGGTTGCATATGAGTTGGGAACAGAGGGTGAATATCAGGAGATACTTTTGTTGGGGGAGTGCGAATCATTGCTTGGAGGAAAGATAATGGCAACTTGTTCCTACAGATTCATCGCGATCTGACAGCTACTCCACAACTCACTCTCTCCTGTCGCAACACCGCATTGCCAGATAGCAAGTGGGCGTAAATAGGCAGTCCGATTGTTCAGTACTCAAGTTATTGAACTACTACCGGTTCTCAATTCAAGTTCCATAGATTTGGCAAAAAATACAGCAAAATCTGCTTCTTTGAGTGTGTAACGCATGGCAGACAGTACATCGGGCAGCCCAAGATCAGCCCACTCCCATAACATGCTGTCAAAATTATAGGCATACATGGCCGGCCCAACTTCTTTTCTGATCTGATCGATTTCTGACTGGAAAATTCCATGCTTCATCAGAAAAGTTGTCAAGCGAAGATCCATCTGCTCAGTAATGACTGTATCAAGGAAAGGTTCCAATAAGCGGTTCCAATTATATGTTGGCTTGAAGGTGGGGAGCGCATGTGCATTCGCAAACTGCTGGAGTGAGTCCTTTTGGTTCCGATGAAGAAAAATCACTTCATCTGCAATCCTGATCATAGGAGGATAGGCCTCCCAACAGACAGAATGAATCTCATGTGGGGCAAGGAATCTATTGGGATACACAACTGAGGGTTCAAAAGGATAATTGTTAATGCTGATACCATGTTCCAGGATGCGAGATTCTCCAATCCCACAGATCAGTTCTGGCGATGCACGAGGCCTGGAATTGGAACTGAATGCGGGAAAGAGTTGAAAGAAACGCTGGAAAAAATTCATGAAACTGAGGCGTTGGGAACGACAGAGAGGCGATCAAGTGATTCAATCGACTAGATATATACTTGCTTATACGCAGTTGGACAAATTTATATTTGGCAATCATCTTCCTCCCTCTCGCTCTCCCGCCAGCGGGAAACATCAGCCCACAGATCTCTCAATCGCAGAGGGGGTGGGGGAGGAAAGAAGTTTTATAATGTAATTGTGTCCATCTACAAACGTAGAGGAGTGCTTATTTAGAAAGATGTTGTACCTATACGTCCAAAATGATTTAATCCAACAGACTTTCACTCATTCTGTGGCAGTTTCCCCAGTCTCCGTAGGGCCTGAAATGCTTTGGGATGCTGTGTGCGGGTATAAATATGGAGAATGCCCTCCTCCGCACGCATTCTGACATCTGAAATAGGATCATTTCTCCATAAATCAAGCAGTTTTTCGACGATGGTATCAAAATTATAACTGTCTTCGGTCGACAGTTTAGCCAAGGCAACACATACCTGTGCCCGCACCACATGGTCTTCATTGTCAAGGTTTTGAAGCAGCCGATTGATCACATTCTCCTTTTGGGACTCATCGATGATTCCGATTTTTCCCAGTGAAATTGCCGCAGCGGCAGCCACATTTGGATTCAGGTCATTCAAAGCATAGGCGAGGACTTTGATTGCACTTCTGGTATCAACAGCTCTGGCAAGATCTGCAATTTTGATTGCAGCCCGAAACCGCTCGTAGTCATTTTGGGAATCGTCCTTGAAGATGCGAATGTTTTCTTGTAAGGAATCCGTATCCGGGGTATATGCCACCTTCATCTCGGTAATTTCATTTGCGAGATCTGCGGCAGCCATATACTGATAGATTCGGACTCTTGTTTGTGTGGATACGCCGGGATATAGATAAATGTATTTCAGCGCAGACTGTGCTTCAATTCGGACGAAACTGAATTCATCCTTTCGCATTCGTTCGTTCAAGGCATCCACGGCTTTTTCTACCCCTAGTTTTCCCAAGGCTTTGGCTGCCAATTGTCGGGCCATAGGAGCTGTAGGATGGTCCAGGGCTTGAATCAGACTATTGATCAGCAAGTCCCCGATTTCTTTGGTGGAAATCGGCAGATAGGGACGCTGAGATATTTCCTCATAATCAAACCCAAATGAGGTCAGCAGATGAACAGCCATGACCCACAGTTGAGCCAGTTCATCCGGATAGTTCTTGTATTCCTGAGAGCGGAGTTGGTCATACAAAAAATGACTGGGAGGAAGATGTTTGGGAGAACCCAACTTCTCAAGGGCTTCTTTGCATGCCTCCCGGATTTCATAAATCTTGTCTCGGTCGGTGAGGAGATACAAGATGTCTCTGAGCGTTTCGAGGGTTGCCTGCTCTTCAGGGGGAAGCTGTTTGCTAAGGTCCAGGGCAGCTTTGATGGCCTCTGTTCGGACAAATCGGTCCTGATGTTGGTCCCGGATGAGGCGTGTCAGTGTATCGAGTATACCAGGATCGCCATAGCGAGAGAGTGATCGGACGGCGGCCATCCGCACGTCTGGATGTTCATCTTGCAGATAGCCTTTCAAAATCAACTTGGCTTGTGGGGTCCTGATTCGTCCAAGGGTAAAAGCCAATTCATATCGAACTTCCTCATGAGGATCATTTCTAAGTGGACTGAGATCATCCATGACATGCACATTCCCGAGTTTTCCAAGAATGACGATCCCTTTGATCCGATGTTGAGGATCTATTGCCTTCAAGGCATCTATCGCAAAGCCAATGACCAGATAATCCCGCATCAGCAAATGACGAAACCGGAAAAGTTCTGAGGTGTGAGGAAGTGGATCAATCAGATGCAATTCCTTCGCCATCTCAATATAGGCAGGGACTTGATTTTTGACTGCAATCTGTTCTGTGATGAGAGAGAGGGGGAGGTAACTATCCTCGGAATGAAAATCAGCCATTAAAGCAAAGATGGCCTGGCCCATTGCCTTGGTCAAGGTTTCCAGGCCGATGGGCCGATGGGTAAGTGCCAAATAGTTTTTTTCCAGATAGCGATTGATGACAGCAATCCGTAGATCCCGATCATTATCGGAGACGGAGTGCATCAAATCATAATCGTGATACGCATCGCAAACAATCTCCAGAAATATTGGCCTTCTGACAAGATCGAGCAATTTGCTGTCTCCTTTCAAGGCCTGCATGAGTTTGCTCCCTCCATCTATTTGGGCCTGCTGTAAGTATGCCTCAATCGCCGATTCTCGCAAGGGTTCCAGCGTTACGGCCCCGGATAGATGAATCAGATTTTTTTGATATTTCTCTGTCAGCAACTCATAATCTGTGATTCTGGAAGAAATAATGCACGGGATTTCAGCCAAAAAAGGATCTTGATTCCAGGCTTCGACAAAAGCGAGCTGATAGTTGCTTCGTTCCAGTGAGCTGGAATCCTTTACCGGAATATGTGTCGGAAGTTCATCCAGACTATCCAGAATCAACAACAATTCTCTAGCGTCCCACAATTGTCGGAATCGCCTGTTGTTGAATCCGCTTTGCGCTTGTATCCATTCGTACAAAGGCATGCTAGGTTTCCACTCTCCCAATGGAAGCCAAATGGGAAATAAGCCTTCTGTGTTTTTTAGCCATGCTCTGGCCTTCTTTCTGACAAAATCTTTCAGGACGATTGTTTTGCCAGAACCAGCCTCTCCCAAAATCAGGAGGCGATGTTGATTTTGGTCGAAGGCTTGATCCAGATCTGAAAAGTCCACATTCACCAATAAGCCTTCCTCCAGAGTGTGAACTGCTTCGGGATGCTCAATCAGACTGTGCTGAAGCAAATGAGGAATCAAACAACTGTCATGTACATCTTGTCGAATCTGTTCCATTAACTGATCGACATGATCCAACAAGGGATCGCGAAAGAGAACAGGAACATCTTTCTCCTTACCTGGCAAAGACCACATATATGTTTTGCCTTGATCAAATGCTCCCTGAATATCCAGAAACGCGTGTTCGCCAAGATATTCATAGAACCCTTGACCAAATGATTTGGCTCCATCACTGCTGATTGTTCCATCCATCCCAACACTGAAGAGACCATCCTGTGCAATTCTTTTGGCAAGCGAAAGAGAATTGCTTACATCAAATAATACACAGGTGGGTTTGTGGGTGATACTCTGAAACAATTCACACAAGCCTTCGATCTCAATATGTTTTTCTTGTCCTTGCTGATTCAACATCAAGAGTGCTGTCTCGGAACACTGGCCAGTAGAAAAATGCACGATATCCGGGGTGTTCTGTAAGAGTGCTCTGGTAATGTCTTGAAAGTCAGAAACCCATGAAGACGTAAATGTGAGTTGCTTGCTTTTTTCGGATCGCGAAATAGAATCTTCAATTTCCCGAATAACTCGCCCTTGATGGCCAGAGGGTCCATGAGAGGTTTGGGTTGCGAGAAATAAAATTTGAATGGGTTGAGCCACGGAAGTCAGAAGTAAAAAAGGTTGGTAAAGGGGACGGTCTGAAGTGGGAAAGCATCAAGCTAAGGGTAATATCGCTGATTTTTTGATTAGAAAAAAAAATCGTGTTAATTCACCTTATGCCTGAGATTAAACATTATGCCATTCGCTTTCATGGAGGACCTGAAGGCTCTGGTGAAGGGATTCGCGCACAAATCCACTTGTTCGACGACAGCAATCGTATGGTCGGAGCCATTGACTTCCTTGATGGCATAGATCCACTTCCTGAAGATACCAATCAGGATTTTATTCGAATGTCCATGCCCTCTGGCCTGGTTCATTCCGTCATAGATATGCTTCGAAATGAAAAGCCGATCTTTTTGGAATGGCAGGATCGCCTAAAAAATGCCTTTTTAGGGACTTCGCAGGAACCGGTAGGGGAAGGGGAATAGGAAAGAACAACAAATCGGTAGACCTGTGAAGAGGAAGAATTATGCCTTGAATCCTCTCATCCTATGCCGAAGTTTCTCTTTTTATTTCATCAATTTGCCAAGCAGCATCATGAACTTGACCCACTGCTGCAAGGAAAGAATGTGAGTGAGCTTGGACAAAGACCGCTTTCAGGCAAATGGTCTATTCATGAACATGTCGCACATTTGGGAAGATATCAGGAAATCTTTCAAGAACGATGCATGCGGATCTTGACAGAGGATTCACCTGCTTTTGCGAGGTATCGAGCGGAGGATGATCCTGGATTTTCTCTCTGGTGCAACAAGGATTGGGAGTTAATTCGGATCGATCTATTGCAACAGAGGGTAGCACTGATTGAGAAATTGGGAGAATTGTCAGAAGAAGATTGGCAGCGCAGCGGTTCACATCCAAAGTTGGGACGCCTGCCTTTACATGAATGGCTCAGATTCTTTGTTCTCCATGAGTCTCATCATTTTTATTCCATTTTTTGGTTGATACATACTTCATGAACAAAAGTATAGAGACAGAATTTCGGCCATTGATTTCATCAGATCTTTGGTTTTTGAAAGAGATGTTTTATGAATCTTTGTTTGTTCCTCCAGGAGAGGGAGCATTCCCACTAGAGGTGATAGAGCGACCCGATCTGGCAAAGTACTATCTGGGATGGGGGAAGGCAGAAGACCTGGGCCTGATAGCGGAACAAGGATCAGTGCCCGTCGGAGCAGTATGGTGCCGAACATTTACCGAAGCCAACAAGGGATATGGCTTTGTCGCCCCGGAAATCCCGGAATTAGGAATCGCCATTCAGAAACCTTATCGTGGACAAGGAATCGGAACCCAATTGTTGATCAACATCATGACAAGTCTGCTTGCTCAAGGCATACATCAAGTTTCTCTCAGCGCAGATACACGAAATCCCGCGCTTCGATTGTACCAGCGTCATGGGTTTGTAGAGGTGAAAAAAGATGGATTCTCCTGCATTATGCTAAAAAAACTATAGCCATTCGGTCCGTTTTTCTGTGAAATCTGCTCAACTCTTTGTATTCGGACCTATCCAGCCGAATCCTAAGATTTGTATAGACTGATTCCCAAAAACATTTCTGAACCATCAACATTGCACAATCATGAAACCATGTTCTATGCTGTGGACCCTTGTGGGTCTTATCTATTCAACAGTTCTGTTCGCTCAACTTCCCGCCTATGAGATAGACTCTGCCTTCCTTGATGTCAATGACCTGAGTGCTGCCTTTAATTCTGGAGGAGATATTTCCTGGGATCTGATCGGCAATCCTCGCTACGAAGTCCCCAAAGGAGGCGGAACCCATGCCTTGTTTGCCGGAAACCTCTGGATAGGAGGCTTGGATGGAAGTGGGCAATTGCGAATGGCGGCACAAACCTACAAAGAGTCAGGAGGTGACTATTGGTCTGGTCCGGTGGCTGATACCTATGACAGTGCCTACTTCGCCCGCTATAGTCGCGTCTGGAAGGTCAATGAAAATGATGTGGCTGCCCATCAGATCTCGGCAGGTATGCCGGGATACTCCGCTCCAGCAGACCTCAAAGATTGGCCTGGAAATGGAGATACCACCAATGGAGAACCCTTTTTACTCGCTCCTTTTGAAGATTTGAATAACAATCAGATTTATGAGCCGGATTCCGGAGAATATCCCTTGTTTCATGGAGATCAGGTATTGTATATGATCAGCAATGACAAAGCGGCTATACATGCAGAAAGTGGAGGACAGGCACTGGGGGTAGATATCCATCTCATGGCTTATGCCTTTGATCGGCCTGCTTCTTCTCCTCTGGATCAAACCATTTTCCTATCCTATAGAATTGTCAATCGATCTCAGGAGGACTTCCATCAACTCATGACAGGATTATGGTTGGATTTGGAGCTCGGAGCTTTGCATGATGATTTTATTGGATGTGATACTGCCTCAGAAACTTTTTATGTCTACAACGGAGACTCTCTGGATCACCTGACAGCCTATGGTGGATATGGGACGACGCCTCCGGCTTTTGGCGCCACATTTCTCAATCAATCCATGAGCTATTTTCGAACCTATGATTTCAACGAATCGCCCACAGGCAGACCATTTACCGCCTCGGACTTTTATGGATATTTGAGAAATTATTGGAAAGACTCCACCCTTTTGACAGTTGGAGGAGACGGGAGTCAGGGAGGAATTCCGATCAACTACGCCTTCCCTGGCAATGTTCTGGACACCTCCCAATGGTCCGAAGTGAGTGAGCAACATACTGGATCAGATCGGAGAGGCGTAGGGAGCATAGGCCCTTTCACTTTGGGAGCAGGGGAAGAATTTTGTATGGATGTAGCCTTGGTATTTGGGCGTGCCATTAGCGGGAACCATCTGTCGAGTGTTCCGGTTATGCTAGGACGGGTGAGGGACGTTCGGACTTTCTATGAGGCCAATCCCAAAACCTGTGAGTTGTATCAGGCGAGTAGTAGCACAGCCCTTACACCTGAGCAGCAGAATAGAATGATTGAGGTATACCCCAATCCGGCTACCTCGCATGTCTCTGTTCAGCTACCCGAAAGCCATTGCCAGATTCTCTTGTATGATATAGAAGGCAAGGTGCTTGAAGAAACCTTTGCCAAAGATTCTCTGCTCCTTAGTTGGGAGGTGAAAGATTGGCCTGCCGGAATTTATTTCATTGATGTTCGAAAAGGAGAACAATCCTGGAGTGGGAAATTTGTGAAAAACTGAACCTGACCAGGAATGGAATCATCCATGAAATTGAAAATGCTCTCGTTCTTTTTATGTCACGAGAGCATTTTTTGGGTAAATATTTTGAATTCGAGGGAATTTTTTTTTGAAAATGTCTTGCTTGTAAATCATTGATTGTTAGTGAATTGTGTTATTGTGTCTGTTGAACGATAATTTTTTTTTCTCATTCTGGCATTTCTACATACCAAACGCTTCCTCCCTTGCGTTATTTGTCAAGCAAGGTGTAACACTCTTTCGTAAATCTGGTCTTCGGATCAGGAACTCGTAAGGGTGAAGCAAGTAACCTCAGGGCAGTAAATGGATAGCCCGCTGTATCTACAGCGGGCTATTTTGTTTGTCGATATTTGAGTGAACTTGGAAGAATTTGATAAAAATGCGCCAAAGACATCTTTTTCTAGTCAGGAAATCTGTTATCTTTGTAGAGAAACTGATAAGATTGAAAATATGTTACTGACAAATCTTCCGTTCATATTTGGTCTAGGTGGTCAGGAAGTTCTGATCGTCCTGGTTGTAGTTCTTCTTCTCTTTGGAGCGAAGAAAATCCCCGAATTGGCTCGTGGCCTAGGAAAAGGAATCCGAGAATTCAAGGATGCCTCGCGTGAAATCAAAAGAGAAATCGAGACACAGGCGAAAGCCATCGATGTCGAGGATTCTGGTAAGGTTGACTAATTGACTTGCTGAAGAATTGTGAAACAATATGAAACCCTCGCTGATATACAGCGAGATCTTACAACCGGATCGGTGACTTGCACCGATCTGGTTGATTCGTTTTTAGGCCAAATTGAGAGGCATGCTTCCCTGAACGCATTCGTGGAAGTGTATAAGGAGGAAGCCCGAGCCGCTGCCCAAAGGATTGATCAGAAACTGAAAGAAGGAACAGCTGGTAAATTGGCAGGGCTAGTGATGGGAATCAAAGATTTGTTCTGTTATCGCGGGCATGGTTTGACTGCCTCTTCCCGAATTCTTGAAGGCTTTGAATCACAGTTCACAGCAACCTCTGTCCAGCGACTTCTGGACGAAGATGTGATTATTATCGGTCGGCAAGGATGCGATGAGTTTGCGATGGGATCTTCCAATGAAAATTCTGTGTATGGACCTGTGCAGAATCCCATTCAAACGGATAAAGTACCTGGAGGGTCATCGGGAGGATCAGCCTCTGCTGTCAAAGCTGGACTTTGCCATGCCTCCCTTGCTTCTGATACCGGAGGATCCATCCGACAACCAGCTGCTTTTTGCGATCTCGTCGGATTAAAACCAACCTATGGCCGTGTCTCTCGTTGGGGATTGATTGCGTATGCGTCCTCATTTGATGTTGTCGGACCTATTACCCGCTCTGTAGAAGATGCCGCCAGAATTCTGGATGTGATTGCTGGCCCAGATGGACAGGACAATACTGCTTCTTCTCATCCCCTCGATGAATATGTGCCAAATGGTGTTGAGAATGGACAAACTTACACCATTGGTTACCTCAGGGAAGCGCTGGAAAGCCCCGGTTTGGACCCGGAAATCAAATCCAGAACCTTGACTTTGATTGAGCAACTGCGTGCTGCTGGCCATGAACTCAAAGCTGTGAGTTTTCCGTTATTGGAGTATGTCGTCCCCTGTTATTATGTGTTGACAACGGCAGAAGCTTCTTCCAATTTATCCAGGTTCGACGGAATTCGCTACGGACATCGTAGCCAGGAAGCCAATAGCCTGGAAGAAGTCTATCGGCTGTCCAGAACAGAAGGCTTTGGGGCAGAAGTCAAGCGCAGAATTATGCTAGGAACATTTGTTCTGTCTGCGGGCTATTATGATGCCTACTATACACAAGCGATGAAGGTGAGACGGTTGATCAAACAGCAAACAGAGAAGTTATTTGAGGGCTGTGATTTTCTGTTAAGTCCAACAACTCCTTCCACACCTTTCAAACAAGGAGAAAAAACAGACGATCCTGTTGAAATGTTTCTAAGCGATATCTTTACTGTTCATGCCAATCTGGCTGGCGTACCTGCTATCTCCTTGCCCATAGGCCAGCATTCCAATGGACTCCCCATTGGCGTACAACTGATGGGGCCATCGTTTTCAGAAAAAAAATTACTCAATATAGCCAACAGGACCATGATCATCAGTAAGAAACTGAGATAGAAACGCTATCTCAGTTTGGTACATCTTGTCCTCCATGATGCTTGTATCATTGAGAAGTAATATGTTTCCAATTTCAGCATCATAGGCCTCCCAAGTAGGAAGTTGATCTCCGTTTGGGTTTCCTGATTTGGCAAAATTTACCCAGTATGTGGACATGAGAGTTTCCATCTTTCTGTCTCTCTCCTGCCAGGGACGATTCCAATGATCCAGTGTATGAAGGGCAAAAGGCACTTCCGCAGAGTGAAACGCCCCATAGTTGGGAAAGTCTGGTTTATCCGTCGGAACAAATTGGAATTCATATACATAGCTGTGATGTTGTGTGTGCTTGGCCAGCAGATGGGATTGAAGAACCGCAAAATTGCACAGAAAGAGTTTTTCATATTTACCAAACATATATGTGGCACCTTCTGGAAAAAGGCTCAATGCTTGAAAGGCTTGTGCTCCAAACTTGCGCTGAAGATATAAGCGATAAGCTTCGCTATTCTCAAAGGGCTTGGCCAGGGAACCATCTTTTTTGACCCAACCTGTCAAAATAGGGACATCATTGTGTTTTCCTTGCTGTATATGGGCCAGAACATCTGTAGGTAAGGCATGGTCATCTAGCACAATTCCTATGTTCAGGTATTGACTTCCAAATTGATGGATCTCTTCTGTAGATTTGCCACGAAGTTCCTGGATGGTGTGTAAGCCTGTTGAATCCAGAAAGGCTTGTCCTTCTTTTTCTGCTTCTGCAAGTGTTTGAGTCCAATTGGTCTTCATCAGCCCACCACTTTGGACAATGGTACGCTGGAACAAACCCACAGCAAGTGGCGAGGCAATGAGCGCATTGACACTAAAGGCCCCTGCTGACTGACCTGCAATGGTGACTTGATTGGGATCTCCGCCAAAGACAGAAATATTTTCTTGTATCCATGTGAGAGCAGCGATTTGATCCAGGATAGCATAATTTCCAGAACTTCCATAGGCAGCTTCCTGACTTAATTCTGGATGAGCCAAAAAGCCAAATACCCCCACTCGATAATTGAACGTCACATACACAACTCCCTCTTGGGCCATGGCGATCCCATCGTAGATCGGACATGCACCAGAGCCGCTGACAAATCCGCCCCCATAAATCCAGACAAATACGGGTCGTTTTTCCTGAGAAGACGAGGCGGCAGACCAGACGTTCAGATAGAGACAATCTTCACTGAGATTTCCAGGAGGGGACATGAATTCTTCCGACCACATCATGAAAGGCCTGGGTTCATTTTGCATCGGGCTGGCAGCGAATTCAGTACAAATCCGCGTTCCTGTCCAATGTTCTGCTGCCTGCGGAGCCTTCCACCTCAACTCTCCAATGGGGGGAGCTGCAAAAGGAATGCCCTTGAAGATATGTACTCCATCCTGCGTGCTACCTTCAATCAATCCTTGCTGGAGCTGAAGAGCCTCCGAATGAATCCGGTGATCTTGCTGACAGGCGGTCATACTGAGCACATACAACACACACAAGGACAGACCTAATCTGGAGGATCGAAAAAGAATATAGGAAATCATGGATTCAACATTTCTTCAATATAGATTCGATTCACCCATGTGTCCAAATGTGCCAAAATGTGTTTGAAGATCAGTGACCTGCCTCTTGTTATCTCGCCCCAAAGCGAAATACCTCAGATTCTGTTCTGGCTCCCTTCAGGATAGTGTTCATCTCCTCCATGATATCAGGGTGCATAGGTGCAAGATTATTGGTTTCTCCAATGTCTTCTGCCAAATTGTATAACTCAAAGGGGGCCTCTGGTTCTTTGAGGTGATTGTATTTTACAGCCTTCCAGTCGCCTTTTCGAATAGCGATACGGCCACCTCTTTCATGGAATTCCCAATAGAGATATGGATGCACTTGTTGTTGTCCTTCTCCTAGCAGGGTGGGGAGGAAAGAAATTCCGTCAAGGCCCTCAGGCACTTTGGCACCAATGAGTTCGGCCAGTGTTGGCATCAAGTCCCAAAAGGCAGAGATGTGATTGCTGCTGCTGCCAGCTTTGATTTTGCCTGGCCATCTGGCAATGGTTGGTACTCTGATTCCGCCTTCATATAGGTCTCGCTTATAGCCTTTGAGCGGGCCATTGCTGTCGAAGTAATCCGGGTCCGCCCCCCCTTCGAGATGAGGGCCGTTGTCAGAGCTGAAAATGATGAGGGTATTGTCCTCTATGCCCAGTTCTGTTACTTTGTCCATGATTTGGCCCACATGACGATCCAGAATCTCAATCATGGCCACAAAGGCTGCATGACTTTCTTGCTGAGATTCGTAAGGACCATTTCTGTATTTTTCCCCTTCATCATAGCCTTCATAGACATGCTCAGGCAGATATTTTCCCCGATATTTATCCATGATTGAATCCGGTGCAATCAATTCTGCATGTGGAATAGGAGTCGGAACAAACAGAAAAAAAGGCTCGTCTTGATGCGCCTCCATGAAGGCAAGGCTGCGTTCCTGAATATAATTGGGAACAAAGTTCCCTTTGTCAAATCCCTGATTCTCCTCAAAGATGACTTTCTCCTGATTGTCCCATAGATATCGTGGATAATAATGGTGGGCCAGGCGTTGGCAGTTATAGCCAACAAATTGATCAAACCCTTGATTATTTGGGTCGCCTTCTGAGCCAGGAAATCCCAGACCCCATTTGCCAAAAGCAGCTGTCACGTAGCCTTGTTGTTTCAACAATTCTGGCAGCGTAAAAATAGAATCAGGTAAGGGATATTGTCCTTCAGGCCTGACCTCCTTGTTTCCTCGAACAAAGGTGTGTCCGGTATGCAGCCCTGTCATAAGCGCAGAGCGGGAGGGGGCACAAACAGTACTCCCTGAATAATGTTGAAGAAGTTTCATGCCTTCAGCAGCCATTCGATCCAGATTGGGCGTTTGGAAGTTGGTTTGACCAAAGGAGCTCAAATCACCATAGCCTAAATCATCTGCCAGAATGAAAATAATGTTGGGCAAAGAAGGGGAGTCATTCGCTGGCGCTTCCTCAGCAGGTGTACAAGCGATGAATAATACTGGGAGAAAAAATAGTGAGTTCAGGAATTTCATTGTATATGAGGAATTGACTTGATTGCTTGGAAAAAAGAAAGCAGGACAATCTTCTTCATGGCCTTATCCCTTTGGTTTCAGCTCAATCCAGATGCCTTTTGCTTTGCCACAGACTTCGCCAGCCTCATTGAAGATGGCGGTGCCAGTATAGAGTTTTCGGCCGTCTCGCTCGATGAACCATCCCATGACCCGATATGATTCTCCTGCATACACTGGCTTGATGAGTTCGGCTGTCAACCTGCCCAGGAGGATCACGCTGGCATTCTCATGACCAATAGGCAATGAATAGGCACCAGGACAATCCAAAGCTCCCCAAATGTATTCCGTTGAGACCAGACCATCATCATTCCCGAACTCAGCTTGTGGACGCCAGGGAGCTGCGACCGTGCTTGTTTCTCTCCCCGGTAATGGACCTGCAAAGATCCCCATGCCATCATGATTGGGGCGGTCCGGTCCACAGACAAAGCAGGAAGGATACAGATGGGAATCGAAGCCTGCATAGGACTTTGAAGCAATGGTTGCCTCCTGCAGACTTGGAGGGGCTGGAACAGCCAGGTCAAGCGTAGCGTTTTTGGCTTCTGCAACCAGATTTCCCTGATGCAGAAGCTGCACACTGCTTGCTTCTCCTGTCATGACTTTCATTCCCAGATCCAAAGGAGGGGGCATGCGGAGGGTAACCTGAGCCGTTCCTTCAACAAACTTGGCCAATCGTCCACTGACATAGCCCCCATTTCCAGAATTGGGAGGGCCATTGAAACGAGAGCCAATTGTAAACGCAGGATCAAGCTGGAGCATATGTTTATTTTGAAGTGTTTGAAGAGGGAAAGTTAGGAGTTTTTTTTGATTCTGTTGTTTTTGAATTTACTTGGGAGTTGTTATGAAAAAAGCATTAAAAATTATCGGCTTATCCCTCCTTGGCCTGATCATTATCGGTGCGATAGCGATGGGAATATTTATTAACAGAGTGAAAAACGGGGTAGAGCGATTCGAAACGGAGCAGCCCCAACTTCCTCAATTGGGAGAAAAAGCGATTCTGGTTTTCTCTAAAACTAACGCGTTCAGACATGGAGAAGCGATCGAATCCTCCCTGCCGATATATGAACAACTGGCAAGCAAAAATGGATGGTCGATTTTCATTACCGACAATGGTGCGGTACACAATCCGGCCCAATTAAGCCAATTTGATGTGATTGTGTGGAACAACGTCAGCGGCAGGGTGCTAACAGATGAGCAAAGAGTCGCGTTCAAGGAATATATTCAACAGGGGGGAGGATTTGTTGGGTGCCATGCCACTGGAGATTTCTCTCACAAATGGGATTGGTACTATTCAGATTTCATCGGAACAAGCTTTTCTCACCATACAATGAATCCCCACACGCCCGATGGCACGATTCATCTGGAGATCGATAGTGCACATCTCCAATTATCTCAAGGACTCCCGCAGACCTGGACCACACAAGATGAATGGTATGTCTTTCTGGGAAGCCCACGAGACAGAGGCTGGAATGTCCTCTATACCCTGGATGAAGCGGAGATTGATTTCAATGGCAATATTCCCTTGTTGGAATCGGGCAAGGACTTCGGCATGGGCGCAGATCATCCCATCGTCTGGTACAAGGAGATTGGACAAGGAAGAATGCTCTATTCTGCCATGGGACATTATGGATCAACCTTTCAGACAGATGTCTATCAGCAATTGTTGCAGAATGCCATCAATTGGGCTGGCCGAATGGAATAAATGGACTAGGACGGTCCGGGCGTCAACTATGCGTATCTGTGGACTGAGGAATCATGCGCTGACTTCTCCAGAACCACAGTCCAAACAGTAGCAGACTCAAGCCAGCTATCCAGAATAGGGATTGGCGTAAGGGATTTCCCAGTTCGACAGGCGACATGTCTCCAATAGGCGTAAAGGCTGCCCAGTAGAAGGGGTGTCTATCCTCATTGTTCAAAAAATGTTCTGATACCATAAAGTCTTTTCTGGCTAGCCAAAGTGCTTCATCCTTCTCATAACCTTGATCCAGATATTCATAAAACCTGAGAACCAACCAGGTACTATGTCGATCACTGATGCTCCATAGTGTGGTGATGATACTCTTGGCTCCTGCATAGGAAAACCCGCGTGCCAGACTGATAATGCCTTCGCCTTCATAGAGTTTGCCCAAGCCGGTCTCACATGCACTCAGGAAGACCATATCAGCTTGCAGGCGCTGATTGTATAGGTCTCTTACATACAATCTTCCTTCGGTATGATGGGGGGCAGAATTTGCCAGTGCAAGAAATGAGAATTCACTGGCTGAATCCAGGATGCCATGGGTGGAGAAATGAAGAACTTGATAGGCATTGGCCAGTTGGACGAAATGCGTTTTGGTAGCTTCTCCGTTCAGGTATTTGCTGGTGTTAGGGAATCGATCCTTCAATCCTTCTACCTCTGAAGTTGCGTTCAGAATCATGGGAAAATGTCTGCCTCCTCTCAGGATCTCAGCATTGCGCAAAGAGCCGCGCACTCCACCCTCCTTAAAGCTGAGTCCCATAGCCAGAATCTGCTTTTTGCTTGGTCGATTCTCTCGCTCTCTCATTTCGCGCAAAAGTGTAGCTGAATAACTGTAACTGATCAAGTGATCATTCATCAGATAAGGATAGCGATCATACTTGGTTGATGCCTGAACCGGCTCGCTGAGTAAAGCATCAAAAGGAACATAGCCCAGGACGCCATCTGGCACAATGATCAGCCGCCTGGGGAGCTGCTGTTTCTTGCGGATTTGCCCTATTAACAATTCAAACAACCTATGTCCTTGATGTCGATACAAATGCTTGGTCAGCAGTCTTAAGGAGTCTGTTTTCTGCTCATCTTCTCTGGATTTGGTATGATAGTCAAAAATCCCTTTTCGAAAATCTTCTATGGCAGTTTTCAAACCAATCTCACGCTCGATCTTGAAGAGTTCCTGGGACTGAGGACTTACATAAAAGGCATAAATGTGCGCTTTCGTCAGAAAATATTCAATCAACGCCTGTTCTGGATTCAACGATTGTTGAAGCTGTGGCAGGGTCTGTACCGCTGTTTGGAATCGAACTGAATGATAATGAGGATAGGTCGCGGAAAAATATTCCTGAAGACGAATGAGCTGTTGACGCGTCTGGAAGACTTGTTGTTTAATTTTTGTCTTGACAGCTGACGATTTGTTGCTGGAGATAGCTGTGTGTAGTTTGGTCTCCAGATAGGTGATTTTTCGACTCAATTCGGTCTCCTTTGCCAGAGAGTCGGCCGGAATGCTTTGAAGTCCTTCAGCCTTCGCGTTTTGGAAAGCTTCCACCAGCAGCAATCCTTTATTCTTTTCTGATAGATAAAACAACCGATCCAGATAGGAACTGTCCTGCGTCTCGGTCAGCAATTGGTAGCCCATATCCATTCCCAGGGCATAGATGTCTCTCGCCCGTTTGGCCAGGAAGAGCTTGGAACCTTCCATGTGGTAACTTGTGCGAAGGCTATCGATCCACTTATCTGCCAGAAGAACGGTCTGGAATCCCAATTCCAGATCTTCTTGACGACCTGTTTGGCTATACAATCCATGAGCCGCCTGAATTTTGTGGAGAAGGGTCTCAAGAAAGAGGGATTTGTATTGAATGCCAGCCAAGGGAGGATGGACAGAAGGATCTGCCTGTTCGAAGGTATCGATTAACTGAATGAGTGCTTGCTGATGATAAGAGAGGGCTTCTTGCCACTTGCCAAGAGATTGGTGGACTTCACCGATTGGATTCAGGATTTCAGGATGAAGATTGCATTTGTAGGGATATCGTTCCTCTCTGGCCGCTTTGCACAAGAAGAGGGTATCCAGAGCTTTGTCATATTCTTGTTGCTGGGCGTAAGCCAGCCCAATGAATTTGAAGGTATTTCCTGTTCGCAGGCTTTTTTTGGATTCTATTTTGAGTTTTTTGTGTAGGTAAAAGAGCGCACTGTCAGGCTGTTTGAGGCCAAGGAAAGCTGAGCCTATGTTATTGAAGGATTGAGAAAGGGTACTTTTTTTTCTGTTTGCAGGAATGTTGTCAATGAGAGTTAGATTCTTTTTAAAATAGGAAACTGCTTCTGAATGCTTATTCTGTTCCAGGCTTAGTAAGCCAATTTGTAAGTGAGCCCTAGCAGTAAGATAATGGATATTAGGAGATTTTGGGATTTTCGCTTCGCATAGTCGAAGGAATTCATCATATAATGCGTTAGCCCTCACATATTCTCCTTGTGTGAATAACAATTTACCTTTTCCAAGATAGGCTTCCGAAATGGCAAGAAAATTTTCATCTAAATTTGCGTGTTGAATGATTTGTTCATAATAATAGTTGGCAAGGGTTAAATTTGCCTTTTCCAAATGAGCTAGTGCAAGAGCTGCCCGAATTTGCCACCCAATGTCGAACTCGTGATGAAGCATTTGTTGCAAAGAGGATTCATAGGCCAATATCTCTTCTCTTTTGTTGCTTCTAGCCAGACAATAGGCCAGATAGTAATAACAATTAAGGGCTTCGAATTGATTGTCCTCTTCTGAAAAGGCTGATATCGCTTGCTGGAAAGATTGAATCGCATCTGGAATATTATTGTCTGAAATAAAGGTGATTCCCTGTCGCTTGGATTCGCATCCATCCGTGGACTCGGCAAATCCTTTTTGAGTCAATATGAGCAAGGAAAGAAGGCAAATGAGGGAAGTACGAAGGAGAGGCCGATTTGTAGAACCAGCATGTATCTGAAAGACAGCTTGAATTGACAGGATCATCTCATTCATATATATTCCTTCTTCCTGATTGAATGGTGAATGTGGTAGGCAAAGAATAAGAAGTCAGAATGTCCATAATCAAGCGAAATTCTGACTTCTTATCCAAAAGATTATTCTAACAAATGAAAAGGATACTGGCTAAACAAACAGATCATAGATTCTGTTTGCGATACCAGAGTCCGCCTGCGATCAGTCCCAATAATAATAAGAGACAAATAATCCAGGTCATCATATCAGTTTTTTCAGGCTCGACAGGCTCGACAGGCTCTTCAGGTTCGACAGGCTCTGCGGGTTCAACAACCTCTGAACAACTCTCTGAGCAACTGACTGGAAAGAAGGTATCCTTTTCTGGTCCAGGAGTGGCGGGATTATCATAAACTGCCTGACGATTGAAGTTGGTATTGTCAATCAGTTTAATGCGCATATAATAATCTCCTTCTGGAAGGCTAGCAACATTGGGGAGGTCAAAAACGGTTTGATAGGATTTGACTCCTGCATTTGTTCCCTGAAGGGTGCTATTATTATAGGTTTGGTCAAACACCTTGCTTGCCGACAGATCGAACAGAGCAATCTGGACCACTGGAGATCCTGCTGATAAGGGAAAAGCAGTATCATCAACATTGATGGTGATGGTATTGCTGGCCGCAAGGGTCAAACAGAACACTGTGGAAGTAGGGGGCGAGAAACTTGGCGGTGGATCTGTTACATCTTCATCGCCATCCCCGATCACTAGATCTATTTCTTGTGCCTGAAGGGAGACTGGAAAAAGAAAAGTCATGGACACAGCTATCAGAAAAATAGACTTGAACCATGTAAAACTGGAAATTGAGCTGGTTGATGACATCATAATTGAAAGGGATTTGCTAATAGAAGCTGGGTTAAATGAGTAAATGAACAATAACAAAAGGTGAACAAAATGGTGATAATAATTAGGTGAAAAATATTGAGGGCATATAATAATAAGAAAAAAAATAATTGATCATTTCGAAATGGTGGAATAATAAGACGGTTTTTGAACAGGAAATACATCCACTTTGTCAATTTTTGAGGAAATAGATAATAAACAGGATTTCTCTTTGCCAGAGAATTATCCTTGAATGGTGTAACCAGTGGATAATTCTCCATTTGCCAACCTCTGATTGATAAGCAATGTCCCATTCCCTCGTCGATGGGCAGGACGTTCCAATCCAAAGACCAATGGCATATAGGTTTCTCCATCTACAGTTGTCGGCATCTCAATTGATTCTACCCCTCCATCAAAAAAGATCACCTCCTGCCCCTCGACTTTGCCTCTTGTCATCCTGGGCCTTTTGGGAGGATTCTTATGAAATATGGTTGACAATCTGGTGTTTGCAGGTGCATGAATCAACAATGATTTATCATCTCCACATTTGATTTGCAGGCGTGTGTCTTCAAGAATGATCACTTCACAATTCGCCTCCTTTTCTCTCAAATACTTGTCAACAGAATCATCATTCGGACGAGAATGATCGTGGGAGGAGTGAAGATCCAGAGGCTCTGCTTCTGTAACTAAATCTCTTTCTACAGCGGTGATCCACTGATTCATCACTTTCTCATCAGCTGCGCGGATGAACACACGATAATCAGCCGGCAACAATGATCGATCAATGACAATCCCTTGAATGCCAGTAGGATCCGATGTTCCAGCTACGATGGCTGCTGCGACAGTGCTAGATGCCGGATCAGCAGGATTAATGCTGATATTTCTATGAGCGAGATTGTTATAATCTTTTACAGCGAATGTCGTCCCGGAAGGCAGGAGACCATCATGAGGGGAGATCTCTGCTAGCAAACATGGATGCCAATGAACGGTCATTCCAGCTTCCACAACGGTTTCAGGAGGAACCAAATCCTCATCCCAGGTCATTTTGACAATCAGATCATCTCCTGCAGCCAATCCGTCAATGCGAGATTCGCCAATTAAATAACTTCCTGTCTTCAAGGGATTCGGAATCCCCTCTCCCGGCAAATTACTTGGTCGCCATTCTTCAGGGTATCTAAATTCAAAACCTGGATAATGGGCGATCATGCCTCTGATCCAAAATTCATGGGAGTCAGCAGATCCAACATTTTTTACTCGGATAAACAAGTAATTATCCTGACCTCGCTTGGGATTTTCATGAGGGGGAGGATCACCATAAGCCAGGGTGGTTGGAATAGGACTGTCTGTTTGTTTTACCCAAATATCCGGACTCTGCGCATGCCAACCACCTGAAGGAATTCCTCCGAGATCCCCAAGATTGTCTCTGACGACAAGATCGATTTCATGGGTATAATTGAGAGCTGCGGTCACCGCTGCATTCGCATCTAGTCTTCCCCATCCATACCATCTGCTATAATCCTGAAATGCTCCACCACCAGTCCATGCTCCACTAAGGCTTCCGTTTGAATGGTCAATCTTTTCTGCGGTAATTCTAAGGATATGTCTCAATTCAATCCAACTCAATGCTGGGTTGATGGATAAACAGAGTGCTGCGATTCCAGCGGCAAGAGGAGCTGCTGCTGAGGTGCCACCGAAGGTGTTCTGGTAAGCAGGAACTCCCCCAGCCACAATGGTAGTACCGTTTGGGTGAGTAAAATCCAGCGACTCCACTGTGATTGTGGACAGAGATGTGTCTATGGATTTGATCTCCCGGACTTCCGTATGTATAGCGCCAGGATTCCCAATGAAAATAATGTGGGGGACGGGAGAAACCGAAAACCCACTGGTGCTCGACACCGTCAAGGTGGATAAACCTGAACTGCTGGTAACTCCTAGCAAGCTTGTCGAATTTGCAGGATTTCCGGGCAAATTTCCAGCCTCTGAAAAATCAGAACTAATGATCCCGAATTGAGCGTCAGGATCGTTGGTGATGGTTTCTCTATATGGATCATGATTGGGAGGGTCATATTGAGTGCTGCTTGGTGCAACAAATTCCAAATCCCTTTCCGTATCATTCAGGGCAATGGCACTATAAAAAGCGCGAACTTCAGTCGTCCCATCAGTATCTTTTGTGGAAGCACCGACTGCCATGACTTTTGGATGAAGGGCGGCGGCAGTTACAATATCTATGGGCTCTCCTGTGATTGGATGGGAGAAACTATAATTCCCTGAAGCCCAAAAGATAGCCGTTCCTCTTCCTCCTCGACCATAAATTGTTATATAATCGAGCGTGTCTGAAACCAACCCACTGATGGGTTCTGCATCCCAGGTGAAGCTACAAGAGATGATATCTGCTGCTTGTGCTGGAACTGCTGGAAAGGTGGTGCCAAGCGTATAGGTGCCGACATCGTCTCTCCAGCCAGGCTGAAAGCCTGCCATCCAAATAAAAGCATCCGTATATCTGTATTCAGGCTCACTTTGGGGCCTGATGATACTCATTAACCGACAATTAGGAGCGGCGCCAACTGCTCCTTCATCGACACCTGTGACACCAGAAGAATTGCCAACAAGTCCTGTTGCAACACCAGAACACCCCATCCCATGATTATTGGTGATTCCATCATTATTGGGAACCATGGACTTGAAGTTGTAAAACTCACTTACTTTGGGATTGCCATCCGCCAGGTTGCCCATGAAGTCGGGATGTGTTGCACTGACCACAGAAGTGCTGGAATCAGTCTCAGATTGGATGCCTTGATCAAAAATGCTGATTACAAGATCTTTGCTTCCATAGGTCAGGTCATCCGGCATTCCAGGCAAAACACCAGTGGCGTTTTCATTTTGAAGTGTTTGCCAGGCATCTGGTAAATTGACCAATGGGACATGCCATTGTTCCGGGACCAAATAGTCATTGGGTGTGATGGCCAGGTCAGTGACAGACATTACCAGACTTGGTTCTGCATAAGCGACTTCATCCAGGCCATTAAGCTTATTGATGAGATGAAGAAATCCAAGGGAGGCTGGCAAATCCGTGCTTGCAAGCCAACCATTTGGTACATAAGGAATTTTCCTGGCAGGTTTGATGGAAAATTCCGACATGATCGACCGTGCTTTTGGATCTGTGACCTGTGGCCCAAATCGAACAACAAGGAATTTGGAAACATAAGTCAGGAATTGATCATTCTCTCTGATGACCCGACCTGCATTGCTGATAGCAGGATGCTCTTCTAATCTCAGAAGAATTTTTTCCAGTTCTGCTTCTTCCAATTCATCAGGAAGGTCCAGGAGTAGAACTTGTCCGTCTTCCAGGCATCTAAGAGCCGTCTTTGATGCTGATAAATGAAGCTTGCCACAGGCCTGCTGAAAATCCGAATATTCCTGTGAATCTCTATTTACCTGAATCTTGACAGCAATCTTGTCAATCGGAAGAAAGGGAACTTTCACTCTGCCCCTGTGATAATAAGGCATGTCTTTGGTTCCTAAAACAAACACTTCTTGATTCCTCCCATCCATGATTCTGATCGCTCTCCGATCTGTATAATACCCCCTGCTTGATACGCGCAAAATGTACTCATCTCCTTTTTCCAACTTTGGGGTAATATATCTTTTGCTTTTTTTCTGATAGCTTAAGTCTATGACTTCATCTGATCGAGGCTTTACCAGTGCGACATTTGCTTTTTCAAGAAAATTTCCTTTATGATTTTTGACTCGAACACTAAGAATTGTATTAGCTATTCTTTGTTTCATGTGTGGTTGCTTTTGTAGCGAAATGCAGTGTATTGGGAAAATATGGATTTTTTGAAGGCTCTCTCTATTGCAAATGAATGAATACTTCCGGACACATGCCTTTTGTTAGCAAATCCCTGAACAGGCATATTGTAACATGGGCATCATTCGAGTGTTCGGAAAAAGAATGGTCGTTCTCCTAATCGTAGGGATCATACATATGGATCTTCTCATAAAAGGATTGTGTGTGTGAACTGTTTTTGGCCCCAGTAAACAAACAATTTCTCATGTATTGAACAAGAATTCATAAAAGTTCAGGAACTTCTTTATTTCACCCAAAGGGCGAAAGGCGAACAAAAAGGGAGGGAAAAAGAGTCCAAAACTGTTTGGGCGTACAACGTAGAGAGGAAGCGTAAAGATTAAACGTACATCGTACCTTATTTAGTATCTATAATCGAAATGTAGGGATTTGGGGAATAATTTCCTAATTCTGCAAACAAAAAGACCAAACAGATATTGTATACCCGTTTGGTCTGAAAGATGTTACACAAGATACGCTTAGGCGTCAATCAACTGCTGTAAGAGGGCAATAGGAACATAAAAGCGGTTCCTTCATTGATCTTACTCTGAACACGAATGGTCTCATCGTGCAGTTCTAATATCTTCTTGACAATGGCCAGGCCGAGACCTGCCCCTTTGTTCTTGGCATCGGATGTTCGGGTAGATCGGTGGTAGCGCTCAAAGATGAATGCCTGATCTTCTTCCGGTATCCCCGGACCACTATCTGCAATCCTTACCCCCACGGATTCTCCCTCTTCCCACAGCTTGATCCGAACATGCCCGCCAGCAGGGGTAAACTTCAAAGCATTGTCCAGTAGATTCTGTATGACCCGCTCGACAAGTGCGACATCGGCAAACACCAGGGGCAAATTCTGGGATAAGTCCAACTCAATTGAGATATTTTTATCCTGAGCCAACAATTGATATTTGTGGAAGACATCCTGTGCGAGATCCGAAATGAAAAATGGTTCCTTATGTGGCTGAATTTGTTCTGCCTCCAATTTGGCAAATTCAAACAATTGTTCAATCAGGCGCTTGAGTTTTTCAGAACTATCCAGCACAATACTCAAATAATGCCGTCGCTCTGCTTCTCCCAGGCTATCCTCTTTGATCAGCATGGTCTCAACATAGCCCTGCATGATGGCCAGGGGTGTTCTTAAATCATGAGAGACATTAGCGATGAGTTCCCTGCGGAGATTCTCTACAGATTTGAGTTTCTCTATATTGGCCAGAATCGTATCTGCCATGCCGTTGAAGGTCTCTCCAAGGGGATAGAGATCCTGTGACTGATTCTCTGGAATTCTCGCTTCTAAGTCCCCTTCTTTGAATCGTGAGACAGTAGAGATGACTGTGCGAAGGTTTCGGGTCAACAACCACAGAGCGAGCAGGGCAATCCCAAATGCGCCTAATAAGGAAATGAAAAATATATTTGTGCCCAGTTTCAGAAAATAAGATCCATTGAGGGTATCTGTCACGGCTTCCTGCTCCTCACTTGCCAAAATGATGTAGATATATCCCTGCAATTTGTCGTCTTCTAAGAGTTCTGCTGCCGAGAATACTTTTTTCTGTCCAGGATGTCTGGGATCATCTCCTTCAACGATTGCTTCCTTACTCCCTTGAATGAATTCCTTCACCGGAGCCAAATCGACCCGGTCCAGTTTGATTTTCTTATGAGGGGCAACATAGGTGATAATCTTGCCAACTTCATCCAGTAAATAGACTTCCACACTTGGATTGATGACCATCATGGAGTGCATAATGTCTTTAATCGCTAGCGTATCTACAACGCCATTCACCAATGGTTTGACTTCTTTCACTGTATAGTTGGCAGCCACCCCTCCATATAGTCGTTGGTTGATTTCTGCCAGGTATCTCTGAGCGATGTAGCCTGTTATTTGCAAGTAAATGACGCCCAAAATCCCCAACAATACGAGGAGTGTGAGAGAAATTCGAAGGTAAAGTCTGTTCGTATGCTGTTTCATAACGCTAAGTCCATGTGCTGATTAGACATCCTCATTAAATCGATAGCCAATTCCCCAAGTAGTCAAAATATATTGAGGATGTTGGAGGTCGGGTTCTATTTTTCTCCGCAGTCGATTGATATGAGAATTGACCGTATGCTCATAGCCTTCGAAGTCGTACCCCCAAACAAGATTCAGAATTTTCTTCCGGTCAAAACTCTTGCCCGGATTGCCTGCCAACAAACTCAATAAATCAAATTCTTTGGGAGACAATTCTATCCTTTTCTTTTCCAACATGACTTTTCTTTTGTCCAGATCGAGGGATAAAGCGCCTCTTTCCAACAGACTGCCATGTGGAAGAGAATCCTTAAAGGCACCGATGGTTTTCATCCGCCGAAAAATCGCTTTAACTCGTGCGATGAATTCACGAACACTGAAGGGTTTGGTGAGATAATCATCAGCACCCATTTCCAGCCCAAGTACTTTGTCTATTTCCTCAGACTTTGCTGTTAGCATCATGATGGGGGTGATGATTTCTTGTGCACGCACCCGGCGACAAATTTCCAGGCCATCCGTTCCAGGCATCATCAAGTCCAGAATGATCAAGTCATAGGATTGACTCAAGGCTTTGTGGAGACCTGAATTGCCATCGTAACATTTGTCGAGGCGGCAGCCCAAATCCTGCAAATGAATATCGAGTAGATCTACGATATCCCGATCATCTTCAACGACCAATACTTGTTTCATAGCGGTTATCCCTTAAGGGTGTCAACTTACTTTAGAAGTATCACGAAAGTATCACATATCCCTCACTTTTTGATGAAGTGAGGACTCCAGCTTTTAAATTAAGAAGGAAAAGATGAAATGGATGGTCGGAAAGAAGACTTTTCTTGCAAAGAAATTACATCCAGACCCTGACAAACAAGAATTGGCAGCCCGACTCGGACTGCCAATCATGCTTGTATCTTTAAGAAAATAGGCGAATTACTATGCTCGTTTTGAACCAGCGGGTTTTATAGAAAGCTGATTATTGTTGTGTAAGCTCCATTAGTTGTCATCAATCAAGGCGCCAGAGCCAGAAATTTGGGTGTTGATGGAACTGGGAGTGCCTTTGTAATAGATTTTGCCTGCACCAGAGATTTTGACATCCAGGCTTCCACCATTGACGAATACTTTGCCACTCCCTGACCCACTGACAGTCAAATCATGGTTGTCGCAGATCAGATCATAGGAAGCCAAAGCGCCTGAACCGCTGATTTTGAGTTCATGATTCGTCGCTGTCCCACTCAGATTCAGATCCCCAGAGCCAGAGATTCTGCTTTGAATATCTGTGGCTTGTACTTCCAAAGAAATGGCACCAGAACCAGATATGTCCAGGTCCAGATTCTGGGCGGCTGAAATCAGGGTATCACTGAAGACATCTCCTGAACCAGATACACTGACCTCTGTGAGCGGTTGCGCAAGGGTGACAAATACGTCCATGTCATAGCTGTAATGGCAGCCGTTCAATTTCACCATGAGAATATCATTGACCACCTCTATATCAAGATCTTCAAGGATATTCTCCTGACTACTCACAGAGACTTCCTGTGTGGTTCCCTGGCTGATGTACAGATTGGCGTTATCCGAAATATGGATGCCAGCGATCGCCGGTAGATTCAGCGTTGAATCCGCAATGGGACCCTGCCCGTTGACACAGATGCCAATATCTGAGCAACTGCTCCCCAAAATGGCCAGGATGGAGGCAAATAGGGCTGAGAGGAAAAATGTGCGAAATTTCATAAGACTGTGGTTGTTTGTTGTAAGGTTTTGATTCCATACAAAAATGACAGTTGAGTCCTAAGCGGGGAAGCCAAAAGGCATGACCCTGAAAATTTCTTCCCTGAGCCTGTAGAATATTATCGTGAATCGAGGAAAGTTTTGACAGCCTCCAACCATTTGTCAGGTTCAGCCCGATAATAAGATTGATGTGCCAACTGGTCGAAGATCACCAACTTCTTTTTGCCAGGAATCGCATCAAAGATTTTCTCTACCTGGACGAGGCGTGCACGCTCGTCTTTGGCGCCATGCATGACCAGTATGGGGGTGTGAATATGTGAGGCATACTGAATCGGTTGATGAGCAAAGCCCCAAAATGAATGTTGAACCCCGCCCCAAAAAACCAGTAATTCTGCACATGGAAAGGCTGGGATTCCTATGAGATCAAACCGATTTCGAACGGTTGTAAGCAAGCTGCCAAATGGGGCTCCAATGATTGCTGCTTTGACTGGCAGGGGGGCTTCATGAAGTGCTTTGAGAATGGCCGCGGCTCCCATTGAGAATCCAAATAAAATCAGTTCTTGATCCGGATGTTGATCCCGAACAAAGCTCACAGCAGCCCGAACATCTTCAGATTCATGAAATCCCACACTTGTTTGATGCCCGGATGAGCCGCCCTGACCGGGAAAATCAAGCATGAAGCAATGATATCCAAGCGAGTGAAATGCCTGAGCTTCTGCTTGGAGATCACTCTTTCGTCCGGCATAGCCTGGAAATAACAGGACAATGCCATGTGCAGAATCAGCGTGAATCCACCAGGCTTCCATTTGTTCTCCTCTGCTGTCAATCCATATCGTGTCTACGGGTAGAACCGGAGACTCATTGACAGATTTTGGGTTAGAAATTCCCGTCAGAAGAATCCAGATTTTTTGACCGATATGAAGGTCTTCCGGGCGAGCTGTCCGAATGGTATCCGAGGAGGGGAAATGAGTGAATCGCCAGGCATGCATAAATGCTACCCCATTCAACAACAAAAATCCGGGCACGAAGACCCGGAAGAATATGTTCTTTAGAAGACGTTTGCGTTTCATGGCATGTGCAAATCAATCTCTATGCTTTCGCCTTCATACTGTCATCATTTCTTTGGTCAGTGGCAGTTGGTTCTTCTGTAAGACTTCTTTGGCGAGGTTGAGGTAGTTGATCGCTCCTTTGCAACGTGCATCAAAAGCGAGAACAGGCATCCCAAAACTAGGTGCTTCACTCAAGCGGGTATTTCTGTAGATCAAGGTATCGAAAACCAAATGCTCAAAGTGTTTTTTGACATCTTCAATCACCTGATTGGCAAGATTGAGGCGTCGATCGTACATCGTCAACAGAATGCCTTCTATTTCCAGCCCTTTGTTCAAGCTGTTTTGAACAATTCTGATGGTATTGAGCAATTTCGCCAATCCTTCCAATGCAAAGTACTCACACTGGACAGGAACAATGACTGAGTCGGCAGCAGTCAAGGCGTTGACTGTGATCAGTCCTAGAGAAGGAGAACAATCAAGAATGATGAAGTCAAATTCCTCTCTTACCTTTTCCAATATTGGAAGCATAAGGGTTTCCCTCCCACTCATTTCTACCATTTCGACCTCAGCACCCATCAAATCTTCACCTGAAGGAACAACAAAGAGGTTGGGAAATTCAGTTTCTTGGATGATCTCATGGATATCCAACTCATCATCGATCATGCAGCTATAGATACTTTGCTGAACCTGATGAATGTCCAATCCTACCCCACTAGAGGCATTTGCCTGAGGGTCAGTATCCACGAGCAATACTTTGTATTCTAGCGTCGCAAGGCTAGCAGCGAGGTTGATGGCAGTTGTCGTCTTGCCAACTCCACCTTTTTGATTCGCTAAACAAATGATTTTTCCCATGATGCTTATATTTGTTACAAATATACGAAATTGCTTGTGTCTACAATCCACCGATCCAAAATATCTATGTGCATAACCTCTCTTTTTTTGATAGGGATGTGGATAAGTTGTGGACAAAACCAGGAAGAACCCGCCCAAAAGCAAGTGTTTCGCATGAATTTGGCCGAAGGCTTATCCACATTGGACCCGGCCTTTGCTCGATCAAAAGCGCCGATTTGGATGACAGCACAGCTTTTTAATGGGCTGATTCGGCTGGATTCTGATCTTCACATTCAACCTTCTCTGGCAAAAATGTGGGAAATTTCGGAAGATGGTCGCCTCTATACATTTCATCTCCGCACAGATGTTCCTTTCCACAAACATCCAGCTTTTGGACCCAATCTCACACGAAATGTGGTGGCAGAAGATGTTGTTTATAGTTACCACAGGATATGTAACCCTGCTATTGCTTCAACAGGGAAGTGGATATTTAGTGGAAAAATTGATGGTTTGGAAGCTTATGAGAATAGAGAAGTCGATCATATTCGTGGATTTCGGGTTGTGAATGATTCGACCTTTCAGCTTCGATTGACTACTTCCTTCCCTCCCTTATTGGGACTTCTTGCCATGCCCTACGGATACATTGTCCCCAAAGAGGTGGTGGAGGAATACGGAGATGATTTTCGCGCACATCCTGTAGGGACTGGGCCATTTCAGTTCTACCGATGGGAGGAAGGCAATCATCTTATTCTTCATCGACATCCGGATTATTTTGAACAAGAAAATGGCCAATCACTGCCTTATCTGGATGCAGTCAGTGTTCGATTCAGTCCAAGCCGCTTGTCTGCATTTATAGAATTTGTGCAGGGCAATCTGGATTTCATTGGGGATCTTGACCCGAGCTACAAAGACGAGATTCTTAGCAGAGATGGGCAGATCAAGGATGCCTATGTGGATCGATTCCAGTTTGTTCTTGCTCCCCAATTGAACACAGAGTATTTGGGATTTCAGACAGATACAAGTCTGGAATTGGTGAACAAGCATCCGTTAGCGGATGTACGGATTCGGAAAGCCATCAATTATGCAATAGACAGGCCCAAATTGGTCCGCTATTTACTCAATGGCATGGGGTATCCGGCAGAATCGGGTTTTGTTCCCAATGGCATGCCGGGATTTGATGAATCAGCAGTTCCTGGCTTTACCTATGACCCTGTCAAATCAGCCGCATTATTAGCAGAAGCTGGATTTCCGCAAGGAGACAATCTGCCAGAACTTGTGCTCAATTCTACCCAGAAGTATGCCGCGATCTCAGAATTCATCCAAAAGTCCCTGGAAAATGTCGGAATCAAGATCCAAATCCAAAACCTTCAGGGAGGGGCATTGCGCAAAGAGATTTATGGCGTCAGGGTCAACTTTTGGAGAGCGAGCTGGATTGCAGATTATCCCGATAGTGAGAACTATCTCTCCTTGTTTTATTCGGGAAATCATGCTCCGGGAGGACCGAATACAACACATTTTTCTTCCCCTGCCTTTGACAGTCTCTATACCAGGGCCTTGTCGCTTACCGATGATCAACTTCGTCAGAACCTCTATCATCAGATGGATCGTTTGATGTTGGAAGAGGCCCCTATCGTTCCCTTATATTATGACCGCAGCATCAGAATTTTGCAAAAAGGGATCAGCGGCCTTGGGAGCAACCCAATGAACCATCTCTTTCTGGCAAGAGTCCAAAAACAATGATCAGAATCCCTGTTTCGGCCTGTTGGAGAAAGAGACAAGCTGTTCTTGTATTCTTGGCAAATTCGAACAACTTGTCTTTAGGGATCTGGAGAATATTGGAGCATAGCACTTGAATCTCTATATTGGAAGTTGTTTTGACCGCCGCCATTCTTTCTTCCAATCATTTGTTGACAATTGATCACTCCTACTGCTTGGTAGTCAGATACATTGAGTTTCTTGAACCTGTTAAGAATTCTGGCATTGACAGAGAAAACAAAAGAGCTGAGTTCTGTACAAGTTGTTGTTGCGAAGAACACTTGTTCTGAGTTCAGGGAAAGGACTGCAATTTTTAGTAAATCAGGCCCTAGTAAATGGCCCATGTCTGCCTCATCTGAATCAATCAGTCCCCTTGATCAGTTTCTTCCGATAATTCTTCCTTAATCAACCCATCTATGCCTGCTTTCATGTTTCGTTTTGGCTTCTTGAAAAAGTTTGTACTTCTCATTGTGTGCTGCGGAAATCTGAGTTTGCCACTTGCACAATCTCCGGGAGACCCTTCCCGCGACGGTTCTTCCTACTTTTATTATGGTCCAAATGGGATAGAATCATTGACCCTCTCTACAGAAAAAGTAATCATTCGATTTAGGGATGGCTTATCATTGGCAGACAAGCAAACCCTCTTGTCAAATGAACCAGCCTTACTCAGCTTGTCCGAGAATATGATGATGCCTGCGCCTAAGGTCAGTCTTGTTCCTCTGAGATCTTCTGTAAGCGAAGAGGATGTCCTGGATATCTTGAATCGGTTGGAAAATCTGAACGACATCCATTATGCCAAGCCTTTTTTGCAATATAAAGATGGTGTTTTGCAAGGACTGATGGATGAATTTGTGGTAAAAATGCGTCAAGGGGTGGGCATCGATCAGCTACAAGAACTGATGGACCTCACCCAAACCACTGTTCTCAGACAAGATCCTTATACCCCTTCTATCTACTATTGTCAGACATCCAAACATTCTATGGGAAATGCGATGGAGATGGCCAATTTTTTTCACACCTCCAGTCTGGTAGAATATGCAGAACCCAATTTTCTTGTTCAGCTACGAAAACACACCAATGATCCTTTTTATGCCTATCAATGGTCGATTGAGAATACTGGCTCCTCTATTCAACACAATGGAACCCCAGATGCAGACATGGACGTAGATCTTGCCTGGAATACGACGACAGGTTCAGCGGGAATAAGTGTGGCTATTTTGGATGAAGGGGTGGATCTGACACACCCGGATTTGCTTGCCAATATGTTGCCGGGATTCGATGCGACCAATCTGGGGAGCAATGGAGGACCTGCTGGAGACGATTCCCATGGGACTGCCTGTGCGGGAATAGTTGCTGCAAACGCAAACAACGGAATAGGGGTAGCCGGAGTGGCTTATAACTGTAAGATTGTGCCCATCCGCATCGCCTATAGTGATTCGAGTGGAAGTTGGGTGACCTCCTTTTCCCAGATATCAGCGGGGATCAACTGGGCCTGGAATCAAGGACAGGCAGATATTCTGAGTAATTCCTGGGGAGGAGGAAGCAATTCTTCCCTGATCAATACTGCAATTACCAATTCTCTGACAAGTGGCAGAGGAGGATTGGGAAGTCCTGTCCTCTTCTCAGCGGGAAATGGGAATGGGACTGTCTCCTATCCAGCTTCGAATAATAACACCATCGCCGTAGGTGCCATGAGTATGTGCAACGAGCGAAAAAATCCGTCTTCCTGTGATGGCGAAAGCTGGTGGGGTTCTGATTTTGGGACCAATTTGGACGTGGCAGCACCTGGCGTAAAAATCTTCACAACGGATATTTCAGGAAGTGATGGCTATAATAACGGAGATTATGTATCCAGTTTCAATGGAACCTCAAGTGCCTGCCCCAATGCAGCTGGAGTGATGGCATTGATCTTGTCCTATGATTCCTCTTTGACAGCTGCTCAGGCGCGGGCTGTGTTAGAACAAAGCTGCGCCAAGGTCGGCAGCTACACCTACACACTGGCTGTCACCGGGCAACCAAATGGAAGCTGGTCCTCCCAATTGGGCTATGGATGTGTCAATGCGCAGAATGCGCTTCAATTCCTGATCACCGGTGGGATTCCGATAGTCTGTAACAATACTGTTGGAAATTACCCACATACAGAAAGCTTTGAGAATGGCCTGGGATTATGGGAACAATCTATCGGAGACTCCCTGGATTGGTTGATCCAAAGCGGAGCTACCCCTTCTCCGGGAACAGGCCCCACTGCGGCATATGAGGGAAGTACCTATGTCTTTATTGAAGCCTCTCAGCCCAATTATCCCAACAAAGCTGCAGGACTTGAAAGTCCTTGCCTGGATTTGAGTGGAGCATCCAGTGCTTCCCTTGACTTTGCTTTCCATATGTATGGCGTGGATATGGGAAGTCTCTCAATACAAGTCAGCAGTGATACCGGACAAACATGGGGACCCGTGATCTGGGCTGTGATTGGAGATCAGGGGAATTCCTGGGACACAGCTTCTGTGGATCTGACTGCCTTTATCGGACAGACAATCAAACTGCGATTTCTGGGAATGACAGGGACCGATTTTGCCTCAGATATCGCTCTTGACGCCATAGATATTGACATTGTCTCGAATTTTGTCTGCGTCAGTACCCCAATCAGTTGTGATACCATCATTCACAGCACTACCATTGGAGCAGCCTCCGGCATTGATCAGTACTCCTGTATCTTCTGGGATGAAAGCGGTCCAGAATTACTGTATGAATTCACAACCACTGTGGCATCAGATATCCAACTGTCCCTGGCCAATCTGAGTGCGGATCTGGATGTATTTCTTCTGGATGCCTGTGATCCCACCCACTGCCTCAATTTTGACAATGATCAACTGATCGAACTCAATGCACCTCCAGGAACCTATTATGCCGTGGTGGATGGATATACAGGTGCTTCGGGGACTTTTTCTCTGGAAGTTGCATGCGAAGCGGTGCTGGATCCGACCATTTGTCATACGACGGTAAACAGTTTTCCCTACACCCAAAGTTTTGAGAATGGGCTGGGCGATTGGGTACAAAGCCTGGATGATTCTCTTCAATGGAGTAATCAGTCCGGAGGCACTCCCTCTAATAATACCGGGCCTTCTTCAGCTTTGGATGGGGCCTATTATATGTATATAGAAGCCAGTGCACCGAATTATCCGTCTATGACTGCAGGATTACAATCGCCTTGCCTGGATTTGAATTCTGCTACAACGGCTACCTTTTCCTTTGCCTATCATATGTTTGGGACAGCAATGGGAACCTTGGCGGTCGAAGTGAGTACTGACAATGGACAAAGCTGGGGAAGCTCAATTTGGACCGTTAGTGGGAATCAGGGCAATTCGTGGGATTCTGCCACGATAGATCTGACGCCTTATGTAGGGCAAATCATCAAAGTTCGATTGTTGGGAATGACAGGGAACAATTTTACGTCTGATATTGCCATTGATCGTGTGGCTATTCATACAACAGATGGCCCACTCTGTCAATTGTTTCCTCCCCTGCATCCTACAAACGAATTTGCCAGCTTTTTGGGGCAAGCGGAGATTAATGGTGTGCCGGCACTGGACTCTGATTCTATTGCAGCCTTTGATAGTAATGGAAATCTTGCAGGGAAATCACCCATTGTAGTGAGTGGAGGAATCGCCCATTTCAACCTGATCATCTATGGGGATGATCCTGCCACTGCTTCTATAGATGAAGGCATGAATACCGGGGAGACCTTTAGCTTGCGGCTCAAGCATTTGCCTGCCTGCGAGGTTCTTTGGTATCCTGACATGTCGAATCCCCAGTTTTTTTCTGCTTGGCAAAACACAAATGGTCAAGCTCTTCCGGGATTCGACGATCCAAATGATGTGTACAATTTTGGTGGAAGTGATGTCGATAGCATTTTTTTGCGGTCAGGCTGGAATCTTGTCTCCTTTGATGTCATGCCTGATGACAGCAGTGTCGCACAAGTATTTGGCTCATTACTTCCAAGCAATCTTGAGTATGTTACTAGTTTCGATGGAGGCTCACAATTATATGATCCCAATGGTCTGGCTTTTCTGAATACCCTGACAGAGATTGAGCGATATGCTGCCTATTGGGTTCGGGTCAATACAGATGATACCCTGATTCTTACAGGCAGCCCGATCAATCCAACACGCAAAAAGGATCTGGATGCTGGCTGGAACCTTGCAGCTTATGTTCCGCAACTACCAGATACACCAAACTTGTATTTCAACAGTTTGATCAATGCCGGGAATTTGTCCTTTGTTTCTGGCTTCGACAATGGTGCCTTGATATATGATCCGAATGCCCTTCCATTTCTGAATACCCTGACCTTGCTCCAAAATGGATTTGGATATTGGGTTCGCGTAGACAGCGCTGTAGGAGGAACTGCCTATCGGGTGCCAGAAAATGAATTTGGCCAAGCTCAAACGCCTGTGTACAATTTCGTAAACGGGAGGTCGAATTTAGGAGCAAAAGCCATCGGTAAACAGGTATTGATTCATCGGGAAGACGGAACAGTCATCGCAGCAATGGAAGTCTTGGAGGATGGCTATTTGATGACTACCGCAGTATACGGTGATGATCCTGTCACCTCTGCAAAGGAAGGCCTTCTTGCAGCCGAGATGCTGTCCTTCAGTTTTGAAGGACAGGAGAGTGAACAACAAGTTCCTTTCCAGGGAGATATGCAGCTCATAGAGCTTCTGCTTGAATTTGCTGGTGACAATTTTATGGGGGCCTTTCCCAATCCATTTTCCGAGCAGGTGTCGATCTCCTATATATTGGAGAAAAAATCACTTGTTCACGTGGAGATTGTCAATGCACTGGGACAGCAGATCACGACATTGGTGAATGAGATACAGCTAGATCAGGAATATCAACTTATGTGGGATGCAGAGAATCAGCCAGAAGGAATTTATTTTGTAAATCTTCATGTGAATGGATTACTTAAGGAAACACATCGAATTCTTTTGGTCCGGGAATAAGAGTTGTTTGATTAACTTACTTATCATGAAAACACGAAGGTCGATTTTTCTTTGGCTCTTGATGCTTGGAATCACTTCTGTGATTGCCCAACCAGCCAAATTCTCTTTTATACCTACTAATTTGTCAGGTACGGTTCTGGGGCAAGCCACCATTGCTGGTATACCTGCCGATGCTGCTGATTGGGTGGCTGCATTTGATGCCTCGGGTAATTGTGCGGGTGCATCTCAAGTAATCATCAATGGAGGTCTGGCATATATCAATTTGCCGATTTATGGAGATGACATCACCACCCCATCGACAGATGAAGGCATGAATGGGGGAGAAATATTTAGTCTGATGATCTGGGATGTTTCTGCCAATGGATGTTTTCCTACAGTCAATCCTTGTGCGCCAACCCAATTTTCGGGATGGAGCAATACCAATGGAGCCCCAATGAGCGGCTACAATTCTCCCAATACGGTCTATGATTTTACGCCCATTTCTCAACCAACTGTGACACTTGCTCCTTTCACGGACATTTGTGAGAATGACGCGCCTCTATCCTTGAGTTCTGGCAGCCCGGTAGGTGGAAGTTATAGTGGGACTGGCGTAGCAGCAAATGTATTCGATCCCCAATTGGTCGGGCCGGGCACCTACACACTTACGTATATTTTCATAGATCCAACTTGTCAATCCGACACAGCTTCAGAAACCATTACCGTTTTGCCAGCGCCAACAGTGGTAGCTCCAAGTCTGACTAGCGTTTGTTTGGATGCTGTTCCATTTATCTTGCCTGAAGGGACTCCTGCTGGCGGGAGTTGGACCGGGAGCGGGATAGGTGCCAACAATGAATTTGATCCTATGTTGGTGGGCGCTGGAACTGTGAGTCTTGGTTATACGGTAGTAAATGGGGATGGGTGTATGGCTGCTGACCAATCGTCCATGACTGTTCTGGATATACCCATTGTAGAAGCTGGGCTGGATGTGGAGCTATGTCTCAATGATGCCCCTCTTCAGCTCACTTTTGGTACACCCATGGGCGGTAGTTTTACTGGGCCCGGAGTAAATGCTGATATGTTTGATCCACTTGTTGTGGGTGTAGGGGTATTTTCTCTTGAATACCAATTTACGGATACCAATGGTTGTTCTGCTTCAGACTCTCTGGATATACGTGTATCTGATGTCCCTGATGTCCAATTGGATGAGTTTTTACCAGTTTGTGAAGATCAGGAAGTTTTTCCCTTGATGGGAGGAAGCCCAATTGGTGGCATGTATAGTGGAGGAGGGATAAATGGAAATCAGTTTGATCCCGCTACAATTGGGGCCGGAACCCATTCTGTATTGTATGTGTTCACAAATACGATGGGATGTACGGATTCTGCTACCCAGCCTCTTGTGGTCCATCCAATTCCAGCCAAACCGACCATCACCCTCTCTGGTGACCAACTTGATGCTACTGTCGGGGCTTCGGCTTATCAATGGTGGCTGAACGGTTTGTCCCTGACTGACTCTATGAATCAGCAGATTTTCCCCTCGGATAGTGGTTATTATCAAGTCCAGATTACTGATGCCAATGGATGTCAATCAATTTCTGACAGCATTTGGTTTCGAGCCAGGGTGATGAATCTCGCAGCATTTTTTCCTGATGCAGTTGTGTCTCTTTATCCAAATCCATCCAGTGGCCGTATGTATTTTCGCGCAGAAAATCTGCCTTTTCTTGAGAACTCTGCCATCAATGTGTTGGATATGAGAGGCCGCATAATCCTACATCAACCCATCTCACAAGGAGGGAATTATACACAAACAATGGATTTGGGTGATCATGCCGCGGGAGTATATCTGTTTCAGCTTATTTTGGGGGGCAAACGCATCATGGAAGACAAATTTCTCCTGAATTAGGGAAAACTCCTGAACTTATCGTGACTGAATATTTATGCCAATCCAACTTTCAAGTTTTTCATAAGCCAATTGTTTTTGCTCAGAAGTCAGGTGTTTGAGACGTACCCCGTGATTTCCCCCTTCGACTGTCAATTTCAAGGCATCTCTGACAGGATTTGGATGAACCGCACAGGCTGTCCAGGTGTCGATTTCTCCATAGATGTAGAGAATCTTGTCTCCGTGTTCGTCCAGCCAATCCAGGATGTCAGGAACAAATCCAGCCTGGAACGGGATCTCAATCCCTTGTGGAGCAAAGATGCGATTGCTAGCTTGTTGAGCAACCCGAAGAAGATCACTTACTGGCGCTGTCGGAAACCCATAATATCCTTGTTCATACATGGCCTGATAAAAGTGAGCTTGATAAGCCTGGATGCCTTTTTTGGTATACAAACTTGTTCCTACTACTTCTAGAAGATGGGCGGTTAATTCAGTGGGGGGAGCATCAGATGCGGGAATACTATGACAATCTACTCCTGATTGCCAGAAGGAAAAAGGATATTCAAGCACAGCATATTCAAAGGCCACTTCAGCGCCTATGGGAAATGTTTGTTTGTTGGCTTTGGCATAGCCAGTCCATACCTCAAGTCCTGCTTCCCGCTGTTCTAGAACAGATCGCTGAAAGACACGAATAGACTCCCGACAGGCATCGCTGCCAATGGAATCCTGCCATCTATCTGTTCGTGGATCTTCCAACCCCAATGCCATGGGCGCAACATAGGCCACCGTTGCTGCCACATCCTCAGGATAAAATCTGCGATAAATCAAGCTGGTTTGTCCGCCTTTGCTGATTCCTGTATTTATCCAGGGTCCTTGATAGATCTTGCCAAGCAATTGGCGAATCCGATGCAAATCATCCGCAGCAGATTGATTTCTGAGATATTGCCAGCCTTTCCTTTTAGGAGGGGCCGACTCACCGAAGTATCTGTATTCTACACGAACCTGATTTGCCCCCAGAAGGGCAGCTAATTCATAGTCCCGTAAGCCTCTAAGGGAATATCCTTCCGTTACCAGGACGGTAGGTGCCTGTGTGTCGGTATGTTTGAGATAAATATGTTGTTTAAAATAGCCCGCTTTGGGATTGTTGTGATCCAACGGTTGCTTGAGAATCAGTTCCCACCCTTGTCCTTGCCAATTGGCGAGAGGTTTGACCTTGCATCCTGGAATTTCTTTGAGTTGTTCAAGGATATCGGTCTCAGGCAATAAGGACGCCTGTTGGGCTGGCAAGCCATGAGTCATTAATAGGAGAGCCAGGAGCAGGGAAAGAGAGCAGATAACTAGTTTTTTCATGAGGCAAAGATATTTGATTTTTAGCAAGTTCACATCCTGCTGTCCTCTATCTTGGAAAGAATAAAGACCGCCTCAAGGCGATGTCAAATCCAAGAAATTGCTCCCCAAATCCATCCGTTCTGAACGCCAGTCTCGACAATTTGAGCCTGGTTTTTTCTTGGAAGTAAACTGTGGAAACAAACGTCTCTGAATATTTATATTGTTCGCTCTTTTGTGGATAGCTGATCTTTTCGCGAACTTCCGATTACAAAGATTCAAATTAATTTTTATGAAATTCCTACTCTCCTTGACATGCCTCTCTTTGTTATCCAGTATAGGATGGAGCCAAAATCAAGCGCCTGTGATCTCGCATATGTCAGCCGAATATGAATACAGAGATCGACGCCTGGAAGTGCGATTTGATTTGTCAGATGCAGAAAATGATAGTTTGGAAGTCTGGGCGTTGTTGTCCGATGATGCTGGAGAAACATTCACAGCAGATTTTTCAGCAGCCACAGGAGATGTGGGACCTTCTATTGCACCTGGAACCGATAAGTCAATCGTCTGGATCGCTCCGCACCCCATCAATTTTCTGGACCATCGAGTAAAAATTATTGTCAACGATGGGTATACCATAGACATTCAGTCAATGGTAGATCAAGTAGATAGCACCCGAATGAAAAACGATCTGCTCTGGCTGGCCCAAGAGCGGACATCCACTCCTGGACCTGCCCTGGATCACCTCAATGCAGTCAAGGACTCCCTGGAATCCATTTTTACTCAGGGAGAATTGGAGGCCTATCGTCATCAAAAAAATCTGGGAACTTATACCCTGGAAAATATCATTGGCCGAAGAGTGGGCTTGAAGCATGAAAGCATTAGCTATCTGGTCGATGCACATTTTGATGGGGTGAGCGGAACAGATGCTGCCGATGACAATGGCTCTGGGACAGTAGGCGTGATGGAATGTGCCCGAATTCTTTCCCAATATGAATTTGCCCATTCATTGCGGTTTATTGGTTTTGATCAGGAAGAAACAGGCCTGCAAGGGAGCATCGCATATGTTACAGATGAAATTCCGGCCTATGAAGTCATTGATGGGGTCCTTAATTTTGAAATGATTGGCTACTATGATGATCGTCCCAATTCCCAGCAATTTCCCACGGGCTTCGAGCAGCTTTTTCCCACCCTCTATAATGAGGTTGCCCAGGATAGCTTTCGGGGAAATTTTATCACAAGTGTATCCAATGACCAATCCAATCCCTTACGCCTGAAGTTTGATAGTTGTGCGATGGCATATGTGCCAGACTTATTGGTGCGATCTTTCGTAACCCCTGCCAATGGTTTGTTGACCCCTGACCTCTTACGGAGTGATCATGCCCCCTTTTGGCAAACCAACCGTCCTGCCTTAATGTTGACCGATGGAGCAGAATTTCGAAATCATAACTACCACTCTCCTGGCGATTCTGTCGCTACCATCAATATGAACTTTTTTCATCAAGTGGTCAAGGCTGCAGTAGCCACCCTGGCGACTCTTGCCCAACCCTTGAACGCTGATGTGAGCATTGCTGAATTTTCTCTTATCTCAGGTCTCTCAGACCTGGAGGAAATGTGTGGCCTCAAGATCAGACATCATGACGCACAATTTGAGCTTGATCTACAACAAGGAAATTGTGTGAATGCATCCAGCTCCTTAACATTGATTGACCTCTCAGGTAGAGTTATCCATCAAGTCAACATTGGACCCTCTTTTCGACATATGACTATCTCTACAGCTGACCTCAGTCCTGGTATTTATCTCTGGACTATGGAAAGTTCGAAGGGAATACTGTCTGAAAAGGTGCTGATTAGATAATTCCTCTACGATTTTTGAGAAAATATCCTGTGAACCCTTGACCGGCCTCCTGCCTGGCACAGATTCCTGGTGCTTGAAAAAAAGCAGATTCTTCTGTCTGTTCTCATTCTTTTGGGCAAAAGCCGGAAGAGCCTCCCGTCTGGATCTTCCGCTTTCCAGAGAATAGGAGGCAAGCCAACCTAATTACAGCGTAACATAAGTTTCTTTTACTTCCTCTTGAACCCCCTTTCCGCTCCCGATATATCGGGATTCCCCTTAAAAAAGGGGAACTGGCAAAGATAATCCTGATTTTCAACAGAAAAGGCTTTGCGGGAAATCCCCTTGTCGAAGATTCCGATGTATCGGAAGGGGGTTGGGCCAGTGTGAAGGGGTTCTCGAAGGAATGATAAAAAAAATTTGTTACGCTGTACTAATATTTTCTCTGCTAAGGCAGGAGGGGGAATCCTTGCTCAATCCCGAATCTCCTTTTCTATCACAAGTTTGCCATCCTTGTCCGTCAACCGTAGAAAAAAGCTTGCTCCCTTCCCCTGTCGATGCTGAAAGAAATAGGAGAATGATTTATTTCCAGGTCGCATAGAAGGAATTTCGTATAGAACTCGTTTGAGACGATCCTTGTCATCATAAATGGCTAGAAGTCCATCTGTTATTTCCTGCTTCAGGTGAAAACTTGCCTTTCCTTTTACCACTCGCTTGGGATAGAGTGTGGGAGGTGGGCTGTTGACATCCAGGACTTGTGAAGCAAGAACCTGGTCACCCACCTTGATTTTGACAAAGTACTCTGGCCCATAGGGAAGGGATTTTCCAGCAATAAATCTACTTCTATGCGTGCCCTTCGGGATATGTCGATCTCCCGCAAGGATGAAATACAGGCGGTCTTCGGAATCATAAATTCCCACTTTTGCCTGAACATCTGTATCGGTTGAATAAATCATGACTGCTTCACTATGAATCCGTTGTAAAGGCGTAATGCTATCAGAAACAAATACCTGTTTTTCTGAGATAAGTTCCTCGCCCTCCATTAATCTGAGGTATAGTTCAGCACTGTCCCCCAAACTATGGGAGGCGCCAACCCGCCATTGCATAAACCCCATTTCTACTGCCTTCTGAGAAAAATATTCGCGGATAAGCTGACCTTGCGCATCGTATAAGCCCAATGTGGCTCGTTGCAGATGTTTGGGAATCAGAACTTCCATACTCGTGCGAATGCTTGTGATCTGATGGCTTCTTGGCTCCAGGATAAACTCAGTCAGAGGGACGCCTGTTGCTTCACTAACAGTCAGGGCAAGGTCCCGAACCATGCTGGTGTCCTGCCCATAAATATGCCGACTGGATTCTCCATTCGCAAGGGTCCAGACAGCGGATTGTGCAGTACTGTTTTGGTAGCCTCTATTCGAAATCTTTTGTGCCAAATCCAGAAGTGAGCCTTCTGCCATTTTCCCTGCCAAGAATTCTGCACCTCTCCGGGGGGACATATTGTAAGATTGGGTGCACATGGTAAATAAGCGAGTCCGTTTGACAGAATATGGGTCAATAGTCATCGTTCTTGACGCAGTTACCATCAGGTTTTGTACTGCACTATCTTTACTGGCGAAGATATATCCAGAAGGAATGTCCAATGACACAATTTCTGATTTCAGGTTTTTGATGGCTACCTGTAAGCATTCTCCTTGAAACCCGCCACTTCCCCGCACAGAAATTTGCACCAAGTGTCGAGCGAGTGCTTCTGGAAGAGAGAGTCTTTCTTGTGCGAACAGATGAAGGCTATTGCTTATCAATAGCAAAGAGACTAGAAGACCGAACCGCATATAGCTGTTGTTTTAGTGTGAGATACGTGGGAATAAAAGTCGTTTTCCTCCTAATGCTTAGTTGGCAAAAGGTTACACCCAAAATGATAACCCCCCACAAGGAAATTCCTTGCGGGGAGTAGCGCTATCGGTAAAAATAGGGGATGAGTCAGTGCATCAATGCATTTTCTCAAATCGAATCAATGCATCTGGACCTTGTTCGTTTGTTATTCTGACCAGGTATATGCCAGCGGAAAGGTTCTGTACCTCAACTTTTTCGCGGGCTGCACCAGCTTCGATCTGTCCTTTCATCAAGATCTGTCCCAACATATTGGTGATTTCGAACTTCTGGGCCTGTTCCAGAACAGCGGATGCCTGCAGGAAGAAGTAAGTATCAGCCGGATTGGGATAGAGTCTGAAATTGACAGACTTGCCATTGAGCAAGACAGCAGTATTCGCCTTTCTAGGGCTTGCAGAATTGACAATGATATCGATGGTCTGTGTTGCGCCATCACAATATCCATTAGGATTATTGATTGGATCCTTGTCAGCCGCGCGAGAATGGTTTGGATCGAATTTGGGGGTAACTTCTACAGTTACAGTTACCGCTCCTCCTGAAGTATTGGTCAGGCTTGTCAGTCCCAGATCGATGTCTTCAAAGTCATTGTCGCTGTCATCATTTTCAGAGAGACCTACATTGGATAAATCGAGTCCAGAAGCAAGTTCTGTGATATCTGGATTGGGATCGATGTGCAGATCATAAATCAAGGTACCGTTGCTGTTTTCCTTGATGTTAGCGGTTTGATCTATGCTGATACTTCCTGTTGGGTCATCTCCACTGTTGATTACAATAGCCGTTCCAGGAACGATGGCATTGTCCAGTTCGGCTTTGGCACGCTTGTAGATATAGACTTTCCAGGTATCTGGATTGGCTGGACAAGAGACTGTGCCGTTGACAAAATAAGGCTGAACAGCCAGGGAGATTCTTCTCATGGAGTTGACATTGTCTTCCAGACCGAAGACCTTTCCATTGGCATCAAAGGTATGAATAGCATTGCTGCTGACAGGAGTTGTTGTTCCCCCGACAGATCCATCAGTTGCAGGCACCATACCATCTACAGTTGGACGATCACCTGTGGCTTTTCCCTGGAAACCAGAGACTTCCCAGTCGAGATAGATGCTGCTGCCACCTGCGAGACCTGTTACTTCATAAAGCAGATGAGGACTCTGGTCTTCACACATGAAACGCGCATTCTTGCCATCATTGCCGGGATGGGCAGTAAAGAGGTCATCAATGACGCTTGCAGGAGGACAGAAGTTTGCCCCTGAGACAAAGGCGGGAAGACGGGTAGATTGACAGCCATTTCCATCTTCAACAATCAGATCATAGACGCCAATTGCGAGACCAGTGAAGATATGTGTATTCCCAACTCCTGGAACCAGAGTCGTCCCATTGTCATTGGAGAAAAGGAAGGAAGGCACCCCGCTGGTTACGGTTACCGTAATTGCTCCGTCATTGGCACCAGGAGAAGATTCATGCGTAATGGACACATCAAAAGCAGGTGGATTGTTGGTACCTGTGGTTACGGTTCTTATATCAGAGAGACAACCATTGGCATCCTTGACCTGAATGGTATGATCATCCGCAGCAAGCCCGGAGAAGGTGTGTGTATTGCCACTCCCTACAAATGCACTTCCATTGATGGCATACATAAATGGTCCATTTCCTGCAACAACATTCACATCGATGGAGCCATCTGTATTTTCGGCACAAGACACATTGACAGTTGAGGTAGTGAAATCAGGACTTGGTCCAGTGAGATCAATATATCGAATGTCGGATCGGCAGTTGAGATCATTGGCGTCGCGTACGCGCAGATCGATCATGCCAGAGAGGTTGCTGAAAGTATGAGAATTGCTTCCCGTTCCAGTAATCCATGTAGTGCCGCCATCCTCTGAGAAGTCATAGACGCCGCTTCCGCCGCTAGCATTGACGGTGATAGATCCACCACCCGTGCCATTACAAATCTCAGGAGAGTTGACAGTGGTAAAGTCAACCGTACAATCAACACAATTAGAGAAGCTACAGTCCAGATCGGCATTCATGTCTCCCCAATCAGAAACACTGACTCCACCGAGCGTTCCCGAATAGAAGAACCATCCAGCAATACCTTTATCATCATCTTTTTCATTGGCAGCGAAGCCCACCTGGAAGCCCATGGAATAATCAGCAGGCTTATGTGTGAGGCTGATAAGATCGCCATCATAGGTAGATCCTGCACAGCCGACAAGATTGCTGACAGCACTCATTTCATAATAATCCCAGTTGACATGTTCGAGAGAGGCGACGGCTTGTGTGGCAGGCTTGTAGGCATAGGTGCGTCCAAGGCCAGACCATGTAGGCCAATCCATTCTGTTTTCGAGCAGGATGTTCACATCAAATTTGACATTGTTGTCTTGCTTGAGCTTGACTTTGCCAGAAATGGTAGCAGTTCCATTGGCATTGACAGTCAGCTGACCGGGAGTGTTGTCCCATACAAAGCGCGCAGCGAGATAAGTTCCGCCAGCAGCTTTGGGGAAATCAAAGAAGACAAAGACATGATCATCTGGATGAGAAGTATCATAGGTATTGATCACACAAGTCTCTTCGATATTGGGTTCAACAGTAACGGTGATGGTTGCAGTGTCATCATCACAGATATTGCCGCTTGCCACGATATACAAGAGGTTATAGTTTCCAGGAGGCAAGCCAGTGGTATTGAAATCAGATCCACTCAATCCACCACTTGCTGTAGGATCTTCGAAGCTGCCACCAGGAGCGCTGATGAGTGCTTGGAGATCTACGACTGTGCCTTCACAGACTGTTGTAGAATTGTCTGAACCAGCATCGGGGAGCGGCAAGAGGGTGGTCGTGGTGATGACAATGGAATCACACCCAAACTGATTGGTGAAAGTCTGCTGAACCACGCCTACCTGACCGGGATCACAAGTGGTTGAAGCCACATTGGTCGTATCACTGGGCAGCAATGTGGTTGTAGTCAGAACAATGGAATCACATCCAAACTGATTGGTGAAAGTCTGCTGGACCACGCCCACCTGACCTGGATCACAAGTGGTTGAAGCCACATTGGTGGTATCGCTTGGCAGCAAAGTGGTGGTTGTGAGTACAATAGAATCACATCCAAACTGATTGGTGAGGGTCTGCTGAACCACGCCCACCTGACCTGGATCACAAGTGGTTTCTGCCACATTGGTGGTATCGCTTGGCAGCAAAGTGGTGGTAGTGAGTACAATGGAATCACATCCAAACTGATTGGTGAGGGTCTGCTGAACCACGCCCACCTGACCTGGATCACAAGTCGTTTCGGCCACATTGGTGGTATCGCTTGGCAGCAAAGTGGTGGTTGTGAGCACAATGGAATCACATCCAAATTGATTGGTGAGGGTCTGCTGCACAACGCCTACCTGACCGGGATCACAAGTCGTGGCTGGGACATTGGTCGTATCACTGGGCAGCAATGTGGTTGTCGTCAGCACAATGGAATCACACCCAAACTGATTGGTGAAAGTCTGCTGCACAACGCCTACCTGACCGGGATCACAAGTGGTTGAAGCCACATTGGTCGTATCACTGGGCAGCAATGTGGTTGTCGTCAGAACAATGGAATCACATCCAAACTGATTGGTGAAAGTTTGCTGAACCACGCCTACCTGACCGGGATCACAAGTCGTGGCTGGGACATTGGTCGTATCACTGGGCAGCAATGTGGTTGTTGTCAGCACGATGGAATCACATCCAAATTGGTTTGTGAAAGTCTGCTGAACAACGCCTACCTGACCGGGATCACAAGTGGTTTCGGCTACATTTGTCGTATCACTTGGGAGCAATGTGGTTGTAGTCAGCACGATGGAATCACACCCAAACTGATTGGTGAAGGTCTGCTGAACGACGCCAACCTGACCGGGATCACAAGTGGTTGAAGCCACATTGGTGGTATCGCTTGGCAGGAGTGTAGTGGTGGTGATGACAATACTATCCGCTCCGCAGAAATTGGTGAGGGTCTGCTGAACGATGCCTACCTGACCAGGATCGCAGGTTCCTGCTGAGACATTGGTGGTGTCATTCAAACAAGCCAGGGCAGTGGAGATGCAGATCTTGTCAAAGGCGACTTCTTCCGTTCCATTTGAGAGAACGACAACGCGGAATTCAAGATTGGTTCCTGATCCCTGTACAGTCCAGGAAAAATTGGTAAAGACATCAGTCAAAGCTGTTCCAAATGGTCCGAAAGTCCCCGGATTTTGATCAGTATCTTCTAGCAATTCTCCCCCTACGCCTGCAGCTGGATTATTTCCAGTAAACAGACCTGCAATCTGGAAGGGACCATTGTCGATGCTGTATTCAATTCGAACCTGATCATCATTTTCCCATCTTGCCTCTCCATCCCGGCTTTTGCCCAGGAGGACTTCAATGGTGATATCTGCCAGACCCGCAATGCCAATGATGTAG